>CAMVEM010000144.1 GCA_947166515.1 uncultured Clostridia bacterium | reverse complement strand
ATAATCGGAAAAAAGCACAGCGCGTATCTTCGGTTTTCTTCCTTCCATTCCACGCGCGGCATGGGTATTCGCGAGTACATCAGAAACACACTCGCGAAAGATTTTAATATAATCATAATTTGCCTTTCAAAACAACAGGAACGCCGTAAACGCACTCGACAACATTGTCGGAAATAGCTGAAACGATCGCGTTCAGCCGCCCCATAAATTCGATGTATTTATTCGTTTTTTCGCAGTAATCAATGCCGTCGGAGCCTACGTTGTTGGTGACGATGACAAGCGTTTCCGCACAGATTTGAAGGTGCTGAATGCAGCGCATTATCAGCTCTGTCGGGTCGCATATTTCTTCGTTCCGGAACATCTCATTTGCGCAGAGATTTGCCATACATTCGAGCAGAACTGCGCTGTTTTCCGGCACATTTATTTCGTGTATATCTGTGTATTTTTCAATTGTCACAAAGCCTTTTCCAGCGCGTATTTTCCGGTGCCTTTCAATCGCAGCGAACGCCTCTTCTCCAAATGGTCTCATCGTTGCAATATAGAATTTATTTTCACAGTTATCGAGCAACTGCTCCGCGAGCCGGGATTTTCCGCACTTCGAGCCGCCTGTTATCAGTGTTGTCATTTTTTTTCAGTGTACCTTTCGAGTCCTATATCATCAAACCTGTGAGCGTTGTTGTAAATGCTTAACGCGCCGTCAAGAAGCGGCAGCAGCATGATTCCGCCCGTACCCTCACCGAGCCGCATTTCCGCAGTTATCACGGGCTTTAATCCGAGTTCGTCAAGCAGCAGTTTTCCGACAGGCTCGGCGGAAACGTGGCTTGCGAGCATATAGTCCGTACAGTCGGGTGCAATGCGCTTTGCAAGTAATGAAGCAACCGCGGAAATAGCGCCATCAATAACCACGGGAACATTATAAAATGCGCCTCCGAGAAAAAGTCCGACTATTCCTGCAATATCGAATCCGCCGAGCTTTGCGAGTGCATCAAGCGGGTCTTTCTTATCGGGTTTATTGACCTCTATCGCACGTTCAATGACCGATATTTTACGTGCAAGCCCTGCGCTGTCAAGCCCGGCACCGCGCCCTGTTACTTCACTTGGCTCAAGTCCGAGAAGAACCGAAGCAATTGCCGCGGAGGTCGTCGTATTACCTATACCCATTTCGCCGCTCACGATGATATTTATACCGGAATCCTTCAACTTTTTTACAATGTCCATTCCGACGCAGATCGAGCGTTCGGTTTCTTCCATTGTCATTGCCGCACCGACTGCAATATTTTTTGTTCCGTGTGCGATCGTTCTGTCAAGCAGTTTCGCACAATTCAGTTCTTCGGCAATTCCAATATCTATTGCAACAACATCCGCGCCGTAAACTTTCGCAAGCGCGTTAATATTCGAGTGCCCTTCGGCTATTTCACGTGCGCAGAGCGATGTCACGGAGCTGTCGGACTGCGAAACTCTCTCGCTTACAACACCGTTGTCGGCGCAGAAAACAACGACTGCACGACGGCTTATGTCAACATCGGGAGTGCCTTGTACAGCAGCTATTTTGCATACTGATTCCTCGAAAAGTCCTAGACTTCCGAGCGGTTTCGCTACGCTGTCCCAACGCTCTTTTGCCGCATTGTAAGCGGATTTGTCGGCTGGTTTTATCTCAGTTATTCTGTTCATTTTTCTCCTTGAAATTTATACAAGCGGAGACAAATCGTTCGGCAATTTTTGTATCAGAGTAAAAATACAGGTTCGGGAATCCCGCATACAATGTGCTGTTCGCGTGAACACATTTCCATTCGCGTCCGTCAGATTTTCGTGCGGTCATGTTCGAGCCGCAATCGGTACTGTCGAAATAATGAAACTCGTGTGCGCGGAAATTTTCTCCGGCTTTACATAATAAATTGTCTCTGTCAGAGGACAATTCAACATATCCGAAACGCTGTAATTTGTCAGTTCTGAAAGCCTTTCCGTGAATGATACCCGCGCCGGTGAATTCGTTCCCGTTCATATCCGTGAAGGTGTCGTGCAGGTACATAAATCCTCCGCACTCGGCTATCGTCGGCAGACCGTTATTTATCTTGTGTCGTATATCAGTAAGCATTTCAGTGTTCGCTGAAAGCCTTTCCGCGTACAATTCGGGATAGCCTCCGCACAGATACAAGCCGTTAACGTTTTCTGGTGTTTTCGATTCATCGAGCGGCGAAAAATATCGTATCTCGCAGCCGAGCTTTTTCAGCAGTTCGATATTATCATCATAAATGAAGCAGAAAGCGCGATCTTTTGAAACAGCTATAACAGGCTTATTTTCGCAGCTTTTCGGCAATTCGGGAACTCTGAATTCCTGGAATAACGGTGTTTGAATTTTGCAAATGTCGTCTAAACAAATATGTTTTTCTACGATCTCGCCGAGCTTCTGTAATTTTGTTTTTATGTCCGCGATCTCGTTTGCCGTGACAAGCCCTAAATGCCTGCTTTCTATCGTAATATCCGTTTTTGGCAGGAAACCGAAATACTTTGTCCCAAGATCGTCGCACAGCTTTTTTGCGAGTGGTATCAGCCGTTCGGGAAGTCGGTTGAATATGAAGCCGGCTATGTTGTTCGGCCGCTGGTATTCAAGAAATCCGCGCATCACAGCACCTATCGAATCGCTTATTCCGCGGCAATCTATCACGATAACTGCGGGCGTGTCAGTTATCTGTGAAAGCGAGTATGCCGAGCCGCGTCCGTCCGCTCCGTCATAGAAACCCATAACACCCTCAATGACAGCAATATCGCTGTTTTGCGTGTGTTCGTTAAGCAGATATTTCAGCGTGTCGTCATCACAGAAAAAGCTGTCGAGGTTGTGCGATTGCACGCCGATAACTTTGCGGTGAAACATTGGGTCTATGTAATCGGGACCGCACTTGAACGCTTCGACATTCATCCCACGGGATTTCAGAGCCGCAAGTACCGCACAGGTAACGGTCGTTTTCCCGCACCCGCTGTGCGTTCCCGCAATAATTATCCGTCTCATTTCGCATCTCCTTCGATGATGAACACAGGACTTTGCGGATCAGGCATGGTGTGGCTTCCAAACACCCGCGAGCGCACCGCCGATATCTGCGTTATTTCCGACGTCATGTTATGCGCTTTCATGGCTTTAACAGCTTCGTTCAGCGTTTCGAGAGACACGGCAGTGATAACGACTTTCGGGGAATTGTCACCTTCAAGCGCCGCGTCAATTATCGAAGAAATATTTCCATTCGCGCCGCCTATAAAAACCTTGTTGGGGCGGGGAAGTCCGAGAAGTACATCGGGAGCCGAACCGCTTACGACACGGATATTGTCGCAGCCGAATTTCAGCGCATTTCGCTTTGTGAGTGAAACAGCTTCCTCGTTTTTGTCAACAGCAAATACCGTTCTGTCGTACGCCGCGAGCGCGCATTCCACGCTGACCGACCCGGTGCCGCAGCCTATATCCCAGACGATATCATTATAGCATATCCCGAGCTTTGATGCAAGTACCGCGCGTATTTCGGATTTCGTCATCGGTATATTTCCGCGTTCAAATTCGCTGTCAGAAATGCCGGTACGAATGCGGTTTTCGGGCTCCGGATTTTCGGTTATTACCGCACACAACCCGTCACAGCTTACATCTGTTAGCTCACTTGCAAAACCGCTTATAATACGCTCGTCATGGTATGCAAGCCGCGCTCCGATATGCACAATGACGTTGCTTGAACTGTATTCGCAAAGCCTTTTGCAGATATCCGCAGGAGTAACGCTTCCGCCGAGCAAGAAGAAACATTGAGCATATCTCCGAACATTCGTCGCGATATTCGCATCCGCTCCGTGCAGACTCACAAAGTGCATATCCTGCCACGGAATGCCAAGTTTTGAACACATATAAACGGGTGTGGAAATACCCGCGATGATCTCCGTATCATACCTTGAAAGCTGCTTTACAAGAGTTTCCGCACCGCTGAAAAATCCGCAGTCACCCGACATCAGGATTGATGCTGTTCTGCAATCGGAGCTGTCGAGATATGAACAGATGTCATCTGCCTTCCAGCACTCGAAAATCTGTTTTCCGAGCGTCGTAAACGGCTCTGTCATACGCTTTGCGCCAATAAGCACTTCTGCGTTTTCTATTACTTTTTCCGCTTCGGCAGTCAGCGTTTTTTCACCGTCCATACCGATACCGACAATGTATATTTTCATAAGTTTTCACCTAAAATTTTCGTTAATTCGTTAAATGAAAACCCGCTATCTGCGGGGCGTTTTACAGTTATTGTTTCGATTCCCGATTCCTTTGCGGCGGCGATTTTTTCAGGGTAGCCACCCTTGATCCCGCATTCTTTTGTCACAAGTATTTCCGCACCGCTGCGTCTTATATGCTCAATGTTTGCTTCTGTCGAAAACGGCGGTTTTTCCGCTATGATATGAGTTTTATCAAAACCATATCTGTCGCAGATATCAGCAATATCTGCCGTCGGTAAAACCCTGAACCACACGCGTTTTTTGCAGTCATTCACTTTTGCAAATATCGAAAATTCTTTGCTGCCGAGAGTGCTGAGTATCGTCTTTTCGGTAGAGTTCAGATCTGTTATCAGCTCTTCAAGATTATCAACGCACGTTCCTGATAATTTACATTCCTCTCGTGCAAGACGATAGTATTGCATTCCGGTGCAATTGCAAGCCTCGCGTATGTTCGCAGTAGCTTCGGTCGCGTAGGGGTGAGTCGCGTCAACAACGGCCGCGTAATTGCCCGCAGTTATCAGCGTTTTCATCTCACCGCAGTCGAGCTTTCCCGTGAACACATTCAGCATTTCACCGTTTCCGAGAAGTCTTGCGCCGTAGTCGGTAGTAACCGAAACATCCGCGTGAATGCCGTTTGTTGCACACCACTCCGCAAGCTCGCGACCCTCGGTCGTACCGCCGAAAATCAGTATTTTCTTCATAGCCTGTAGCCTCTCGGGGTAACTAGTTTTCCGTTTATCACACGAGTCACGGAGTTGCCGATAAATACGGTCGTGAACATATCTACAACTGAATCTTGCAGATCTCCGAGCGTGAGTATTCTGCAATTCTCACCCTCGCGCCCGATGTTTGCCGCAATTCCACACGGGGTATCCGCTGAACGGTATTTCAGGATTATATTGCAGGCTTTGCGCAGATTATCGGTTCTCTTGTGTGACATCGGATTGTATATAGCTATCGCGAAATCACATATTGCAGCGCCTTCAACGCGCTTTTCGATGACCTCCCACGGCGTCAGCAGATCGGACAGACTGATGACTGCGAAATCGTTTGTGAGCGGAGAGCCGAGCAAAGCTGCACCGGAAAGCGCAGCGGTTACTCCCGCAACGACTTTTATATCAATATCTTTGTAAACTTCCGCAAGTTCAAACGCGAGTGAAGCCATTCCGTAAACTCCTGCGTCGCCGCTGCATACAAGCGAAACATCAAGTCCGCACGCCGCTTGTTCAAGCGCGAATATGACACGCTCTTTTTCCTGTCTCATGCCTGTCGCGTGGAATTCCTTATCGGGAAACAGCGGACGCAGAAGCTCGTTGTAAACCGTATATCCGACTATCAGCGAACTGCGTTCTATCGCGGCTTTGGCTTCGCCTGTCAAACCTTCGGCGCTTCCGCAGCCGATACCAACTATGTATAGCATAAAATCATTCCTTTGCAAAATCAATATAAACGGGCAGCTCCGCAAATGCTGCAGTAATGCCGTTCTGAGCGGTTTTCGGGATAATTAAACTGCCTTCCGCGCAGACCACAGCCCGCTCGCAGACGTTGTCCGCGCCTGTCGTTTTCTCGACAAAATCAGAGTGAGAAAACTCACCCTCCGCCCTCATCAGCTCGTCCGCAGAATATGTTTTCAGCGGAAGTCCGAACTGCTCACAAAACGCGATCAGCCCCGGTTCATCTGCTTTAATGTCTATCGTTGCGACAGCCGAAATTCTGCGGATATCAAGTCTGTTTTCTGAAAACACACTCATTATGTGCTTTATTATCACGTCGCAGGGCGTAAATTTTTTGCAGCCGATACCGACTATCAGATTTTTCGGCATCAGATTCAGCGTTGTATCAAACGGCTTTTCGCCCGCATTTCCGGATATGCAAATACCGATATTTCCACTGTCACATTTTTTTAGTTCCGCGGGCATTTCCGAGTGCGGATATGCACATTTTACGCCAATTTTATCGCCGTTCAGGATTGCCGCCGCAACTGCTTTCGCAGCGTTCATATCGAAAATCACAAGGCTGTTTTTCTTTGCGAAAACGTCGGGCGAGAACAGCCCGTGTGTATCAGTCGAAGTCGTTATCACCGGCACAGCTCCGACGATCTCCGCAATATTTTTCGTCAGTTCATTTGCACCTCCGAGATGACCCGAAAGAACAGATACCGCGAATCTCCCGCAGTCATCAATCGCTACAACAGCCGGATCTGTCGTCTTTGAACGAATGTGCGGAGCGACAGCGCGTACAACTATTCCTACCGAGCATATAAAAACAAGAGCGTCGTATTTATCGAAAATATCCATGATAAGAGCGGATAAATCCATGAATATTTCGGTGCCATTGTCGCTGTGCTTGTGATAGCAGAAACGTGTACTGCCCGGCATTCCTGCCGAAAGACGTTTCGAAATTCTTCGTCCGTCTTCAGTGAACGAAATTATTGCAACATTCATTTTGTCGCCTTTCTGAACTCCGTTTCAAACGTCTTGTCGTACAGCTTTGAAAGCTCGTAATCGCTCCCGAGAACATTTCCGACGATTATCAGCGCGGTTTTTTTAATTCCGCAGATATCAGCCGTTTCGTGAAGCGTTCCGACTGTACAGCGAAGCACTCTCTCGTCCGGCCATGTTGCCTTGTAAACTATCGCGGCGGGTGTTTCGGGGGCGTAGCCGCCGTTAATAAGCCGCTCCGAAAGCTCCGAGGTCATTCCTGCACTAAGGAATATAACCATAGTCGCTCCATGCGCCGCGAAGCTCTCAATGCTCTCACGTTCGGGGACTTCCGTTCGCCCCGCCATGCGCGTGATTATTAACGACTGCGAAACTGACGGCAGCGTGTACTCCGCTTTAAGCGACGAAGCGGCCCCGAACATCGAGCTCACTCCCGGGGTCACGCGGTGCTCAATCCCGAGTTCATCGAGCCTGTCCGTCTGCTCGCGAAGCGCCCCGTACAGCGAAAGATCGCCCGTCTGGAGACGTACCGTGTGTTTTCCGCCATGCTCGGCTTTTTGTATCGTATCTATAATTTCCTCAAGCGACATTTCCGCGCTGTTATGTATCTCACAGCCTTCCTTCGCAAATCCGAGCAGCTCCGGATTCACAAGCGAGCCCGCGTAAATTATCACATCGGCAGACTGTATCAGCCGCATTCCGCGCACAGTTATAAGGTCTGCCGCACCGCAGCCCGCTCCAACAAAATCAACCATTGTATCAACATCCTTTTATTCGTTTTTCGTTCCACCAGATCTCATAAGATGATTTGTTTTCTTCCCACCGCCGAAGGCGGGGGAAGAAAACCTTTTACTGTCACTAATGGAGGAAAAATGACAGTCTAATAGCTTTCGGAGATCGTATTTATAAGCTCGTCAACCCCCGCTGTTTTAACAAGAATATCGTGCTTGTCCGAAAACATCAGAGCCGCGATTTCTGCCGCTCCCTTGACTTTGGCTTCGAGGTAAAATCCCGCGCGAACGGCGAGAACATCGAGCGTTTTCTGCATATATCCAGCTTCGTTAAGAATATCAAGCGATGCGTCAACTGTCGCGCAGTCGGGTAGTTTCTGCAGCACCGGAAGCTCCGCGCCCGCGAGAACTCCGCAGGTAACGAGAACGTCCATTCGTCCGTCAGCCTGCGCAGAATGGGTGTTCATTATCCCCGCGCCGAGCTTAACGAGTTTTCCGATATGACCTATTATCAAAATCCCGCGGAAGCCGAGTTCAAGCGCGATGTCGATCGCGTCACCGATGAAGTTGCTGCATTTGACGCTTTTTTCGACATCGAACGGGAGC
>CAMVEM010000143.1 GCA_947166515.1 uncultured Clostridia bacterium | reverse complement strand
CGCGAAAGCCGAGTTCAAGCGCGATGTCGACAGCGTCACCGATGAAGTTGCTGCATTTGACGCTTTTTTCGACATCGAACGGGAGCTCCCGCGCGATAAAATTCTCACTGTAATTTCCGAGGGTGAAGAACACGTTTTCGTGTCCCTCGGCTTTTCTCATATTAAGTTCAGTCCGTATCGTGTCAACGAGCGCGGCGTTGCTCATAGGCTCGATTATGCCGCTCGTGCCGATGACGGAGATACCTCCGACGATTCCGAGCCGCGGATTGTATGTTTTCTTTGCAATTTCTTCGCCGCCGGGAATGCTTATCTCTATCTCAAATCCGCCGTTGTAGTCGTATTCTGCGGCAACTTCCAAAACCGCATCTGTTATCATTTTTCGCGGAACGGAGTTTATCGCGTACTCGCCGACAGGCTGATCAAGTCCCGCTTTTGTGATCTTTCCGATGCCCTCGCCGCCGGTGATGATTATACCGCTTTCAGTCTTCGTTACCTTCGCGTAAACGAGTATGCCGTTTGTAATATCGGGGTCATCGCCGCTGTCTTTTTTTATTGCGCATTTCGCATGATCTGCTGTAAATTCGGGTTCGAGAACATCAAGAGTGAGCATTATGCATTTCGGCGTCGATAATTCGACAGCCGTGATCTTCTGTCCCGATAAAACGCATATAGCAGCCGCCTTTGAAGCGGCTGCTGCGCACGAACCCGTAGTATAACCGCAGCGGAGATACTTTCCGCCGCGGTAAACAAATTCATTTATCATTCTTTTTATGCTATACCCTCAGATTTAAAGGTTATCTCGTGGTCGTACCAAGTACCCTTCTTAAGGCTCTGTGCTGCGCACTTTATCGGCTTGTCGAGAGCTTCAACGGGAATAGTATAAACGTGCTTGCCTTCAGCGTTTTCGGTGAAGGCTATAAGATCGCTTTCCGCTGCTTTTTCCGCGTCTGCCGCAGTTCCCATGTAGAGGTGGTCGAAGCCCGACCCGCTTAGTGTAATTACCGCTGTCATCTTATCACCCGCAACTGTGAGTTTGCAGTCAACTATCTTGAACATAGATCCGTCGGTCTCCGCTGCGATGCTGTATTCGCCGTCCGCGGGCTTGGTGCCCGAGCCGATCTTTTCGAGAACCTCGGAAAGTGTTCCCGCGTTCTTGACATGGTCAACATATATCTTCTGTATTGCTTCGAGCTCGCCGAGACCGCGGATAAGTGTTACTACTTCAAAGCCTTCGTTCGTGAGAACTGTCTTCCACGAATCTTCCTCGTCACCCGCCATATCGTTGTTGGCGTGATCGCCGGCAACTACCATAAGCGGTTCGAGAACTACGCGCTTGTAGCCGCCCGCTTTGACCGCCGCTACTACATCATCGAGTGAAGGAGTTGCTTCAACTGTGCCGATGAAGTAGTTCTTCTTACCTGCGTCTGTGAGCTTTGTCTGGAGCTTTGTGTATGTAGCGTTAGCTTCGTGTTCTGTTCCGTGACCCATGAATACGATCGCTGTGTTTCCGTCGTCGTATTCCGCTGTTGCCGCAGTTATAGCCTCGATGACCTTATTGTAGTCGTCATCGATCGTAAGGAGCGGTGCGCCCACCTTTACGCTGTCAAACTTGTCCGCGTTCGCCTTTACGGCTTCCATGAGATCATCAAACTCGAAGCCGCTCATAACATGTGTCGGCTGAACAGTGAGATCCTTAACGCCGTCAGCGATAAGACGTGCGAATGCTTCTTCAACATTGTCAATAACGATGTTGTCACGTTTTTTCAGCTTGTCAATGATGATTTGGCTTGTGAACGCGCGACGGACTTCAAAGTCCGGGTTTGCGTCCTGTATCGCTTTTTCAATGCTGCCGATCGTTTCCTCGCGGCTGTCGTTGTAGCTCGTACCAAAGCTTACCGCAAGGATAACGGGCTTGTCAGCGCCAAGTGGCTTGGCATTCTTGACATGGTCAACGTAAATCTTCTGAATAGCTTCGATTTCGCCTAGACCGCGGATGAGTGTCACGACTTCAAATCCTTCGTTCGTGAGGACTGTCTTCCACGAATCTTCCTCGTCACCCGCCATATCGTTGTTGGCGTGATCGCCGGCAACTACCATAAGCGGTTCGAGAACTACGCGCTTGTAGCCGCCCGCTTTGACCGCCGCTACTACATCATCGAGTGAAGGAGTTGCTTCAACTGTGCCGATGAAGTAGTTCTTCTTTCCGGCGTCTGTGAGCTTTGTCTGGAGATTTGCGTATGTAGTGTTTGCTGGGTGCTCCGTGCCGTGACCCATGAACACGATCGCTGTGTTGCCGTCATCGTATTCGGAAGTCGCAACTGTTATAGCATCAATGACGTTGGTGTAGTCGTCATCACTTGTGAGCAGGGGAGCGCCGACCTTGACGCTGTCGAACTTGTCGGCGTTCGCCTTAACGACTTCCATGAGATCGTCATACTCAAAGCCGTTCATAACGTGTGTCGGCTGGACTGTAAGATCCTTCACGCCGTCAGCTTCGAGACGCGCAAATGCTTCCTCAACATTGTCAATATCGATGTTGTCACGTTTTTTCAGCTTGTCGATTATGATCTGGCTTGTGAACGCACGGCGGACTTCATAGTCAGGATTTGCTGCCTGAATCGCAGTTTCAATTCCGCCGATCGTCTTATCTCGGCTGTCGTTGTAGCTCGTACCAAAGCTTACCGTAAGTATAACGGGCTTGTCTGCCGCTGTGTCGTCCTCTGCGGGCTCGGTTGCCGATGTTGTTGTGGTCGTTTCGGGAGCTGCTGTTGTGGTCTGCTCCTCTTTGGTTGTCTCTGCTGCCTGCGTTGTAGCTGCGGGAGCGTTGTTTCCGCAGCCCGCGAGTGCGAGCATTGCAGCACTTAACGCAAGTGCCGTGATCTTTTTCAGTTTCATCATATTACCTCCTGATTTTTTATATGCTAATCGGTTTTGTCCGTTTCAGCCATGATATTTTTCAAAAAGCTCGTCCGAAATGTCGAAATGCTCGGTGAGCTTTCTCCTGTCGAGCAGCTCCGACGGCTTTCCTATTCCTGTGCAGATGCCGTTTTTCAGCAGCATCACCTTGTCCGAGATCTTTTCGGCAAGCTCCGTTTCGTGCAGGGACATTACGACTGCAATATTTCGTTCTTTGCGAAGTCTGTCGAGCATTTCAAGGAATGTCAGCTTGTAATGAATATCGAGGAACGAGGTCGGCTCGTCGAGCAGCAGTATCTTCGGCTCGCGGCAAACAGCCCTTGCGAGCATGACTCTCTGCTTCTGTCCGTCACTTATCTCGGAAAAGAAACAGTCTGCGAGCTCCGCGCTGTCGGTCATTTCCATAGCATCGGCAACGGCTTTTTTGTCAGCGTCGCCGAGCAATCCGAACGTTCCCGTGTACGGGTATCTTCCGGTCTCTACAACGTCTCGGCAGGTCATCATATCGGTCTTCGGACGGTCGGTCAGCATCGCGGAGACGAGCTTTGCAACATTGTTCCGCTTCATTTCCGAAACGTTCATGCCGTCTATTATCATATCGCCCGAGAGCGGCGGGATCTGCCCCGCGATCGTTTTCAGCAGTGTGGATTTTCCCGAGCCGTTCTGCCCGATGAAGGTGAGTATCTCGCCGCCGTTAACCGAGAACGAGATGTCGTGTGCGATCTCACGCTTGCCATAGCCGGCACATAAGTGTTTAATCTCTAACATTGTCTTTGTTCTTTCTGAGCATTATCATCAGCACCACAGGCGCACCGAGTACCGACGTGACCGTGCTTATTCCGAGCTCCGACGGCGATATGACCGTGCGCGCGATAATGTCGCTTATAATGCAGAATACCGCTCCGCCGAGAAAGCACGCGGGTATCATCACTATCGGTTTTGCTGTTCCGAACAGCATTTTTACAAGGAACGGCACCGCAATACCAACGAATGTCACAGGCCCCGCAAATGCCGCCACACAGCCCGAAAGCAGGCTCGACAGCAGTATCATGGCTATGCGCACGGCTTTTATGTTCACGCCCATGTCAACGGCATAGCTCTCGCCGAGCTGGTACGCGCTTATCGGCTTTGAGAGGAAGAACACCGCCGTCAAAGCCGCGAATATTATCACCGTGCACACGACAAGGGACTCCGTTTTGAAGCCCGAGAACGTCCCCACCGACCAGCCGCGAAGGTTCACGATGTCCGAGTCGTCCGCAAAGTTTACGATGATGTCCGTTATCGCGGTGCAGATGTAGCCGATCATTACGCCGCAAACGACGAGAAGCGACATACTGCGTATCCTCGACGACATCAGCAGAACCGCCGACATCGCTATCAAAGCGCCGAAAAAAGCCACAGCTGCCATAAGCGCCGAGTTGAGAACTATCGCTCCGCGCGCCGCAAGTATCAGAGCAATTGCCACAGTAAGCCGTGCGCCGGACGAGATTCCGAGCACGAACGGTCCCGCTATCGGGTTGTGGAAATACGTCTGGAGCATATATCCCGACAGTGCCAGAGCGCCGCCGAGAACTGCCGCCGCGAGGGTGCGCGGAAGCCTTATTTTCAGCAATATCATTGCCGATGTTTCATCAGAGCCGCCGCCGAAAAGAATGTTTATGATGTCCGACGGCGATATGTCCGCGCTGCCCGCAAGGACGCTGATAACAATGAACATCACTGTCAGAACGCTGAGCAGTAAAAATGAAATTACAGTTCGTTTTTTCATGTTTTATCTCTCTTATCCACCCGCCTTCGGCGGGTGGATAAACTATGAAATCTTGTATAAATAGGTCGTTTCCTCGCCGGTATCGAAAAACACCGTGTGCATATCGGTGAGAATATCGCCGGTCTTCATAATGTCCTGATACACGCTTCTGCCCGTACACCAGACGTTTCCGTTCTTCACCGCACGGAAATCTTTGAGCAGCTCATTCTTTGCTGTAAGCTCCGCGATACTGTGTATTTCGCCCGAAATGTTGCAGTTGTAGATGATGATGTCCGCATCTTTAGCGTGCAGGCAGAACTGCTCCGGTTCGAGCGTTACCGCAGAGAGCGCGTTGTCGTCGCCGATGAAGTCAAAAACGTTCTTTCCGCCTGCCATTTCTATCATCTTTGTGATGTAGTCGCCGGCTTTTCTCGTGACTATCCTGCCGGACGAGGTGATGTAGAAGAACACCGCTGTTTTCCCGCTCGACTGTGTTTCCGAAAGCTCGTCGAAATGCTTTTTCTGCTGCTCGAACAGCTTGTCGCCGAGTTCAGGGCAGCCTGCTATATGCGCATACACTTTTATCCATTCGCAGCGCCCGAGCGGGTGCGTTTCATAGCTTGACCTGTCAACGAACACGGGTATGCCGAGCTCTTCGAGCTTTTCGCGCACTTTCGGGACATGCTCGGACATTGTGGACTGTATCGAGAGCCGGCAGCCCTGAGACAAAAGCAGCTCGTAGTCCGGTTCGCGGTATTTTCCTGCGTAGATGATGTCGCCGCGTTCCATAGCGGCGCGCGCGTTTTCAATGTACCAGTCGTCCGTGTCGGTCGCCGAAAAGCGTATGTCCGAAAGCCTGTTCATAGCGTCGTAGAAGCACATCACGGCGCTTGCCGCAAGATATATCAGGTCGGGAGAGCGCGGTATCACAGTGACATTTTTCGCAAGTCCCAGGGGTGCGTTGTCCGTTATCAGGTACGCTCCGCCGTCGCTCGTGGTTATCATCGCGTCGCCGTTTTCGTACTCATAGATCGTGAAGCACCCGGCATAGGCGTTTTCGCATTTCACCGGCTCGCCATACCCCGCAATTATCTGCGGGGTGTCTGACGGTGCCGGAGCCTGTCCGCAGCCGCAGAGGTTCGCGATAATTACGGCTGCGAGCAGGGCGGTTATCAGCTTTTTTATCATAATTTCCTCTTTTTTTTCTTTATTGCTGTGAATATCGCGCCAACGATCACGACAATTCCGACTCCCGAACAGCCCGCGATAAGCGGAACATTGTCCGCGTTTTCTGAGGGCAGGGAAGACCTGTCGAATGTGATAACATAATCTATCAGGTGCGGCTCGCTCATAGCGACAGTCTCAGCCTGCACGGAAAGCGGCTCGTCAAGCGTGTACACGGGTATCTCAAACACCGAGTTTCCGTCCGTATTCACGGGCAGGAACTCCTTGCCGTCGACTATCATCATGTCGTAGTTCGGACTGCTCCATTCGACTTTTGCGGTCATGCTGCCGCCGGTGACGGTAAGCTGCAAGGGAGAGGTAATGCTCGCTCTGCCCGTGCCGCCGGTCATCGTTACCGCAACACTGTAAACACCGTCGGTCATACGCCCGCCAGCTTCTTTCCGAGCTCACGAAGCTCACCGAGTTCGGTCTCGTTCGCATCGAGGTTTGTGATGTAGCCCTCGTCGATAAGCTCCGCGCCGTCGTTCTTAACGCGCTCTTCCCATGCGTG
Organism: uncultured Clostridia bacterium; assembly: GCA_947166515.1. Classification (GTDB taxonomy): domain Bacteria; phylum Bacillota; class Clostridia; order Oscillospirales; family Ruminococcaceae; genus Ruminiclostridium_E. Next base: position 1,656 of record CAMVEM010000143.1, on the reverse strand, counting down.
CATCCAGTCGCCTGTTCCCCAGTCATACGAGCCGAAGAGCATTACGCGCTTGCCCGAAAGCTCGCTTTCGATACGCGCGAAGAATGGCTCGAACTCCGCTTCTTCAAGCTGCTCCTCTCCCATAGCGGGACAGCCGAACGCGATTGCGTCGTAGTCGGAAATACTGCCCGTGAAGTCCGCGACGTTTATCGCCTCAACTCCCGCACCTTCGGCTACGGCATTCGCCATTGTTTCGGTGTTGCCTGTTCCGCTCCAATAAATGACTGCTGTTTTCATAAAATACCTCCTGAAATAAAAAATAGGCGTCGCCTTACGAAAAGACGCGCCAAAAAATATAGGGACATACAAATATAGTACGTCCTGCTTGATAAACGCGATTCCGGTTACGGCAGAAACACAGCCTCCTTCCACGTATCTGACTTATACCGTATTTGAGCAATGTGCTCAAATACAATCTTCACAGTGACCGACTCGCGGGGAATAGTGTGTTCCGTAAGGGAATACACGCACCCACATTCCGTGTCCCGGTGCATTACGCCCGGGTGAAGGAAAAGCTATATATTAAATTGTACGATATTGCGAATTTGCTATATTATACATCATATTTTCCGTATTGTCAAGGCTTTGCGGGAATTTTTTATGCATGCTGAAATAATGCACAGGTTGTTGGTTAGCATACGCTTGCCCACTGATAATAATACGTTCTTGTTGAGATCAAACGTCTTGAAACTGTAAATACTATTGCTATCATTTTGCCGCCCTGCAGCCCGCAAATGGCTTTGTTATGCGGGTCAGGCTCAAATTTTATTTACTCCCACTCGCTTCCGTAACTCCAAGCTTTAACAAATATGTTTATGAGATATGAGCTGTGGTATCTACATTCTTTATATTATCCGTTTTTCTCAGACTATCCGAAGATAATGTTGCCAAAATGTTGCCGTCGTTCAGCGGCTCGAATTTGGCTCTACGAACGGCATTCCGCCGTCCACATTATTATAACACAGATCTAAGAATAATTCAATACTTATCAGGATTTTTTATTTTATGTCTATGGATTGACGGATGTCATCCCTGAATCCTACGATTTCGCTACCGACAGAAATGCAGCTAAAATCAAGGACGATCGTGTTACGCAATACTTTATATCATCAGATTTATTTGGCTGCGGCATTGAAACAACTGATTACAAAGGATATAAATTAAAAATATACAGCAAGGAACGTATGCTTATCGAGCTTCTCAGATACAAAAGCAAATTACCGTTTGATTACTATAAAGAAGTTATTATCAATTACAGAAAACTTGTATCAAAGCTTGATATTCAGGAAATAAAGGACGAAACGCTATCAAACAAATGGTTGAAAAACATAGAAAGTATTTGTACGACAAGAAAGGGGGATAATGTTATGAACGCATTTAACAGCATAATGACCGGATTACAGGAAGCCCTCGATTATGAGGAAGGCAAGGTTTCCACCAGAACGACAAAAATATCGGTAGAGCCTCTCCCTGAACTAACAGCCGTAGATATAAAGAAAATCCCGACTCAATTTTCGCGTTTGGACGCGAAGTGACGCAAACCGCGTCATTATACCGTTTTCTCGGATTAGGTGATCTAATCTCTTTTGGCGGTTTTTAGCGTTTTTTTGTGGTAAT
>CAMVEM010000142.1 GCA_947166515.1 uncultured Clostridia bacterium | reverse complement strand
GAGGGGGGAATTATTCCTATATGTGGGGAGCAGAGCTCCCCACACCCCACCTGTTATCGGCGCCGCGCCCGAAGGGGTGCAGGGGGCGCTGCACGATGCAGCGATTGACCGCCCAAAAGCGCGCATGATGCGCGCATAAAAGGCGGTCATAGGCGACTACGGAAAGCCCTCAGAAAAACCTACAAATTATGATTTATCTTATTAGTTATTAATATATCACCGCGCCGTATTTCTGTGCGGCCTTTTTCAGTTCGTCCGGGTCGATCAGACTTGTGCTGTCTATAAGTGCGCGTCCCTGATAGAGCATCACAGCGAGCTTCATGGCAATCTCGTCGTCGCCGCTGAACATTACCGGAAGCGTTGCCATGTGCGCGTTATCCGCAAAATCGAGGGCGTCGTCCGGCGTATTTATCTGTATTTTAAGAACGTCGCAGCCGCTGTCCTGACACACAGCGATAATGTCCTCGCCCATACCCGAGTTGCATTCGATCGGCTCAGAGATCTCCGTAGTGTCGTGTTCGAGGAAAAATGCCGAGCGTTCGTTTGCGAGCATCAGAGAGTCCTCAAATTCAATTTCCGGCTGTTTGTATGCTTCTTCCGATATTATGTTCTGCAGACGCGTTCCCGTTTCGTCGTCAAGTCCTATGAACACATCCGCGCCGACCGAGAGAAGTCCGGAAATTTCGTCGTCGGAGAGCGTTCCGCCTCCTTCTATTCTTACCGCAACAGGTATCTGCGAGTACGGCTTTATACGTCTTACGCCGTTTATCAGAGTCTCTGCGTTATCCGATGAAATCCCGAAGCAGACTGCCCCAAGGCTTTGCATTACGATAAGCGCGGCGTCTGCGGGAAGCTCATGCTCGGTTTTCAGCTCGTCGTCAACATCAATGACCACATAAACCGGTCTTCCGCATTTGCGGCATTCAAGAGCGGCAGCTCTTAAGTCGGAAAGCATCGTCATTCCGTCGAGCAGGAATGCGCTGTTTTCATCGGTGTGCAATTTGGCTATATTTTCTTTGTAGTGCGATTTAAGCTCGGTGAATGATGTCTCACCGTATGGTATGGTCATTTCGCCGCTTGGCGGTATCACTGTGAAATTGTCCGTTTTTAATGCGACGGGACGCAAACAGTCGTCTGTCATTATTGTTCCTTTCAGATATGATTATTATTTCATCTTTCACTTAAGAGGAAAATTAGTTTTAAGTTTCTGTCTCCCCCGCCTCCGGCGGGTGAGACAGAAACAGAAGATTACTTTAAGTGCTGACAGTGCTTTCTTACTGTCAACGGGCGTGATAACTAAGATCGGATTTACATCTTTTCGGGTGCATCGACTTTCAGCATATCGAGCATATTCTTTATAACGGTCTTTACCGCGATGCACAGTGCAAGGCGTGAGCCGGCGATCTCCGGCGCTTCTCCCTTTATCTTGCAGCTGTCGTAGAATTTGTGGAAGAGCTGTGCGAGGTCATAGACATATCTTGTTATCTTTGAGGGATTGTATGCCTTCGCCGCTTCGTTTATCGCATCCGGCAGAGCTGCGAGCTGGCGGATAACTGCGAGCTCGGCTTCCTCGGTGTATTTCAGCTTGTCTGCGGGAAGTTTTTCGGGAGCAATGCCGTCTTCTGTCAGCTTTTCAAGCATGCGGCATATACGCGCGTGTGCGTACTGGACGTAGAATACCGGATTCTTGGAGCTTTCCTCCACCGCGAGATCGAGGTCGAATTCGAGATGAGTGTCGGGGTCGCGCAGATTGAAGAAAAATCTTGCCGCGTCCATAGGTATCTCGTCAAGCAGCGTTGCAAGCGTTATCGCTTTTCCCGAGCGCTTTGAGAGCTTCACTGTCTCGCCGTTTCTTACAAGTCTTACCATCTGCATTATAACGATGTCGAGCTTGTCAGCGTCAACTCCGAGAGCTGTCAGAGCAGCTTTCATTCTTGCAATATAGCCGTGATGATCAGCTCCGAGAATATCTATTGCTTTGTCAAAACCGCGCGTTACAAGCTTGTTGTAATGATATGCGATATCCGGGACAAAATAAGTAGGAACGCCGTTCGCACGGACGAGGACTCTGTCCTGATCGTCGCCGAAATCGGAAGCTTTGAACCATATTGCGCCCTCTTTTTCGTAGGTTACGCCCTTTGCCTTGAGCATATCGACGATCTCTTTCACTTTTCCGCTCTCATGCAGCGAGCTTTCTCTGAACCATGTGTCATACTTTATCCTGTATTTGAGCAGGTCGTCTTCAAGTCCCTTGATATTTATCGGGAGCGCGTATTCAACGAGCGCGGCTCTGCGTTCTTCTTCCGAAGAGCTCATATATTTGTCGCCGTATTTATCAGCGAATGCTTTTGCGTGGTCGATTATATCCTGTCCGTGATAGCTGTCCTCGGGCATTTCCTCTGTGCTTCCGAAGATCTGTTTGTAGCGGATATCGAGGCTGAGTGCGAACTTGTTGACCTGGTTGCCCGCGTCGTTGATGTAGAATTCTCTCTCAACGTAATATCCCGCATAGTCGAGCAGTGAAGCAAGACAGTCGCCGATAGCACCGCCGCGTGCGTTTCCGATGTGCATAGGTCCCGTGGGGTTTGCAGAAACAAATTCCACGAGCACTTTCTTACCGCTGCCGAGATTTGTGCGTCCGTAATTTTCGCCCTCTTCGATGACCGTGTTAACAGTCTCGCCGAACCACAGCGGTTTCAGAAACAGGTTAATGAAGCCGGGGCCCGCGATCTCGATACGTTCGAAAAGCGTTCCGTCGAGTAACGCGTTTTCGGCGATCATAGAAGCTATCTCGCGAGGATTTTTTCTGAATGTCTTTGCGGACGCGAGCGCGGCGTTGCACGAGAAATCTCCGTGCGAGCTGTCGGCGGGCATTTCCACCGTAAACGGAGGGAGCGGCTCGGACGGGAGCTTTCCGTCGGCGGTTAGTCTGCCGAGTGCGTTCATTACTATTTCTTTTACATCATTCTTTGCTTTTTCGGTCATGTTTGTGTACATAGCTGTCTTCCTTTGTTTTATTTTTTGTGTAAGAACATCTGTATTTTCTGTGTCAATGCGCGAAGCGCGAGTGGGTCCAGCTTCAAGCTGGCGCAGGGAGTCCAGAGGGGCGACGTTAGCCCCTCTGGTAGGGTTATAGGGGTGAAGCTCCTATCTAAATATCGTTCAAAGGGGCGTGGGGCGAAGCCCCACAAATATATCCGTTTACGGGCTCATAGCGTTCTGAGCCACTGAATTTCCCGGCAGAGAAACGATTATTTCCATTTCGTTCTCCGAAACGAAGTCGGAGTTTATGTCGATGCTGTATTTGAACCACAGCCTTCCTCCGCTGCGGGTGAGCGTGTTCTTGATATCGTATGTGTTTATCCCCATTGTGAAATCGCCGAACGGAGTCCCGTAAACGCTGTGATGCTTTACGTCCTTTTCAATGCTGAACGTTGTGGCGGCGGGGCCTGTGCGTTCTATCGTCACGCTTTTTTCGGAGACGGTTATCTTCACGCGGCAGTGTTCGTAGCCGATGCCACCGCCTTCGTCATAGCTTAAAATGCAGTTTCCGTTTCTGAAATCGCACTTTCCGGCTGTGAAAAGCTCGATCTTGTCTTCGCCCTCGTCGGTCTTCACAAGTGTGGTTATATTGAGATCAACAGGTATCATATAAAGATTCCTTTCGTGGCATCGTTATGCGTCTGTATCAAGCGCGATGCTGACGAATTTGTCTATTGCTTCCGGATAACTGTATCCGCTGTCGCGCATAAGTATCATCAGCGCGCTTTCGGCTGCAAATCCGGGGATCGCGTCTATCCTTCTCAGCATTATCCGGTCGCCCGACATACGGAAGGACATCTTTGCGCAGCCCTTGAAGCCGAGGCAAAGGAAAGCTTTCCGCGCTACTGTTTTGATAGCTGATCTCTGTTCTTCGGTAAGTTCCGGCGATGTCACGAATTCTGCAGTATAAGCCGCTGCGTTGTTTACGCCGTGGGTCTTGATTATCTCGCCGAGCGAGGTTATCTCAACATCGTAAGAGCTTCCCATTACAGCGCATTCTATCGAGCGCCCGCAGAGGTCTTCCTCAACAACGGCGGTGTGGTGATGTGAAAACGCTATCTTTACGGCGCGTTTGAGCTCGTCGGCATTGTGAACGATGTTTGCTCCGATAGATGACGAGCAGCTTGAAGCGGATACATATACCGGATATTTAAGGCGCTGTTCTATATCTTTTATCTTATCGTCGATCATATTCATCTCACTTCGTTCGAGAAGCGCGTATTTCGGCACATCTATACCGACCGAGCCGAGCACGAGATGAGTCATTGCCTTATCCATGCAGTAAACGGCGGTCTCGGGATTGCAGTCAACATACGGTATCTTCGACAGTTTCAGAAGTCCCTGTATCCTGCCGCACTGGCCGTATTTTCCATGCAGTACGGACATTACAAGATCTATGCGCTTGAATGCTGTGGCGCCGTCTGCCATAATGGTGATAATTCCGGCATGGAGCGGGTCGGGGCTGATTATTGCCGAGCAGCAGTCGCTTGACATCTCCCATGTCCCGCTTATGATTTCATCGAAGTCGCCGGGGAAGTAAAGCCAGCGCCCCGCGCGGGTTATTCCTATCGGCGTTATATCATATTTCTCCGGCGACAGTCCTTTCAGCACCGAATATGCCGACATAAGCGACATCTTATGATCTTTGGTTGCTCCGCCGAATAAAACGGCTATCCTTATCTTTGCCATATCTGTTTCCCTTCCGCCGAACTGCCCCGTTATGCGCAGCGGCATATATACATATTTTATTATATCACATTTCCGGCGGTTTTTCAATAGTTTTTATAAAGTATATGGAAAATGTGCTGTTTGCCCTACCCCCTGACCCCCTCCCCTTCAGGGGAGGGGGATTACTTTTTTGAGGGGACTTCGTCCCCGTCCCCCTTTATGCGGGGCTTTCCGGAGTTGCTTATGACCGCCTTTTATGCGCGCATCATGCGCTCTTTTGGGCGGTCAATCGCTGCATCGTGCAGCGCCCCTGCACCCCTTCGGGTTGCCCGCCGAAAACAGGTGGGGTGTGGGGAGCTCTGCTCCCCACGAAAAAAAGAAAATGCCCTCCGGGCGGCTTTGTTTGTCAAAAAGTATTAACTTGGTATTTAATTTGCGAAGCGAGTCGCTTTCGCTTCCTTTCGCGTTCGAAAGGAAGCGGGTGCAGGGCAGAGCCCTGCTCTCAAGCGCAGCGTTTCTCTTGAATTCTCAAGCGAAAGCTAATTCTTTGACAGTCTGAACCCCCCTCCCCTTTGGGAGAGGGTTGGTGGTAGGGTGACATTTGCTGTCAAAATACAGTTTTTTCGCCCGATTTATGTGAAAAATAAATAAAAATTTGCAAAAGGTATTAACACCGGCATAAAAAAGTGATATAATAACTTATAGTATGCCCATTGCGCGCCGGGGCATATATACCCGAATCCACAGATACCGGCGCATATCGCAGGATCATTATTGCAAGGAAATAATATGGGAAACAACGGAAAGAAAATAAAATATGTGAAGATAAAGGACGAGGACTATATGCCCAAGTCCCACCAGAAGATGAACAAGGACGAACAGGCTGCCGAAAATTACTACCGCAGGCATAAGATGCCCGTGCTGCAGAAGATCGGCGGTGTGCTTACGTTCTTCGGCACGATACTGCTGAGTGTTCTGATGATAATCATAATAACCGTGTGCATCGTTGCGGTCGCTCTGACGGTATATATCATGCAGTTTGCCGAAAACAGTTTCGATGTTGATCTCACGAACATAGAGCTTTCGTATTCGAGCTTCATCTATGCCAAGGACAGCGCCGACGAGGACGTCCTCTTAAAGCAGATAAGCGGCGAAGAGAGCCGTATCTGGGTCGATATAGAAGATATACCTCAGTATGTTCTCGACTGCTTTGTAGCGGTAGAAGATCAACGTTTCTTCGAGCATAACGGCGTTGACTGGAAACGAACGCTGGGCGTTGCGTTCAAGGCTGTGTTCAGCGGCGGTACAGACGGCGGTTCGACGATAACCCAGCAGCTCGTCCGCGATATCACCAAGGATAAGGAAACAACTATCGGACGAAAGCTCCGTGAGATTTTCCGCGCGCTTTCGCTTGAAGGAAAATATACCAAGTATGATATCCTCGAAAGCTATCTAAACCGCATAAGCTTCGGAGGCTACGGTGCCAACGGCATAGGCTCGGCGGCTTATCTCTATTTCGGCAAGGAAGTGAAAGACCTGACTATCGCCGAGGCGGCTATGCTCGCGGGAGTGGTTCGTTCGCCCATGAGATATAACCCTTACGCGAATCTCAAGCAATCGAAGATACGTCAGGAATACGCGCTCAGATGTCTGCGCGATCAGGGATATATAAACGATGACGAATTTGAGCAGTACAGAGCCGAAAAGATAAAATTCCGCAAGCCGGTCGCCGGCACATATTACGGCTATACCGATATGCGCTACAACGACTACAACGGTATAATCTCCGAGGACTCGAAAAATGAGGGAGACCTTTATTATCAGGATGTTCCGTGGGAAGAGGTGCTCGGCGAGGAATCCTCTCTCGCATATAAGTGGAACGGTTCATATACCGTTTCTCAGGACTGGTATTTAGATGCCGCAATAGATCAGATAGTCACGGACCTTGCCGCTAAGCTCGGCGTATCTTACAATGAGGCGTGGGATGAGTTCCGCGGGGGAGGATATACCGCATATCTGAATGTCGATATTGAAATGCAGAAGAAGCTCAGCGAGCTGTTTGAGGACCCGTACACCGTTCTCAAATCCTATGACGCGACGCTTCCTGCGAGCAGCAAGAACCTTCTGCAGGGCGGATTCGTCATAATGGACTACAGAGGAAACGTGCTCGCCTGCGCGGGAGGCATAGGCGAAAAACCCGGCGACAACTGCTTCAACCGCGCTACTCAGGCTGTGAGTGCGATAGGTTCCACAATAAAGCCCATTGGCAACTATTCGCTTGCGATAGAGATGAACAAGATCACCTATTCAACGCTGCTGCTGGATATTTCCGGACGCATTCACGCCGCATACGCCGGCGAGGGACATTACAGCGCGGAATCCGGATATGACGAGGAGACCAACACCGTGCGCTGGCCGCATAACTATGAGCAGGCGGGATTCGGTACCGGTCAGTACTGGCCCGCGTGGTACGCTGTTCAGAAATCGCTGAATACCATTTCTGCGAGAGTTATGTCAATGGTCGGACTTGTAAACTCGTTCAACCATCTGCGCAACAATCTCGGATTTGAGCATCTCGACAGCGTGAACGATATAGCGTATGCTCCGCTCGCTACCGGAGCCCTCACAAACGGCGCAACGCTCACTGAGCTTACTGCCGCATATCAGATAATGGGCAACGGCGGAATGTACTACAAGCCGTATTATTACTCGGTAGTATATGACAAGAAGGGAACTGCTGTTCTCGAACAGGATACTATAGGAAGACGCGCTATCTCGTCGGATTCCGCGTGGATAACAAACAGAATGATGCTCAAGGTCGTTCAGGACCCGTACGGTTCCGGTATCAACGCGAAGCTTGGCAAGTGCGAGGTCGTAGGAAAGACAGGTACGGCGAACGACTGGTCGAACCTGCTGTTTGCGGGACTTACGCCGAAATACTGCGCGGTAATACGTATTGCTTACGACGACAACCACGAGATAAACAAGAAGGACGGCTATAAGGCGCTGGCGCTCGCATGGCACGATGTAATGGTGAACTTCGTCGATACCGAGGTCGAGCAGAGCTTCACGCCCGACGCGGATACGTTGGAGCTCAGGTACTGCACCGAAACGGGACTTCTCGCGACATCGAAGTGCCCGGAGACTATGATAGGTTATTATCGTCACAGCAATATTCCGCAGAGCTGTGATTCGCGCCACGACGGCACTTATTGGGAAGAACACGGCGACACCGAGATACCACTCTATGAGTGATTTCTGTCGCTGCGCTTGAGATTTCAGTCGCTTACGCTTGAGACTGGGGGAAACCTTTTGTGACTCGAAGTTTTCTCCTTTATGCGCGCGTCGTGCGCGCTTTTG
>CAMVEM010000141.1 GCA_947166515.1 uncultured Clostridia bacterium | reverse complement strand
ATCGGAACTCTTTGCCGTGAGTTTGAAGAGGTCGTGGGAGCTATGCGTACATACGTCGGCGATATATCCAATGTGCTTACCGCGGTATCAAAGTGCGACCTTACCGTTGAACCGGGAGTTGAATATTCCGGTGATTTTTCGGAAATAAAGAGATCTATGCAGCTCATTATTGACGAGCTCGGCGAAATAATGTCGGAAATTGACAGCGGAAGTGCGCAGGTGCTCAATGGTTCTCGCCAGATGACAGAGGGTTCACAGTCTCTTGCCGACGGCACAACGAGACAGGCTTCCGCTATCGAGGAGATCTCCGCGACTATCGCCGAGGTTTCCACACAGATAGCGGGTACTGCACAGAACGCGGCACAGGCAGGTCAGCTTTCCGCGCAGACTCAGGATAAGGTAAATCAGCAGGATGTAGAGATACAGAATATGCTCTCCGCGATGAACGACATCAGTTCCACTTCTCAGGAGATCGAAAAAATAATCAAGACCATCGAGGACATCGCATTTCAGACCAACATACTCGCGCTCAATGCAGCTGTTGAGGCTGCAAGAGCAGGTGACGCCGGCAAGGGCTTTGCGGTAGTCGCAGACGAAGTACGAAACCTCTCCGGCAAGTCCGATGAAGCCGCCAAGAGCACGTCCGCCCTTATCCACGCGGCTATAGAAGCTGTTGACAAGGGCAGTAAGATAGCCGCGTCAACTGCCGAATCGATGAAGGAAGTCAAAGATATGTCCTCTCATACAGCTGAGCTTATCAATGAGATAGCGTCTGCAAGCGCGGAGCAGAACGAGTCGATAAAACAGATAACCGCAGGTGTCGAACAGATATCACAGGTTATCCAGACCAACTCCGCAACTGCCGAGGAAACCGCGGCTTCCTGTGAAGAGCTTTCCGGACAGTCGAAGCTGCTCAAAGATCAGGTGGCAAGGTTCAAGATCAATCAGTAATATGAAAATCCCCTCAACGAAAGTTGAGGGGATTTTCATTACAGGTGTTACTCGATATGGGCTGAAAAAGCGAGAACACGGGTAACAAAGGGAACGTTCCTGTTGATGACGCTGTTCGCTGAAAAGGATTTGAGGAAACGCAGAGGAAACATTGTTCCCTGTAATTACTCCGGCTCAATGTTTCGGGTAACACCGAGATCGCTGAACGGCAGGAGTTGTTTCCGTGTTCCCTGTGTTCCCTCTTTTTTCTAATAAAAGTTGCAAGATTTTCGATTCCGTGATACAATAAAAATACAGAATTTCCGAGCATCTAAGTCACGAAACTGTCGATACATAACTTTAAAAAAAGTAGTGACAAGTCGGAAATTTTATGATATACTATTCATAGAATATTCGACTGTCGGAAAGGGAAGATTTATGTACAGACAGTCAAATACGATCGTCATCTCCAACGGACTGGTGGTGCGCGTATGAACATTCAGGAACGCAGAAACGCAGAAACAAGGACGGAAAGATCACTTCGTATCGTATCAGAGTATTCGATTATCGCGATGTCGATACCGGAAAACAGGTGTTTAAAAAACTCTCCGTCAAGTATGACAACACCAAGAGCGAAAGTTGGAACAGGAAGAACGCCGAGAAGCAGGCAGCGATCTTCGAGAAAGGTGTCGAGGAGCAGACGCTCACAGACTCCCGAATTACTTTCGCGGAATACGCGGAGTATGCTATCGGTATCAAGGAGAAAGCTGACATCACCGAAGGAACTGCTATCGCATATCGACAGACAGTGAAAAGTGTTGAGAAGTACATCGGTCACATTCAGTTGAAAAACCTCGTGCCGAACACGCTGAACAAGATCTATGCAGAGCTTCTCGACAGCGGCAGGAGCAAAAAGAATGTGCGCTACATTCACAGCGTTATCCGTATCATTCTCGCGTTTGACCGCAAGGGAGGATTGGGCAGGTTCTATGATATTTTCGGGGAGAAGTATGGGGAGATACTGGCGGAGATGAATGAGGTTTTGATAGCGTAATAGGAGTATTTTTATAATGGATAAGGAATTTAAATTATCAGGATTGGTATTATTCAATAAGTAATATAATAAGGGAATAATTGACTCAAAAGAAACATTAGGACAATAGATAAAGGTAAATATATAAAATGAAATGGTCAGAAGTTGTAACTGTCATAAATGGAAAAAACCAAAAAGCAGTAATTAATGAAAATGGAAAATATCCCATTTATGGCAGTGGCGGCATTATAGGATATGCTGATGATTATCTATGTGAAGCAGGAACAACAATAATCGGCAGAAAAGGAACAATTAACAGTCCGATATTTGTCAATAAACGTTTCTGGAACGTTGATACCGCTTTTGGTATTGAGGTTATTGTTTTTGCCGGCCCGAACGGAAGTGGAAAAACCACAATAACAAAATGACACGTACAGTTGGCGATTACATTAATGCCGATGATATTAAGATGACTACACTATGTTCAGATATGGAAGCTGCACTAAAAGCTGAGGAATTACGCAACGCAGCAATAAATGCACATAAGGATTTCACTTTTGAGACTGTGCTTTCAACGGATAGAAACCTTAAACTGTTACAGAGGGCAAAGGCTGAGGGATACTTTATCCGTACTATCTATGTCCTCACGGCAATGCCGGAGGTTAATGTTATTCGCGTAAATGCTCGGCAAGCATTTGGCGGACATGGCGTGCCCGAGGATAAGATCAGAAGTCGCTATTCAAAAGCATTGGCACTTATCCCACAGCTTGTCGAGATCAGCGATATTGTTCATATCTATGATAATACTATTGAACCTTTCCGTATCTTCAAAAAACGTAAGGATGTTTAATATCATTGGGATAATGAATTCTGGAATTACGAAAAGATACAACAATTAACAGGAATATCTGATTATTCAAATTAAATACCGCCTGCCCTGACAACAGGGCAGGCAGCGGATGATATTAGTCTTTGAATATGTCGAGCATGAAAGCAGCTCCAAGCCGGAAGCTTCTCTCAAAATCCTGTAATTCTTCGCAGGCAGAGGTAATGTGTATTGCATCTGCATACTGTTCAAGAAGTTCCTTACAATTGGGATACTTCGTTAATAATTCTGTTTCATACTTGCCGAGTTCTTTCTGTGCCTCAATGTATCTTTTGGTATTTGGAACCGGCATTGAGCAGGGACTGATTTCTCCATAGTAAAGACTTTCGATAAAACTTTTCATAGTGTTTCCTCCAACTTGTTGTAGGTTATAAAACATGTAGAGATGTCGAAAATCTTGTCAGTTATTTGTCCGTTATTGTTACAAAAATATGCTAAAAAACGCATATTAAGCATAAATGATAAAGTGAGCAAAACCCGCGTATATAAAGGGATAGAACAAGATGGAACAAAATGCGATAGTTAGATAGTCTAATTCAAGTCCCGTCACTCAGACCATATTTTTGGCTTAACCAAGCCGTTTGTCCAATCCGGCTAAATAGGTTGAGCGTTTAACATCTAATGGCATCTAAAGGCTTTATGGGCTGTCATTAGACGAAAAATCATAACCCCAATGATTTAGGTGTTTGACCGTATGGTCAAGCACCTTTTTTCGTTTCGCTTTCGTCCTCAAATGTCTCCTTATCGTCGTTTGTTACAAACTTATCAACATTTGGAGCAATGAAGGTTGCGTACTCGGAAGATAAAATGGACGGCAAGCTCGCAAACATCTTCCTTGCCGATGAGGCGGGGGCTATGGACGATTATCCCGTCGAGGCTATGCGCTCATCACAGATAACGCTTCGGGATAAGCTCGGTATCATCATTTCCACACAGTACCCTAACGATAACAATGTTTTACTTACCGAAATAGACTATGTAAAGAAAGTGCTTGACGGATTCCTTAACGACAAGCGCTATTTTTCTCTGCTTTATGAGCCTGACACCGAGCTCATAAGCGGCGATCAATGGCAGACGAACGATCTTATCATATATCAGTCGAACCCGGTAGCGTGTGATTATGAATACATATTCGAGGATCTTCTGAAAAAACGCAGGATCGCGATACTGTATGAGAGCAAGCGTGAAAACTTCCTGTGTAAGCATTGTAATATCCGATATAAGTCTCTCGGCACCGAGGGATTTGTTGATATTATCAAGGTCCGCGATTGTAAAATCGTCGATGATCCGGAGTTCTGGCAGGGTAAGCGTGTATGGCTCGGACTTGACCTCTCGCTTTCGGACGATAACACGGCTGTTGCTATGGTCACCGAATACGAGGCCGAGAAATATGCGAAGGTGTGGGGCTTCATTCCCGCAGATAAGGTCGATCTCAAGACCGATAAGGAAAACGTACCTTATAAGCAGCTTATAGATCAGGGCGTATGCTTCGACTGCGGCGACGAGATTGTCAGCTATACATTTATCGAGCAGTTTATACTTAGTCTTCCGGAGAAATACGGCGTAGAGATCGTACAGGTCGGATACGACCGCTGGAACTGTATCTCGACCGTTCAGAAACTTGAAGCCGCGGCGATCACCTGTGTGGAGATCAAGCAGCATTCGAGCGTCCTGCATCGTCCAACAAAGATGCTCCGGGAAGCGATACTGTCGAAGTATTTCCATTATAGCGAAAATCAGTTACTTGAAATAAATTTCTCTAATGCGAGATGCACCGAGGATACCAACTTGAATAAATACGTCAACAAGAAGAAATCTGCCGGAAAGGTCGATCTTGTTGTGGAAACGATAAATGCGCTCTGTCTGCTGCAGATGGACATGGAAAGCGGCAGCTGGGGAGCACAGGTCATTGAATGAGGTGGATCAATGAAATTATTCAACCGAAAAGAAAAAAGAGCCAATGACGGCGTCGTATCATTTGAGGACGGTCTTCTCTCCGCTATACTTGGCGGAAGCAGTGAAGTCACCAAGAAGGAAGCATTACAGATACCGACGGTTGCCGCCTGCATCACTCTTATAGCGGATCGCATATCGTCGCTTCCGATAAAACTCTATCGTGAAGACGGAAAGCTGTTTTGTATGCCGTCTGACATTCTGAACGGAAAAGCTACCGAAACAATGATCTCACAGTTCGTTCAGAACTGCCTTATGCCGCCGATAAATACGATCGAAGCGGCACTCGATCACGATCTTCTCACGGAAGCAGAGAAAGCCGGACATTATTACTTTGCTTTCGATACCTCGGAGCTGACCCGTGGAGACTTCACGAGCCGCATGAACGGATATGCTGTAGCGTTAGAAAATAACATCTACCAGCTCGACGAGATACGAGAGAAGGAAGACCTGCCGCCGCTCGGTTTCAATTATGTTAAGCTCGGGCTTGATACGGTGCTGCTTGATCTAAAGACAGGACAGATCTACACGCCGAATACCGATAAGATGACGATGTTAAATTCGGGGAATCTGTTGACAAGCGAGTCAAAAGATGATATAATACAAGAAAGAGGAAATCCGTATCATGATCCGACAAACGGAAGGTTTACAAGCGGGCATGGAGGTTCATCAAGTCAAATGGTAACTAAGGACACAAAGGTTTTGAATGAGTGATTTTTCAAATATAACGTTCCGAGAATAGGCAAAAAGGAAAGCGATTTTATTTCTGGAAAGATTTTATCAGAATTCCCACTTTTAAAACCGAGTGATCAAAAACACCCGTTTGAGTATGGTGAAAATTTTTACATTTTCTCTGTCAATGATTATGGCGGTGATTATACTTTTTGGTATAAGAAAAAGATCACACCAAGAAGCCAAAGCTTTATAAGGTTAATTACAAGGGAGTTGAGTGGTAATGATGAATGAAATTAATGAAATGCTTCCGGATAATGTCAATAATCTTATAGCCTTGCTTAAATCAAGGGCTAAGGACAAATCGGAATATGATGATATTATTTGCATTGTTGCTATAACAGTTCTTGATGATGAAGATAATATCAATAACGATCTTATTGAAACATTGACAAGTTGGATAGAAAATAATCCTTCTGCCGATATTAGACGAATTTCAGATTATTTGTTCTCCTGTATGTCCTATGTTGATTCGAGAGATAGCGAATCAGCATAAATCCAAAACAGAATACCACAAATACCGTTTTGCATGCGAATGCAGAGCGGTATTTTTTATGCCCTGAGGTGAACAATGGCTGATTTTATGGAAATGAACCACGCCGAGCTTATGCGGCAGATCGCGGCGCTTGATCGTCAGCTCGCAGATATGAGCGAGAATGTCTGTAATGAGATAATAGATACTGTCGCCAAGGAAGCAGCCGAGGAACTCCAGAATGAGCAGAAGCGTCTGCTTGCGGCGGCTCCTTCAGAAGGCATCAGAAATCTCGCTTCTGATATTGCAATATGGAAGGACGGCAGCCGTAAGGCACCGAGAAAAGTATCGTACAGAGCCGGCTATCCTGCAGACAAGATCAGGCAGAGCATCAAGTATTATGTGGTCGAATACGGTCGTCCCGGTAAAAAGAATAAGTCTAAAGACAGCAAAGGCCGCCGCATCGGACGGGTACAGCCCTATTCGCATATTCGCGCTGCCTGGTTTGCGAAAAAAGATTATATCAACAGATTCACGGCAAGGCGGATAGAAGAAGAAATACGCCGGCGCTGGGAAAGGAACAGATAAATGGCTGATTTAGGTAATACCGTATCGCTTAACGCCTCGAATTTCGCGGCGGGAATAGCGCAGGTCCGCGCAAAGCTCACAGAACTCAATACTGCACTTGTTGAGAACCGGAACAAGATGAAGGAACTCAACCAGGAAGCTAAAGACCTTCAGAAGCAGGAACGCGAGCTTGCCGAGGCAATGCAGGACGGCGGTACGGAAGAACAGCAGAGACAGATGGAGCAGCTCCGTGACCGCATATCGCAGGTAAACGCTCAGCTCGGTACCCTCCGCACCCGTGAGCAGGAACTGCAGGGAGATATTCGCCAGACAAACAGAGAACTGCAGGATCAGCGCGATCAGGCTGATAACGCAAGTGACGCTTTCAATAAGCTCTCTACCGCCGTAAAAGCTGTGATAAAAGCGGCAGCAGGTCGCAAACTGTATGATTACCTTATCGGTAGCAACGCAGAAATGGAGCAGTATCTCACATCGTTTGAGGTAATGCTCGGAGATGCGGAAAAAGCTCAGTCAATGATGAATGAGCTTAACAAAATGGCTGCGGAAACACCTATGGAGCTTACTGATGTCATTTCTGCCGGGACCTTACTTATGAACTACGGCGTCGAGGCTGAAAATCTCATAGACACCATGACACATCTTGGTGATCTTGCTGCCGGTAACGCGCAGAAGTTTGAACGTGTATCTATGGCTTACGGTCAGATGCTCGCAAAAGGTAAAGTCACCGATGAAGAAATGCGGCAGATGACTGAGGCGGGAGTACCGCTTTTGCAGGCGCTTGCAGATAGCATCGGTGTGAGTACTTCCGAGGTGCAGAAGCTTATTTCCGAAGGAAAAGTAGGTATCCCTGAGCTGAACGCTGCTATCGCAGAGCTCACGACCGGTACCGGTCAGTTTGCAGGCATGATGGAGAAGCAGGCACAGACGTTTCAGGGTATGCTTTCCACATTATCGGATGAGGTTGCACAGTTCGGGCGCCAGGCGGGTGAGGAGTCTTTTGAGATACTGAAAGAATCGCTTGCCGATATAATGAAGATGATCGACCAGTGGAAAGCCGACGGGACCCTTGAAGATATAGCCAAGGGAATAGGCTACACCGTCGGTTTTGTTGTTAATTCCCTGAAAACTGTTATTCAGGTGCTTGTTGATTGTAGAGGCGCTATAGTCCCGCTTGTGACCGCGATAACGACATACAAAGTTGCTGTGGAGGGCCTGAAAGCAGTTAACTGGATCGTTACGAGCGTACAGAATCTTGCGAAGGGCTTTGATGCAAATCGTGTTGCTCTCCTTCGCAATATCGGTGTGACAAATGCAAAGACCGTTGCGGAAAAGGCTCTTGCAGCCGCAACACAGCAGACAGCTGCTGCGGAAGCTGCATTACATATATCAAGACTATACTATAATATATTATAAAAAATAGGAGGACAGTTATATGTCAAAAATGTAGACATCCCAAATAGTAGCAACTCTCCAAACAGTCATATTCGCAATACAAAATCAGCCTCAAACCGTATATTAAGCGGTTTGAGGCTGATTTGTCATACTATGT
>CAMVEM010000140.1 GCA_947166515.1 uncultured Clostridia bacterium | reverse complement strand
CCCGCGCTCAGCGAGAAGCTTTCTGAGCATCTCCTGATTTTCAACTTCATATTCCGAGATCACCGTAAGTATCTCGGCGTGTCTTTGTCTTTTCATATTTTTTACTCATATCCGCAGATTAAAAATGCAGTTTTATCTGTTGTCTTCCCCGCCTACGTCGGGGAAGACAACAATATAATCCAGATTTTAAACTGCCATACAAAAATCATTTCAGCGGCATCATAAGCTTTTCGCTCACTGTGCTGTAAAATCCCTTTTCCCCTATCTGAACGAGCTCGCAATATGTCTCCGAGCGCTTTATAACAAGCTCATCTCCCGGCATAAGCGAAATACCGGAGCTTCCGTCTGTGCTTACATTTGCGCGGCACTGTTCATAACGCGAATAGCTGACAGTAACAGTGTCGTTCGCGCTGAAGATCATCGGTCTGTTGAGAAGCGAATGTGCGCAGAGCGCTGTCATCTGTATGCATTCGACCGAAGGCTCGATTATTGAGCCGCCCGCCGACAAAGCATACGCGGTAGAGCCTGTTGGTGTGCTGAAAATTATACCGTCGGCACGGACTTTTGTGACCGTGATACCGTTTATTTTCACGGTAAATTCCGGAAGCTTAGAGTCTCTGTCCTTGAACACGACTACATCGTTGAGCGCGGTGTTGTATTCAGGCTGTCCGTTTATGCGCGCTTCCGCGGAAAGCATCATTCTCCTGCTGAGCGTATAGTTTCCTTCTGCAAGCGCCGAAAGAAATTCTGTCTGATACGAGTCGAGCGTTGTCATGAATCCGAGCCTTCCGGTATTTATGCCTACTATCGGTTTTCCGGCAGCCGCAGCTTTTTTGCTCCATTTGAGTAT
This sequence comes from uncultured Clostridia bacterium, assembly GCA_947166515.1. Taxonomy (GTDB): domain Bacteria; phylum Bacillota; class Clostridia; order Oscillospirales; family Ruminococcaceae; genus Ruminiclostridium_E. The sequence goes on along the minus strand of CAMVEM010000140.1, from coordinate 7,329 downwards.
CATTCCGTCGCCTCCGACAGTCATGACCATATCACAGTCGGAACAAATATCGCTCCCGCCGATATATTCCGCGCGGTCGTCACTGAAATACGGGCGGTCGCTCTCAAACATAACGGGAACGATACTGCTTTCATGCAGCACGTTCATAACACGCGGCATCAGCGCTATGCTTTTTTCTTTGTCAGTGCACGGGCAGACAAGTATCTTCACTGGTTTTTTCTCCTTGATAAATCAGTATCACGACCGGTCTTTCAGACGAAACGGCACATACATCTTTTCTTGTCCCACGAATACCACAGCGCGGTATTCACCGCTTTTCCATTCTCCGTCCAGCATATCCTCAAATATTGTAATGACAGTACTGAACTGACGCTCGGGAGCTCCCTTGATATGGCACAATGCCCATACTTCCTCTATTTTATAACTGTCCGGAGAATAGTTTAGCCGCTTCCATTCCCCGTTATCATTGTATTCGACAACAGGTATGGTAAATATATAAAATGCTTTTCCGGCATTACGATTCTGGACAGTAATCTTTATATTTTCAAAATCGACAGGATATTCTTCTTTTTCCGCAAACGCAACAATGTTGCTGTAATCATGTTCGGTGACAGCATCTATATTCAAATCATCATATCCGTTATCGAAACGGGAAGTATCGGGATCTGTCTGCGCAGGAAAATTCGCGGCGATCACATTATCTTCACTGCTGAATGTCCTGTAAGAAGCTTTATCTTCTTTAACGATCGTTCTGCATGAAGCCGAACAGAGTATCATCAGACCGAAAGCTAAAGACATGATCATCTTTGTGCGAGTCATTACTGTTCCTCCGTGTATCACACTGCTCATTGTATGTTATCGACTTCCGAATACATCAGAAATTCCCTGTTCCCGTCACCGCCGGCTATCTTCGACGGAACTGTTTTTATATCACGGAACCCGAGCGCCGCCGCGAACGATGTTATATCCGCGACTGCCTTTTCGTGAAGCTTCGGGTCTTTTACTACCCCGCTCTTTCCGATATGCTTCTTTCCGAGTTCGAACTGCGGCTTTATCAGAGCGCAGCAGCGGCAGTTTCCGGCTGCGAATCTCTTTATTTCCGGCAGTATCATTTTCAGGGAAATAAACGACACATCTACCGAGACAAATCCCACTTTTTCGGGTATATCATCTTCGGTCGCGCTGCGGATATCGAGCTCTTCAAGGGAAATGACACGCTCGTCATTACGGAGCTTTTCCGCGAGCTGGGATCTCCCCACATCAACGGCATATACGCGTGCTGCGCCATGCTGTAACATACAGTCGGTGAAACCGCCGGTCGATGCGCCTATGTCGAGGCATACCGCGCCGCCGAGATCAATGCCGAACGCATCTATTGCTGTTTCAAGCTTCAGACCGCCGCGCCCGGCATATCTCATCACTGCCGAATCCGCAGAAACGGTTATCTCGTCCTTTTCGTCGTCATATATCTCCGAGGACTTCAAGGCCGTGACGCCGTTCACGGTCACGCTTCCTTCTTTTATCATCTGCTGCGCGGCGGAACGGCTTTTCGCCATGCCCGACGTGGCAAGCAGTATATCAAGTCTGTTTTTCATTGATCTTCTTTATGATACCGTCGCGGTCAAGTCCGAGCTTTTTTAGCTGGGTCTCCGCATCTGCGGCGCTGACCGGTCCCTCTATCGCGGTGAGGTCAAACTCGCCTCTGAACCCGTGCTCAAACAGCGCAAGCAGGAATTTCTCGCCTATCCCGCTGCTTTTTATTCCTTCTTCAAAGAAAAATATCTTTTTGTACTTACAGGCTATCCGCACTGCTTCTTCCGGTATCGGGAATATTTTCATCAATACAAGGCTGTCGGTGCCGTCGATCTCGGTGATGTTGTCCGCAAGGCGGCCGTATGATATCACGAGCGTGTCGGAATTCCTGCCGGAATAATACTGGTCGCTGTAATCGAACTCCGCGCCCATTATGCAGAGCCCGCGCGGATAACGCACTGACACAACCCCGTCATGCTCATATACTGCTCGCTTCATGCACATTCTCAGCGAGCACTCGTCAAACGGCGAATAGATAACGGTCCCCGGCACCGAGCTTACCATTGCCACATCGAATATGCCCTGATGAGTTTCTCCGTCCTCGCCTACTACTCCGGCTCTGTCTATAAGCAGTACAACGTGCTTCTTTTCGATAGACGCGTCGTGTATGAGCTGGTCATAGCAGCGCTGGAAGAACGTCGAATATACCGCAAACACCGGCACCATGCCCTGACTTGCAAGGCCGCACGAGAACGTCATCGCGTGCTGTTCCGCTATCCCGACATCAAAAAAACGCTCGGGATATTTCTTTGCGATATGTTCAAGTCCCGTTGCATATTTCATAGCGGCTGTGACCGCGCAGATGCGGTCGTCGCCGTCCGCAATCCTTAGAAGCTCGTTTCCGGCGGTCTCGGAGAAAGTCCTGTCCGCAGGAACGCTCCTGTCCTTTCGCGAAATGCCATGGTATTCGCCGGAATTGGCTTCCGCAGGCATATAGCCCTTACCCTTTTTCGTCTTGACATGGACGATGCACGGCGCATTCGTGAGCTTTGCTATTTCGAGTATCTCGATAAGCTTTTTCAGGTCGTGACCGTTTATGGGTCCGTAATATTTGAGCCCGAGACTTTCAAAGATGTTGCTCTGATATATCGCGAATTTTACAAGATCCTTAGTGCCGCTCAGCGACCGTGATATTTCTTTTCCTATCTCGGAATGCGAGAGGAAATCCTTGACCGCTTCCTTTTTGTTGAAATAAGAACGTGACGATCTCATTCTCGTAAGATATTCGGCGACCGAACCCTTGCTTTTTGAGATCGACATTTCGTTGTCATTCAGTATGATTATCAGATTATTTGCGAGCTTGCTTACATTATTGAGTCCTTCGTAAGCTTCGCCGCCGGTGAGCGCTCCGTCGCCTATCACCGCGATAACGTTGCCGGCTTTTCCTTCAAGCTCCATAGCCTTCGCTATGCCGAGCGCCGCGGATATGGATATGCTGCTGTGCCCGCCGAGAAAAGCGTCATGCTCGCTCTCTTCATTTCTCGGAAAACCGGAAATGCCGCCTTCGGAGCGCAGCGAACCGAACCGCTTCATTCTCCCCGTCAGCAGCTTGTGTGTGTATGACTGATGTCCGACATCAAAAACTATCTTGTCCTCCGGAGTGGAGAAAACACTGTGCAGAGCAACGGTAAGCTCGACTGTACCGAGATTGGACGCAAGATGACCGCCCGTTTTTGAAACGCTTTCGATAAGGAATGTCCTTATCTCGCTGCAGAGCTGTTTTTTCTCATCAAGAGTCAGTTTTTTTACAGTGTCAGATGTGATATTGCCTGTCAGGATCGTTCCCGCTCCTGCCTTTTCATTCTCCGCACGTTTTACCATATCGGGAATACCAGACCTATGATTATTCCGAGCAGAGCTCCGCACATTACCTGCAAAGGCGTATGTCCGACAAATTCTTTAAGATCCTTATCTCCCTTATCTCCCTTTTCAGGCATCGTCAGATCGTCGGACTCCATATCGATCTCCTCATCGACCTTTTCAACTATCTCGATATCGAATCTTTCAACGATCCTGCGCAGACGGTTGATCTCACGCGCGTGCTGTCCCGCTTCACGCCTTACTCCACAGGCATCATACATTACTATGAACGCAAAGCACATCGCAAGCGAAGCCGAAACCGAATTGAGCCCCTCTTTATTGCATATTGCGACCGCGAGCGCGCATACGAACGCTGAGTGCGAAGACGGCATACCGCCCGCGCCCCACAGTCTCTCGATCCTCAGAACGTGGTTCTTTATCGCATATATTACCACTTTCAGGAGCTGGGCTGTCAGCCATGCCACTACAGCCGCGAGCAAAACGTCACTTACTAAATCCTTCATTATATTTTCACCATCTGTATTATTTTATCCGGTATATCATATCTGAACGCCGGTCTATTTCTTTCTTTTAAGGAGCTTTTCCGTCAGCCATACTGCAAACTCGTTGTTATCAAATGCCGACAGCGCATCGAGCGCTTTTGCGGTATATTCAGCGGCGGCCTTTTCCGCTCCGTCAAGCCCGTATGCGCGGACGTATGTGTTCTTGTCGGAACGCTCGTCGCTTCCAACAGGCTTTCCGAGGACTTCATCCGTGCTTGTGACATCGCGGATGTCGTCCGTTATCTGGAATGCGAGGCCGAGATATTCCGCATATTCCGCCGCCTTCTGTGCAAAAAAATCTTTTCTGCGGGTACCGGAACAGTAAACTCCGCAGAGACAAGCCGCCTTTATCAGTGCGGAAGTCTTCATAGAATACATTGCGAGTATCGTTTCTCCGTCCGCCGGAGCGCTCTCGGTGTCGGTATCTATCTGCTGACCGCCGATCATTCCGTTTATCCCGCAGAAGTGCGACAGTATCGTGATGCATTTTACCGCAGCCGCCGGCGGTATATCACGCGACGACGCGATCATCTCAAACGGAAGTATCGCCAGAGCGTCCCCCGCGAGCACCGCGGTAGTTTCGCCGAACGCCTTGTGACAGCTCGGCTTTCCGCGCCGCATATCGTCGTCATCCATGCACGGCAGGTCGTCGTGTATCAGCGAATATGTGTGCATATATTCAACTGCGCACGCGGCATCCAGCGCTTTCTGCGGCTCTCCGCCGCACATCTCGCAGAACATAAGCGTAAGCACCGGCCTTAATCGCTTTCCGCCCGCCGAAAGGCTGTATTTTACCGCTTTCACGACTTTTCCCTGCGGAATGTTCTCCGGCGGGAAAATATCATACAGTCTTTTTTCGACCGTCTGTATGTACTTTTCAAGTTTCTTTTCCATTTATTTCCTCCTGCCCGGAAAAAGCAGTTCTCATTCCGCCGGACCTGCTGAGATCATACGGCGCCTATGTTGTCGATCTTTTCGATCTCCAGCTTTGCAGCCTCGATATCCTCGCGGCAGGCTTCCGCCAGTCGCGCGGCCTCGGAATAAAGCGCCACCGCCTTTTCCAGAGGCAGATCCTTGTTATCCATTTCGGCGGATATTTCATTCAGTCTTTTATATGCTTCTTCAAATTTCATAGTTTTATCCTTGAATTCATTCCACTGTTGCGTTCACAGTGCCTTCCGCAAGCTTTATAGTGAGCCTGTCGCCCGGTTTTACGTCATCTGCGTTCATAAGAGCCTTGTCGCCGAGATAGGTTATCGAATATCCTCTCATCAGCACGGCGAGCGGGTTCAGAGCTTCTATCACCGCTGCGGTATGCGCGAAAGCGTGTTCTTTTTCGCTGAGCAGCATCGACATCTGCGATCTGAGTTTTGCCGTAACTGCGTCAAGCCGCTGTTCATTTTCAAGTATGCGCTGTTTCGGGCTTTTCAGTTTTATATTCGTGTCGATCAGCCTTATCGCAGCGGTCTTGTTTTCGATCACACGATAAAGCGAACGTCCTATCGAGTTCTTCATGCCTGCGAGCAGAGATACGAGCTCTCTCGCGTCGGGAACGGCAAGCTCCGCCGCCGCACTCGGTGTGGGAGCTCTCTTATCCGCAACGAAATCCGCGATCGTGAAGTCGGTTTCGTGTCCCACTGCGGAGATCGTCGGGATACGGCTCGCATATACAGCTCTCGCGACCGCCTCGCTGTTGAATGCGGAAAGGTCTTCCGCCGAGCCGCCGCCTCTGCCGAAAATAATCACATCGGCATCGGTGCCGTTCGCGATTTTCAATGCCGAGACTATCGAATCCGGAGCATATTCCCCCTGCACCGCTGCCGGTATAACGACTACTTTCACTGTCGGGCAGCGCCTTCCTATAATATTCAGTATATCCTGGAGTGCGGCTCCGGTATCGCTTGTAATAACGCACACCTTTGATGGCATCTGCGGTATCGGGCGTTTCTGCGCGAAAAGTCCCTCGGCTTCGAGCTTCGATTTCAGCTTCTCGAAAGCGGCAGACAGCGCTCCCTCGCCGCCCTGCATTATCTCGGAAACATATATCTGGTACTGTCCCGCCTGTTCGTAGCATTTCACCGAACCGCGGACAGTGACCGACATTCCGTCTTCCGGCATGAATCTGAGCTGTTCGGCGAACGAACGGAACATCACGGCTCTGACCTGAGAATTCTCGTCCTTGAGCGTGAAGAAGATATGTCCCGACCGCGCATTCACATTGAAATTTGATATCTCGCCCTTTACGCATAGATCGGCAAAGCTCTTTTCCGCACCCAGCATGAATGAGATCTTCCTGTTGAGCTGGGAAACGGTAACGGTGAACGGCTTGTTATTAAGCATCTTTCCCCGTCTGCTTCAGATAATTTCCGAGAACGCCGTTTATGAACGAGCTGTCCTGCTTGTCCGAATACTTCTTCGCAAGCTCTATCGCTTCGTTTACGGCGCCTTTCGGTGGGATCATATTTCCGTAATAATTTATTTCATAAAGCGCAAGGCGCAGTATCGTCTTGTTTATCTTTGGTATGCGGGAGACCTCGCGCTTCTCGCTGTACTTTGCGATTATCGCGTCGAGCTCCTCATATTTGTCAATGACAGCCTGAGCTTCTTTCGTCATCTCGCCGGTAAGCGACATCTCATAGGCTTCTTTGCAGGCTTCTGCGCATTCATCAATGGTGCTTCCCGTTACTTCATTCTGGTACAGAAGCAGGAATACGCCTTCTCTTATCTCTCTTCTTGTCAGCTTTTCACTCATTTGTTCCTATCTCCGTTCTTTGAGAACACATCTTCTACGAACGCCAAGCGACCCTCCGCGTTATGCACTTTGCGGAGGGTGCCGGATCATTTGCTTTTTATTCCGATGACTCTGACATTCACCTTTGATACGGTGATGCCGGTCATATTCTGCACGGACGACTTGACGTTTTCCTGGACAGCCTTTGCAACGTCGAAAGCCTTATATCCTATTTCGGTCACTATCGAGATCCCGATAGCTGCGGAATCGCCTCTGAATCTGACTTTGATAGGCGAAACGAGCTTTTTTACAAGCGGCGCGTCCGCCATTACAGCCAGCTTTTTGGCTGAGGTGAGTGCGACTCCCTCGATCTCGGAAGCTGCCGTTTCGGCTATGCTCACGATCACGGAAGATGACACCTTAAGTGTTCCTGCCATATTCTCGGTATTGTTGTCCATTATGTACGACCTCCGAATTTTTGTGATATGATGTTCCGGGCTTCTTATAAAACATTATTCAGACTGTCAAAGAAGTCGCTTGCGCTTGAGAATTTCAGAGAAACGCTACGCTTGAGATCGGGGCTCTGCCCCAAACCCCGCTACTTTTCGTACGCGACGCAGCATGATGCTGCGGTAGCTGATG
>CAMVEM010000139.1 GCA_947166515.1 uncultured Clostridia bacterium | reverse complement strand
CTGCTCTTTGGGAGCAAATCCATGCTTCAGGATAACGTCAAGGCTGCGGCTCTTGTCGCCGAGGCTGTATCTCGCCGCACCGAAGTCGAGCAGTTTCACCTTGTTATCATTGGTTATGTAAATATTATCAGGCGTTACATCGCGGTGAACGATTCCTTTGCTGTGAACTACCGCAAGGGCGTCCATTATCGGAACAAGAATGCGCTTCGCGTCATCAAACGGGATCTTTCCGCCGTGATCTCTGAGGTACTTGTCAAAGCTTACGCCCTCTACGAATTCCATGGCAAAATAAGCCGTATCGTTTTCTTCAAAGTAGCTGTAAATACGTACGATATTCTCGTTTCCGATGAACTCTGCGAGCGTCTTTGCTTCTTCGAGGAATCCGGTCTTGCCGTATGCGTAGTTTTCAGTACGCTCTCCGGGATAGGAGATAACCATTGTCTTTTCGCGGTAAGCAAGCGTATCCGGGAAAAACTCCTTGATAGCCACGCGCTGGCCGTTCGTGTGATCTATAGCGCTGTAGGTTATGCCAAAACCGCCCTGTCCGAGGACCTTTTCTATGGCGTATTGTCCTGCTAATATGGTGCCGGGCTGAAGTGCCAATGGGAATTGTTCGTTAGTTGACATTTTTTCTCTCCTTAATGAATTATCTGACCGTCGAATATATCATCTGCGATCCCGCTGAACCGGCATCTTTCTGTTGTGCAGCTCTGCGCAAAAACGATAACAATGCGCAGATCCAAGGCAACAAATGCACATAGATATACTATTATATTTTAGCACAAATTATGCAATTTGTCAACGTTTGTCGATTCAGTAAATATATGCATTATAACCAAATAAACGCTATATATTTGGGATAAAAAGATGGTATGAAAGAAAAAGCCCGTCCGGACTTCATTTCCGGACGGAACTGTATCAGATATGTTATTTTTTTCCTGCGGGAGGTCCTCCTGACGGCGGTCCTCCTGCGGGAGGCGGAGTTATACCGCTGAGCTTCATTGAAAGCTTCAGATAAAACGGCATAAAAATGAATATCAGGATAAATCCGGCTGTCATACATGCAAGGAACGAGCCAAAAAACATCTGAAAAAAACCGGGCATATGTTCGATAGCCTCGGGCGCGGCGTGAGCTCTCATGGTGAAATACTCATAAGCCACCATGCAGAGCGACAGTATCGGCGTATATATGCAGTCCGAGATGAGTGATTCGAGAAGTCTCGCCTTTATCGAATGCGGCTGCAGCTTCGCGGCTCTTACCGCTCCGTCGCCGAACTTCTTTATGGGGACTATGAAGCCGATTATAAGGCTTATCACCGTGCTGATGCCGACATTTATGAGATATCCTATCACAGAGAATTTTCCGGACTGCAGAAAGCCCATAAAGTTACCCACAAATGAAAGAAAAATACTCATTGTGACGCCCATAAAGACATTCATCAGCAATCCGACTTTTTTCATCGCCTTCGGATCGGGCGCTCCGGTCATATTTCTGTTTTCCATAAGCCGTGGAGGTTGCAGTATGCGTATGCTGCGACTGCCTTGTCATCATCTGTGAGCGCGAACTGTGCAACCGGCTTATCTTCCGCTTTAAGCACCTTACGCTGCATTCCCTGTGTAGTTTCGAGGCAGATCCACTCGATGAGATGAGCTTCGGTCATGGGATGCTCGACGCTTCCCACAGCCACCTTTACGATATTTCCCTCGACGGTCACAACGGGAACGTGCTTTTCCTTTGCCGCGTCAACTGTGTTTGCGGTTATTTCTTCCATAGGCTGTCCGCAGCACTTTACGGGACATTCCTTTTTATCGACAGCTGCTACGATCTGTCCACACTGTGCGCATTTGTAAAATTTAGGTGTCATAATTTTACCTCCATAAAAATATAAATGGTTAACAGATTATTTATAAAAGCCCTACCCCCTGCCCCCTCCCACTAAATCAAAGGTTTCTCTGATGCGCGCATCGTGCGCGCTTTTGGAAACCTTCTGTACAGCTTCCTGCCGTAGGGGAGGGGGATTTTTTCTCTATGTGGGGAGCAGAGCTCCCCACACCCCACCTGTTTTCGGCGGGCGACCCGAAGGGGTGCAGGGGTTTGGGGACGGAGTCCCCTTAATCACGCTAAAGGTTCAAAGTCGGACGCGCCGTGGCCGCAGAGCGGGCACTCGAAGTCCGGCGGGAGGGTATCTCCCTCGTATATATATCCGCAGACTGTGCAGATAAATCCCTTTTTCTTGGTGGGAGCGGGCTTCGGCTTGATATGCTTCTGATAAACGTCATAAGTTACCGACTCGCCCTCGCCTGTGATGCGCGCCTCAGTGACTTCGGCAACAAACAGTGTGTGTGTGCCGTAATCCTCGGACGCGATCACCTTGCCTGAAATGTAAGCATTGACATTATCCGCGATATAAACTACGCCGTTTCCACTTCTCGCAAATTCTATAGCTGTATCTGCGAACTTATCCTTGTCGCGCCCGCTTACAAATCCGAACTCCTGATACTGCGAGAAAGGAGCCTTGTCGGTAAGCACCGATATGTTGAACTTTCCGGTGTTCATTATCATATCGTGCGTAAGATTTTTCTTGTTCACCGCAACGGTTATGCGGCGGGGTTCGTCAGTAAGGAGCTGCGCGGTGTTGATGATGCAGCCGTTGTCCTTTCCGCCCTCATTCGCTGTGAGTACATACAGACCGTATGATATCTTGAACAGCGCCTTTACATCTACCGCGCTGTCGCTCTGTGCCGGCACAGCCTTGACAAAGTCTTCCGCGATCTTATTTATCATCGAATCGAGAGTTGCTTCATTCTCGGACTTCATAGCGGACTTTATCGTTACCTGCTCATCAAGTATCTTAACGTCCTTGCAGGGTTCGAGCATTGCGCGTATGAGCTTTCCGGCAACGGGAGACCACGAGCCGTTCTCAATGATGCCGACGGTCTTGCTGCAGAAATTATGTGCAACGAGATCATGCAGAAGCTCTTCCATTTTGATGAAGATGCCGTTATTGTAAGTTGTCGTTGCGATTATCATGTGGCTGAATCTGAACGATTCGGAAACGATATACGACGTATGCGTCATCGAAGCGTCATACATAACGGTCTTTATGCCCTTCTGACGAAGCTTCTCGGCAGCAAGCTCCGCCGCTGCCGCGGTTCCGCCGTAAACCGACGTGTATGCGATCAGCACGCCCTTTTCTTCCGGCTCATACTTGCTCCAGAGATCGTACTTCTGAATGAATGTGTCGATCTCTCTGCGCCAGACAAAGCCGTGCAGCGGGCAGATCATCTTTATGTCTATGCCGGCAGCCTTTTTGAGCACCGCCTGCACCTGTGCGCCGTATTTGCCGACGATATTTGTGTAGTAACGTCTCGCTTCGCTGAGATATTCTCCCATGAAGTCAACTTCATCCGCGAATATCGCGCCCTCGGGAGCTCCGAACGTCCCGAATGCGTCTGCTGAGAAGAGTATCTTGTCGGTCGTGTCGTAGGACATCATGACTTCCGGCCAGTGCACCATAGGCGCAGCTATGAAGCTGAATGTGTGCTTTCCGGTTTCAAGGGTATCTCCCTCTTTGATCGTTACGAGCCTTTCCGCAGGAAGCGTATCGAAGAACTGCGCGATAAGAGTCGCAGCCTTTGCGCTCGTCACAACTTTTGTTTCCGGGTGAGCGGTGAGGAGCTGCCAAAGCGTTGCGGAATGGTCGGGTTCCATGTGATGAACAACGACATAATCGAGCGGTCTGCCGTCAAGCTCATACGCGAGGTTCTCGAAGAAAATCCCGCTTACCGAGCTGTCAACGGTATCGAAAAGCACTGTCTTTTCGTCTCTGAGCAGATAAGAGTTGTAAGAAACTCCCTTCGGCACCGGATATACCGCTTCGAAAAGCGACAGCTTGCGGTCATTTCCACCGATATAAACAAGATCGTCCGTAATTTTCTTTGTGCAATGCATAAGCAGCACCTCCTTATTGGTATTATATTTTTGTGGTATTCCCCGCCTTCGGCGGGGGATACCACATTTATCTTTCTGTTCTCACTTCGTTCCGAATATTCTGTCGCCGCCGTCGCCTATGCCGGGAACAATGTATAAGTCCTCGTTGAGGTGATCGTCGAGCGCGCCGCAGTATATGTCAATGTCCGGGTGAGCCGCCTGAACGAACTCCACGCCCTCGGGGCAGGTAACTACAGACAGTATCTTTATCGTCTTCGCGCCGGCTTCTTTCACAACGCTTACAGCCTTCGCGGCAGTCTTTCCTGTGCCGATCATGAGGTCGAGGATTATGACCTCGCGCTGCTCGATATCGAACGGGAGTTTATTGTAATAAACCTGCAGGCCGTCTGGCTCGTTCTCATTGCGGCAGATGCCGAGATGCCCGACTTTTGCGGCAGGAACGAGCGCCGTCGCGCCGTCCACCATTCCGAGACCGGCACGCAGTACTGGAACGAAAGCTACTTTTCTGCCCGAGATGACGTTCGAGTTTGCAATAGCGATAGGAGTCTGAACTTTTATCTGCTTGAGCGGGAGATCGCGCGTTGCTTCATAAGTCATGAACATCGTGACTTCCTCAACGAGCTCGCGGAATTCCTTCGAGCCTGTGTTCTTGTCGCGCAGCAGCGTTATCTTGTGCTGGAGCAGCGGATGATCGAGAATGTGGAGCTTCTGATTATTATACATTGTTTTTTCCCTCCAATGCGGTTATTTTTCCGACTCTTACGGCGTGACGTCCACCCTGAAAATCGGTGTGCAGGAACACATCGAGCGATTCGATGACCGAGCCGATGCCCATTGTGCGTCCGCCGAAGCAGATTACGTTCGCGTCGTTGTGAAGACGTGTATATTTCGCGGAGTACCAGTCGTAACCGATCGCCGCGCGTATTCCGTTTATCTTGTTTGCTGCGATAGAAATGCCTATACCCGTGCCGCAGATAAGCACGCCCTTGTTAACTTTGTTTTCGAGAACTTTTGCGCACACCTTTTCTGCGATATCGGGATAATCTACCGGCTCTCCGCCGCATCCGAGATCCTCGTATCCAAAACCGTTTTCTTTCAGATATTCGATCAGCGCGAGCTTCATTTCATACCCGCCGTGATCGCAGCCTATGTATATCATCGTTATCACTCCTTGTGGGTCCACCCACCCCTGACCCCTCCCTCAAGGGAGGGGATTTTTTTCTGTGGGGACTTCGTCCCCACACCCCTGACAGGGGGCTTTCCGGTCGCCCCCTTGACCCCTTCGGTTTGTGGGGGCTTCGTCCCCACACCCATAACAAGAGGTTTTCCGTTGATTCAGCGCTTTTCCCGCGCAAGCCGCTCTCTCTCCGCCTGCGGGAGCCGCAGATATTTCGGCATCAGTGCCGCCGCGTCAATATCCGGATAATCGTTTGCTGCAAGACAGACTCCCACACCGTTCTGATAGCGCATCTGCGCAGGCGCAAGCATTATCCTGTCGCTGCTGAACCTGTCGTGACAGAGCGCCGCTCCGTCGCCGCACAGCATTATCTTCATGCCCGCGTATTTATCGTCGAGCTCGTCTTTCAGCTCGTTCATCATCAGCGCCCTGTCGTCGCAGATACGCTTTACGGAGCCGTTTTTCACCTCGAACAGAGCATTATATACCTGAGAACATCTCGCGTCCATGACCGCGCAGATTATCCCGTCATACAGCGGGAAATTGTATGCCATGGCATGAAGAGTCGATACCGCACGGCATGGTTTACCGAGCGCGTACGCCATTCCCTTTACCGCGGAAACTCCGATACGAAGTCCCGTGAATGAGCCGGGACCCACCGACACAGCGAAAGCGTCGATGTCCGCGAGTGTCAGCTTCGAGTTTTCGAGAAGCGACTGCACAAGCGGCATCAGCGTCTGCGAATGGGTTATCTTGTTGTTTATGAAGCCCTCCGCCGTCACCTTCGGGCTGTCGCCGGCCACGCATATTGCCGCGCCTACGCTCACTGCGGAGGAATCAATACCGAGTATCGTCATCAGTTCTGCTCCCCCTTTTTGGTGATCGTAATTCTGCGGGAATTCTCGCCGGTCTTCACTATATCCACGAACCACACGCTTTCAAGCTCATCCGAGAGACCGGGTATATTCTCGCTCCACTCTACCGCGATTATCCCGTCGCGATCAAGATAATCGAAAAATCCCGTCGCGTAAAGATCGTCGTATGTGCCTATCCGAAACAGGTCAAAGTGAAAAACGTCCATCTTTGCGCCGGTATATTCGTTAACGATAGCGAACGTCGGACTCGTGACGGTATCCGGCATACCAAAATGACGGACGATGCCCTTGGTGAAATGCGTTTTTCCCGCACCCATTTCCCCCGTATAGAGCACCGTATCGCCCGCTTTCAGGCTTTCCGCGAACTTTTCGGCGGCCGCTGTCGTTTCTTCTACTGAATTTGTCTCGCAGATCATCAGAACAGTCCGGAAATGTTTCCGTCGTCGTCGATGTCTATCGAGTATGCCGCGGGCTTTTTCGGAAGTCCCGGCATTGTCATGATATCGCCGGTATATGCAACTATGAAGCCTGCGCCGGACGAAAGCTTGATATCGCGCACAGTGATCTTGTAATTCTCGGGCTTTCCGAGCTTTGCGGGATCGTCCGACAGCGAATACTGCGTTTTAGCTACGCATACCGGAACATCGGTAATGCCGACTTCCTCTATCTTTGCGAGCGCTTTTTCCGCCTGAGCTGTAAATATCACACCGTCCGCACGGTAGATCTCGCGTGCTATCGTCTCTATCTTTTCCTTTACAGGAAGTTTTACATCGTAGATCGGCTTGAAGTCCGCGCCACCCTTTTCTATCACAGCGCAGACTTTCTGAGCGAGGTCTATGCCGCCTTCTCCGCCCTTTGCGAAGACGTCCGAGAATGACACCTCAACACCCTTGTCCTTGCAGTAATTCGTTACATAGTCGATCTCAGCATCGGTATCTGTACCGAAATGATTTACAGCGACAACTACCGGAACACCAAACTTCTTCATATTCTCGATGTGTGTGCCAAGGTTTATGATGCCCTTTTTCAGAGCGTCAAGATTTTCCGTACCGAGTTCTGCCTTCGGAACGCCGCCGTTATATTTGAGCGCGCGTATTGTTGCGACGAGCACAACACAATCCGGCTTCAGTCCGGCAAATCTGCACTTTATGTCGAAGAATTTCTCCGCGCCGAGGTCAGAACCGAATCCCGCCTCAGTGATGCAGTAATCTCCGAGTTTGAGCGCGAGCTTTGTAGCGCGCACGCTGTTGCAGCCGTGAGCTATGTTCGCGAAAGGTCCGCCGTGTATGATAGCGGGGTTATTTTCGAGAGTCTGCACAAGGTTCGGATTGATAGCATCCTTAAGAAGCGAAGCCATAGCTCCGACAGCGTTAAGGTCACGCGCAAAGACGGGCTTCCCGTCATAGGTATAAGCCACAAGTATGTTGCCGAGACGCTTTTTGAGGTCTTTGAGATCGGCTGCGAGGCAAAGTATCGCCATTATCTCGGTCGCAACGGTTATGCGGAAATGATCCTGTCTCGGAACGCCGTCAACGCGGCTTCCCATACCGACAACGCAGTTTCTGAGCGCTCTGTCGTTCATATCGAGGCAGCGGTCTATCTGTATCATTCTCTGGTCAATGCCGAGCTCATTTCCCTGCTGGAGATGATTGTCGATAATTGCACAGAGCAGGTTGTTCGCCGCTGTTATCGCGTGCATATCGCCGGTAAAATGCAGATTGATGTCCTCCATGGGGACTACCTGAGAGTATCCGCCGCCTGCGGCTCCGCCCTTTACGCCGAATACAGGTCCCAGCGACGGTTCACGAAGTGCCAGCACCGAGTTCTTGCCTATTTTATGCATTCCCTCTGACAGGCCTATGCTTGTGGTAGTCTTGCCCTCGCCCGCGGGAGTGGGGTTTATGGCTGTAACGAGAATAAGCTTTCCGTCGGGCTTGTCGCTCATCCTGTTGATGCAGGCCTGCGATATCTTTGCCTTAAAATGTCCGTACGGTTCGAGCTCGTCCTCCGTGATGCCGAGTTTTTCGGCTATCTTTGTTATTTTCAGCATTTTAGCCTGCTGAGCTATCTCGATGTCTGTAAGCATAACGTTGTCTCCTTTTCGTTACTGTCGCTGCGCTTGAGATTTTTGGTCGCTTCGCTTGAGATCTGGGGCGCCGCCCCAGACCCCGCTTCCTTTCGGACGCGAAAGGAAGCGAAAGCGACTCG
>CAMVEM010000138.1 GCA_947166515.1 uncultured Clostridia bacterium | reverse complement strand
CGCCTTACAAGTACCCACGCGTCATCGAGTTCGTTCCCGAGCTCCCGAAAACAGTCGGCAGCGGCAAAATACGCCGCGCCGCTATCCGTGAAATGGACAAGGCTAAATATCAGAAATAAAATGAATAAGACATTTGTGACTAAAATGCCGAATCACATCGGCGAATTTCTGAAGGCAAGCAGGTGTTTTGCTTCACTCGGTGTTAATATCACGAGAGTAAGCTATAACAAAGCTGTGGATTCCCATATGCTGTTTATCGACGCTGAGGGAACTCCGCAGCAGCTTGCCGAAGCGACCGAGGAGCTCACTGCGATCGGTTACCTCCAATGCAACGAGGACAATCGGAGCGTTGTACTGCTGGAGTTTCGTCTGAAAGACGAACCCGGCAGCGTGACCGCAATTCTGGAACTTATCAGCGCGCACAATTTCAATATATCATATATCAGTTCACAGGAAAACGGTACAGAATATCAGTTTTTTAAAATGGGACTTATAGTTGATGACCAGGATAAAATAAATGCTTTCATCGAGGAAGCCAAAAAGCTTTGCAGCGTCAGGGTAATTGAATATAATCATGCCGAGAAGATATTCGACAACAGCTTCTTTTACAGTACATTCGTCAATGAACTCTCATCTGCTATGGGAATATCCGGCGAAGCAAAAAATGAACTCATTGTCAATACAAATCTGGCTATGCAGATACTGGACGAGACAGGTGTATCTCCTTATCGCACATTTGACAGCATAAGCCGTTTCGCAGAGCTGCTTGCGGCTTCAAGAGGCAGAAATTTTTCTCCGAGGATAACCTCACATAATATTACCGATGAAACGACAGTAACTCTTATTGAGCCACCGTGCGGAAGCAATACGGCAATTATAAAAAGCGGAAGCGAATACCTGTTCTTTGATTCCGGCTACGCCTGCTATAAAGATGAAATGCTGTCGATTTTCAGAAACATTATCCCCGGATTTGACAGCATTGAAAAGAAATGCTTTATTACTCATGCGGATGTAGACCATTGCGGACTTCTTCCTCTTTTCGATACTGTATATGCGAGCGCCGGGAGTGCGGAGTGCTTTCGTCTTGAAAGCGAAGATAAGGACGGCTTCCGTGAGATGAATCCGATGCATAAGCCGTATGTACGCATTTGTAAGCTGCTGACTTCATATACTGCTTTATCTCCCGAAAAATTGAAAGTTGTCGGAGAGAAAAAAGAAATTAGAAAGCTTATAGAACAAACCGGCTTCTTTGATTTCGGAGATCTGCACTTTGAACTGTATCAAGGACGGGGAGGGCATCTTGCAGGAGAATCCGTTATTATTGACTTTGAGCATCATTTAGCATTTACCGGCGATATTTTCGTGAATATGAATGACATGACCGCTCAGCAGGCACAGTACAACCGATATGCACCTATCCTTATGACATCTGTCGATACCGACAAGGAGTTATGCTCCGCTGAGAGAAAAGCACTTTTTCAACGTCTGGGTGTAGGTACATGGCAGATATTCGGCGGACATGGCGGGAAAAAGTCATATATGGTGAGTAATGAGCAAATATGACTACCGATTATAATTATCGAAACATTTTTTGTCATATCCGATCCCCTTTCAAACAGAGAACAGATCTGAAGCCGACGAAATCAAAGTCTATGATAGAGATGATATCAGCAATAAGAGTTTGTTCTTGTCGTGTCAACTGACACTTGACCAGTGAAATGTTATATTATATCTTAAAGGCTCTGAGCCGCATTATTAAGCGAGTCAGAGCCTTTTATGGTTATTAAATACGGCTGTGCGATGTGAGTGTGTCCATATGGGGTGTTTACAGTATTGAAATGATTTAAACGAGTCGCATTTATTCATCTTTTGTCCGCAGCGAATATTCCTCGCTGTATCTGTTTCTGTACTGCATCGGGGTAAGTCCCGTGATCTTCCGGAAAGCTGCCGCGAATGCGCTCTGTGATGAAAAACCGAGCGAGTCGGCAATATCCGCGATCGGGAAATCAGAGAAGATGAGGATATTCTGCGCGGTCGAAATCTTGGCTTTGAGGATATACGCCTTTATCGGTATCCCCATTTCCTTCGCGAAAAGCTTCGATAAATAGCTCGGGTCGAGATGTTCGTGCTCCGCAGCCATTTTCAGCGTCAGCGGTCTGTGGAGATTTTCGTAGATGTGATCCACCGTTCTGCGAATGTGAAGTGACACGCTGTTTTCCTTGCGTACCTCTGCCATACGCTCTGCAAAATCGAGCATCATAGTGCCGGTGAGCTCGATAAGCTCCTGCGGCTCGCGGCATTTATCCCCCCTGCGGATATAGATGTCGCTCAGCGTGTATGCGATATTGTGCTTCATACCGCCGTCGATGCAGACGCGTGCGATTATCCCGACACCGATAGCGAAGTGGTACTGGTTGTTCCTAAGCAGGCTGTCGGACAGCATACCCTTTCCTTCATAGTAATGCGCCTTGATCTCTCTTATGTTTTCCCGCACTTTTTCAATATCACCGTTCTTTATGTCGTCATATCTCGCAAATTCGCTTCTTATCTCGGTACGCTTGAAATCCTCCTCCGTCTGGACGAAAAGACGATAGTTGAGCTCTCTGTTTGTATTCATAAGACCACCTCCGGCTGTTTCAACTATACCATATATTTGACAAAAAAGCAATATATTTGATAGAAAAATGCTCCGTAAAAATGTAAAATGATTTCAGAACAAAATATCAGATACGGAGTGATATATATGAACGGAAATATTGATTTTACACAGGGAAAACCGAGTAATGCGATACTGCGGTTCTTCTTCCCTATGCTCGCGACGGGAATGTTACAGCAGTTCTATTCTTTCGCGGATACGGCAATAGTCGGGCGCGGTCTCGGTGACAACGCGCTCGCGGCAGTAGGAAATATGGGCTCGCTGTGCTTCCTGATAATCGGATTTTCAATGGGACTTGCAAATGGGTTCTCGGTGCTGATCGCACAGAGATACGGCGAAAAGGACTTTCCGGAGCTGCGCCGGACGCTGTCTGCAATGATACGGCTCGCAGTCATCATTACAAGCGCCCTCACAGTACTGAGCATCGTGTTCCTGCATCCGGTGCTGACGCTTATGCAGACGGACGAGAGCATAATCGGAGACAGCCTGACTTATGGGTACATACTTTTCGGCGGACTTTCCGCGACGATCTTCTACAATATGAGCGCGGGCATTCTCCGCTCACTCGGCGACAGCAAAACGCCGCTCAAAGCGATAGTGATATCGTCGGTGCTCAACATCGCGATGGACAGTCTGTTCATTTTCGTCCTGCGCACAGGCGTATGGGGAGCAGCGGCAGCTACGATCATCTCGCAGATCATCTCCGGCGTTGTTTGTCTGCAAAAGCTCCGCGGCATCGACTTCCTCAGAAAACAGGACAGCGACACAAAGCCGGACGGTGCGCTGTACGCAAAGCTGATGAAGAACGGCGTGCCTATGGCACTGATGAATTCGATAACCGCTGTAGGCTGCATGGTGGTGCAGTACTTCGTCAACGGTCTCGGTGTCGCATACACATCGGCGTACTCCGCGTGCAGCAAATACATCAATATGTTTATGCAGCCTGCGTGCACTGCGGGATTCTCGATGTCCGCATATACAGGTCAGAACTACGGCGCAAAGCGTTTTGACAGGATATCCGAGGGGCTGAAAGTATGCCTCCTGATCGCGGGGATATCTTACGCGGTGCTCGGTACGGCCATGCTTTTCTTTCCCGAATGGCTTGCTTCGCTGCTGCTTACCGGAGAAGAACAGATAGGCAATGCAGCGGAATTTCTTCCGATATGCGGAGTCATGCTGTTCTCGGTGGATATGCTGTTTGTGTTCCGCAATGCCGTACAGGGCATGGGATTTCCGCTTATGCCGATGATCTCCGGTATCGCGGAGATGGTGCTGCGTATCGGGACGATCTCGCTGTTTATCGGACAGATAGGTTTCAGGGCAACAGCGTATGCCGAGATATGCGCGTGGGTAGGCGCGCTGATACTCAACGCGGCGGCATACAAGGTGATATATTCGCGCGAGAGCGGAAAGACGATGTGTCACAGAAAAAAGCAAAAACTTGTCGTGCAGTAAAACAACAGGAGGACAATATGGAATACTACATTCTTTCAAACGATGTAAAAATGCCCGTTATCGGGTTCGGAACATGGCAGATCCCGAATGATGACACCGGTGTGGACGCGCTTCTTACCGCCTTGGAGGCGGGATATCGTCATATCGACACGGCGCAGGGCTATCACAACGAGGAAGCTGTTGGAAAGGCAGTAAAAAAGAGCGGGATCCCACGTAATGAAATATTCATCACCTCAAAGCTTGATAATCCGAATCACGGATATGATAATACGATGTCATCTTTTGATAAGACATTGCGTGACCTCGGAACGGATTATGTCGATCTGTTCCTGATACACTGGCCGAATCCTTTACAGTTCCGCAACACCTGGCAGCAGACCAACGCCGAGACATGGAAGGCATTCGAGGAGCTTTACGGTGCGAGAAAGATACGCGCGATAGGTATAAGCAATTTCCGGCAGCACCACATAGACGAGTTGATGAAGACCGCAAGAATCGCGCCTATGGCAAATCAGATTCGTCTCTGCCCCGGCGACACGCAGAACGAGCTTGTAGCGTACTGTAAGGAAAGGGGTATATTGCTTGAAGCGTACAGTCCGCTCGGAACCGGCAAGATATTCGGCATACCTCAAATGAATGCGATAGCAATGGATTACGGCAGGAGCGTTGCTCAGGTGTGCATTCGCTGGAGCTTGCAGAACGGCTTTCTGCCGCTGCCGAAAACTGTAAACCCGGACAGGATGAAAGAAAATCTTGATGTGTTCGGCTTCACTCTTTCGGGTGCGGATATGAGGACGATATCAGGGCTTACGGGATGTGTGGGACTTTCGGCAGACCCCGACAGGACGAACTGGTGATTGCCGTGAATGAGATATCAAGACCGCAGAAGATAGTTTCTTCCGCATTGAAAATAATAGTTTTTATGTCCTCGGCGATAGGTACGTTCCTGAGCTGGTACGCCGGTAAGGATTCGTTCATGGGCGGCGCGAACGTACTTATGTTCTTCACGATACAGTCGAACATTGCCGTCGCCGTGATAAGTGTTATCGGAATGTTCGTTATTAATGGGAAAAAGCCGGTCTCCGGAGGATGGTATGTCGTCAAGTTCGTCGGAACGGTCTCCATAACGCTGACGGGAGTTGTGTTCTGCTTTGTGCTTGCTCCGACAATGGGTGACGCGGCATGGAACGTACAGAACATACTTACCCATGTTGTTGTCCCGCTGGCGGCAGTTATCGACTTCTTTGTGACCGGCGTGAGCGGTGACATAAGAAAGCGCAGCGTCATATGGGTCACGATCCCGCCGCTTCTGTATGCGGTATACGCGGGTATAGGATATATTTGCGGCTGGGAGTTCGCGGAAGGGATCACATATCCTTATTTCTTCCTGAACTGGGGAAGCCCCGCCGGGGCGTTCGGCTTTACGGACGAACTTCCGTTTATTGGCTGCGCATGGTGGATCATCGTTATACTTGTCTTGCTGATAGTAGTAGGGATACTGTATCTTGTAATAACGGACACTTTAAAGAAGTTTCTGCATAAAACAGCTTAAATCGGGTGGATCTATGAACAGAAAATATTTTGATACTACACCGGTCTCTCCGAGAATAACACCGTTCGGCATATTCGTCGATCAGACGGGATATTTTTGCGGCAGCGTAAAAAAAGCTGTTGTCCCGTTTGAGTGCGAAAACTTTGAGATCACGGATATCAACGGAAAAGTACGCTATTCTGGCACATCGGTCTTTGCAGGGTACGACGAAGCGTCCGGCGACAATGTGTGGCTCGCCGATTTTTCGTCATTTATCGAAGTCGGCAGCTATTGTGTGAAAGCCGGCGGCAAAGCCTCCGCTATGTTCCGTATCGGCGACGACGTTTACGACGATGTTTTCAACAAAACATCAAAAGCGTTCTATTACCTGCGCTGTGGATGCGGTCTTGATGAGCATCATGCCGGAGTATGGCATCACAGAAAATGCCATACAGCGCCCGCAAAGCTGTGGGATGACAGGAGCGTGACTCTTGATGTGACCGGAGGCTGGCACGATGCGGGTGATTACGGAAGATATGTGACAGCGGGAGCCTGTGCCTCGGCGCATCTTCTTTACGCGTTCAGGCTGTTTCCCGAAGTGTTTGAAAAACAGGAGCTGAACATACCCGAAAAAGGTATCCCCGACATTTTGTCGGAGGTGCGGTATGAACTTGAATGGTTTCTGAAGATGCAGAACAGCGAGGGCGGTGTTTATCACAAGGCGACGACCGCTATTCACGCGCCGTTCGTTATGCCCGAGGACGACACTGCGGAGATGTTCGTTTTCCCCGTTTCGTCCATGGCGACAGCCGACTTTGCAGCTGTATGCGCGCTTGCGTCGGGCATATATGAAACTTACGACAAAGAGTTCTCGGAAAAGCTTCTGAAAGCCGCCGTAAAGTCGGTCGAATGGCTCGATAAACACCCGCAGTTCATCGGCTTTGAAAACCCGGAAGGCTGCAATACAGGCTCTTACGGCGAGCGCGACGATCACTCGAACCGCTTCTGGGCATATTCAGAAATGTATGCGCTCACCGGCGATCTTAAATATCACGACAGGCTCGTTTCGGCACTTGACAGGGATTTTCCGCTTACCGCGCTCGGTTATGGGGAAGTCGGAGGCTTTGGAGCTCTCGCGTATATCCTCTGTAAACAGGGTAAGGACGTTAATCTGTTGCACAAGCTGAAAAATATGTTTCGCAGACACGCGAATGAACTGAAGAAGATCGCCGATAACTGCGGTTACGGGATAGCAATGGAAAGCGCAGATTACTGCTGGGGAAGCAATATGGGGCTTATGACGAAGGCGATGATATTCGCGATAACCGATGTTCTCTTCGGTGACCATACCTACCGCGAATACGCCGAGCGTCATCTGCACTGTCTTCTCGGCGAGAACCCCCTCGGGATTAGCTATATCACGGGTGTCGGCGAGTTCCGCTGCAACTATCCCCACCTGCGTCCCGCGTTCGCCGACGGTGTAGAAGAATGCATACCGGGAATGGTAGCGGGCGGTCCAAACGGACATCGTTCGGATCCGTTCGCAAGAACTGTGATACCGGAAGGAACGCCGCCGATGAAGTGCTATGCCGACGACACGGCAAGCTATTCACTGAACGAGATAACGATATACTGGAACTCTCCGGCGGTGTTTGTTCTTGCATATCTGTTCAAAAATAACAAAAATTGACATAGGAGGAACACATCATGTTAAATTTCAACTTCTACAGCCCCACGGAATTTGTATTCGGAAAAGGACGCGCAGCCGAAGCGGGTCATTTTGTGAAGAAGTACGGCGGCACAAAAGTGCTGATACACTACGGCGGCGGTTCGGCGGTGAAGTCCGGGCTCATCGATACCGTGAAGAAGTCGCTCGATGATGCCGGAATTCCGTACTGCGAGCTCGGCGGAGTAAAGCCCAATCCGCGCGACACCCTCGTTTACAAGGGTATAGAACTGTGCAGAGCGGAAGGTGTTGATTTCATTCTTGCAGTCGGCGGCGGCTCGGTAATTGACTCGTCGAAGGCTATTGCTGTCGGTGTTCCCTACGACGGTGATTTCTGGGATATGTATTCGGGAAAGCCTGTTGAAAAGGCACTTCCCGTGGCGACAGTGCTTACTATCGCGGCGGCGGGCAGCGAAGGCTCCGGCGATTCTGTGATAACCAAAGAGGACGGTATGTTAAAGCGCGGCACGGGCTCTGATCTTCTGCGCCCGAGATTTTCGATAATGGATCCGTCGCTCACGCAGACACTTCCCGCTTATCAGACAGCCTGCGGAGCTACGGATATAATGGCGCACGTTTTTGAACGTTACTTCACCAACACCACGGAAGTAGAGATAACCGACCGCCTTTGTGAAGCGGTGCTGCTGACGATGGTCAGGGAAACTCCGCGCGTAATAGCCGACCCCGACAACTACGAAGCACGCGCGAATATCATGTGGGCGGGAACAGTTGCGCATACCAACCTCTGCGGCGTGGGACGCGAGCAGGACTGGAACAGCCACGGCATCGAGCATGAGCTGTCCGGATTGTACGATGTTGCTCACGGAGCGGGACTTGCGGTGATAATGCCCGCGTGGATGGAATATGTCCACGACCACAACGTTATGCGCTTCTG
>CAMVEM010000137.1 GCA_947166515.1 uncultured Clostridia bacterium | reverse complement strand
TTCGCTCTTCTGGCATCAGCTACCGCAGCATCATGCTGCGTCGCGTTCGAAAAGTAGCGGGGTCTGGGGCAGCGCCCCAGTCTCAAGCAAAGCGATTATTCTCAAGCGAAGCGGCTTTGGGGCGGAGCCCCATTCTCAAGCGAAGCGTCTGGCTCAGAGAAAGGAAATGTAATGAGGATAGCAGTTGACGCGTTCGGCGGAGACAACGCGCCCGATGAAGTTATAAAGGGTTCGGCCGACGCAATAAAAGAATACGGCGTCGAGGTCGTACTTACCGGCGACGAGCATAAGATAAACGAGAGGATAAAGGCTCTCGGTATCGACAGAACAGGGATCACCGTCGAAAACGCGAACGGTGTTATACAGATAGAGGACAACCCCCTTGATATACGCAAGGCGAAGGCGGACTGCTCAATGGGACGCGCGTTCGGACTCGTGAACGAGGGCAAGGCTGATGCATTCGTAAGCGCCGGAAGCACGGCGGCTATCGTGGTCGGCGGTACAATGGTCGCGGGAAGACTGAAAGGCATCAAGCGTCCCGCGCTCGTTCCGATAATGCCGAGCACAGAAGGACTTTATCTGCTGCTTGACGGAGGAGCAAACTCGGAATGCAGACCGGAGATGCTGTTACAGTTCGCTGTTATGGGCTCGGTCTATATGGAAAAGATAATGGGTATCGCGAAGCCGAGAGTGGGACTCCTGAACATCGGCGCGGAAGAAGAAAAAGGCAGAGAACTCGAACACGGAGCTTATGAGCTGTTGAAAAACTCGGGACTCAACTTTGTCGGAAATGTGGAAGCGAGAGATGTTCCTCTCGGAGCCGTTGATGTCATCGTGACTGACGGATTTACCGGAAACATCTACTTAAAGACCGTCGAGGGCATGGGCAAATTTATGAAGAAGGCGCTCAAAGAAGACATCTTCGGCGGCGGACTTTCCAAGATTGGCGCTCTGTTCTCAATGAAGGGCATCAAGAAAATTTCAAAACAGATGGATTACAGAGAGGTAGGCGGCTCACCGCTGCTCGGTTCGGCAAAGCCTGTATTCAAGGCACACGGAAGCAGTGACGCGCTCGCTTTCAAGAACGCGATAAGACAGGCTAAGGAATTCGTCGAAAAGGACGTAAATACAGAGATTGCCGCAGCAATCGCTGCGACCTGCTCAAAGAGCAAAGAGGAAGACTGAAATGTCGGATATAGAAAAGAAGATCGGTTACAGCTTCAAAAATCCCGCACTGCTTGACAAGGCGCTCACCCATTCCTCATATGTGAACGGAAAACAGCGCAGCAACGAACGTCTTGAATTTCTTGGCGACAGCGTACTTTCCGTTGTTGTATCGAAATTCCTGTTTGAGTCACTCGATGTACCGGAAGGTCTGCTCACTAAAATACGCGCAAAGCTCGTGTGCGAGGACACACTCTATGTTTTCGCGAAACGAATAGACCTTGGACTTAACATAAAGCTCGGTAAGGGTGAAGAATCCACCGGCGGGCGCGACAGAAAATCTATACTCGCGGACGCGTTTGAAGCTCTTATCGCTGCGATATATCTCGACAGCGACCTTGAAACAGTAAGAACATTCATACTCGGATTCATGCCGCCTATCGAAAAAATCAAGGACGGAAAGCTGCTTATAGGAGATTATAAGACAAGCTTACAGGAAGTAATACAGCAGAATCCCGAAGAGCACATCGAGTATGTCATCACCAACGAGGCCGGTGCCGCGCACAGAAAGCTGTTCACAGCAAATGTGCTTCTCAACGGTCAGGCAATAGGTACCGGAACCGGCAGAAGCAAGAAAGAAGCCGAACAGGCAGCCGCAAAAGAAGCGCTGTCGCTCATGGGATATGAAACAGACTAACATTTCAATATTCGTGCCTCATTCGGGCTGCCCTCACCGCTGCACTTTCTGCGATCAGCGCTCGATAAGCGGGACTGTCAAGGCTCCGACAGCGGACGATGTACGGGCTGTTCTTGATTCACAGACAGATAATCTGCGCAGAAAAGATATGTGCGCGGAGATAGCGTTCTTCGGCGGGAGCTTTACCGGGATCAACAGAGCTTATATGATCTCGCTCCTCGAAGCGGCGCATGAATATACTGTACGCTTCCCCAAAATATACTGCGGGATAAGATGCTCTACACGCCCGGATTTCATAAACGAAGAAATACTCGATATACTGAAAAAATACTGTATGACCGCAGTCGAGCTCGGCGCACAGAGCATGAACGCGCAGGTACTTGAAATGAACGAGCGCGGGCATTCGCCGGAAGACGTTGAAAATGCAGCAAGGCTGATAAAAAATCACGGTTTTTCTCTCGGACTACAGATGATGACCGGACTTTACGGCGACAAGCCGGAATACTGCACAGAAACTGCGGAGAGATTTATCGGGCTGAAAGCCGATACCGTGCGCATCTACCCTACTGTTATACTCGAAGGAACAAAGCTCGGCGAGCTTTACAAAAGCGGAGAATACAGTAGCTTCTCGTTTGAAGAGACTGTCATACTCTGCGCAAAGCTACTCAGAATGTTTGATGAAGCGGATATACCTGTGATAAGACTCGGGCTCCACGCTAGCACCGAGGTCGAGAGCAAGATGCTCGGCGGTGTGTATCATCCGGCACTGCGCGAGATCTGCGAAAGCAGGATATTCTACGAAGATATGCTCGCGGAAATGCAAAAACTCGGCGGGAACAGCTTCACAGTCGTTACCGACCCCGCAAATATCAGCAAGGTAACGGGACAGAAAAAAGAAAACAGGATAAAACTCGAAAAGCTCGGGTATAAATTCAATATAAAGAACGAAAAAGGAACAAGACTGAAAGTATATGCACTTTAAAACTCTTGAAATACAGGGCTTCAAGTCTTTTGCGGATAAGACGGTCCTTGATTTCGACACCAAGATGACCGCCGTGGTCGGAAGCAACGGCAACGGCAAAAGCAATATAAGCGACGCGCTTCGCTGGGTTATGGGCGAACAGGGTGCCAAAACACTGCGCGGTGACAAAATGGAAGATGTTATATTCCACGGCACTGTCACCAGAAAGCAGATGGGATTTGCTAAGGTCGCGCTTACTATCGACAACTCCGACAGAGCGCTCAGAGTGGATACCGACGAGGTAATAATCGCGCGAAAGCTCTACCGCACCGGTGAGAGCGAATATCTCATTAACGGCGAGAAATGCAGACTGAAAGATATTCAGGAGCTCCTCATGGGTACCGGCCTCGGCCGCGACGGATATTCTATAATCGGTCAGGGACGAGTTGCCGAGATAGTCAACGCCAAGGGTACACAAAGGCGCGAGATATTTGAAGAAGCTGCGGGAGTTTCAAAGTTCTTGCATCAAAAAGCCGAGGCTGAACGCGAACTTGAAAGAGCGGAAGCTAACTATCTTCGCCTGAAAGACACAGAAGTACAGCTCGGCGAGCGTGTCCCCGTATTACAGAAACAGTCCGAGAAAGCTGCAAAAGCCAAAGGACTTATCGAACGTGAAAAGAATATAGAGATCTCCGTAACCGCTGCGGAGCTCGACAGAATAGAAAAGGAAATGGCGGAGATCGAGAATTCTGTCCTTGCTAATCAGGGCGAATGCGAACATTTTGACCGTGAGATCGGTGAGCTTGAAAAAGAGAGCGAGACCCTATCTATAAAACGTTCACAGTATGCCGCACAGCTCGACGATATGCGCAGAAGCTCGGAATCCGCAAGAGATGAGATCGCGGAAGCGGACAAGCAGATAGCTGTCCTCGAAAACGAGATCAAGCACAATGCCGACAGAATAAAAGATGTCGAGCGTCAGAAAAAAGAAAGCAGCAAAAGCGCGGAAGAGTTTGTCGCGAAAATAAAAGAGCTTGAAAAGCAGGCTTCCGACAAACAGAAAGAATGCGAAAAGCTTGCTTCGGAAATAGAAAAGCTGAAAAATACACTCGAAAAAGCGGATGTCAGCGACAAGGAGCTCGACGACGACTATAAGGCTCTCGACAAGGAGACTGCCGCATTATACACAAAACTGACTGAAACAAGACTTACTGTTCAGCAGGCGGAAAAGACAAAGCAGGAACTTGCAGAACGTCTCGAAGCCGACAAGCTGCGTATTGAAGATCAGGAAAAAGCTGCGGGTGAATACCGCGCAAGACGTAAAATGCTGAACAGCGAGCTCGAAAAGCTGAACGAAGAAAAGTCCGAGCTTGAAAACAAGCTGAACGGATATACAAAGCTTTTTGAAAACAAAAACTCTAAGCTTACCGAGAGCCGTACAGCATACGAACAGTTAAGACGCACATTTGACAGCAAGCGCCAGAGACTCGATGTTCTCTCGGATGTCGAAAAAAACATGGTCGGTTTCTTCTCCAGCGTAAAGTCGATCATGAGCGCAAAAAAAGCCGGAAAGCTCGGCGGAATACACGGAACTGTAGCCGACCTGATAAGCGTTGAAAAGAAGTATGCCGCGGCTATAGAAACCGCTCTCGGAAACGCGCTACAGAACATTATAGTTGACAATGAAGAAACTGCAAAGCGCTGCATCAAATTCTTAAAGGATACCAACGGCGGACGCGCTACCTTCTACCCTGTTACATCGGTAAAAGGAAGCTATCTCACTCAGAACGGACTTTCCGATGAGGACGGCTTCGAGGGTATCGGCTCCGACCTTGTGAAATGCGACGACGCTTACCGCGAGATAATCGAGTCGGTTCTCGGAAGAACAGCCGTGGTCGATGATCTTAACTCGGCTACAAGAATTGCGAAGAAGTACAGCTTCAAATTCAGGATCATCACTCTTGACGGTCAGATCATCAATGCGGGTGGTTCATTTACCGGAGGTTCGCTTAAAGAATCCAGCGGCATCATCTCGCGTAAGCAGGAAATAGAAACTCTTGAAGCTGATATCGAAAAGCTTTCGGAAAAGATAAAGACATCTCAGGCTGATTACTCTGCACTTTCTGCAGAAGTCAACAAAATGAGCATCGAAATGGAAGGCTTCAACGAACGCCTTAACGTGCTTAAACAGGAAGAAGTCCGCATTAATGCCGAGATCGGCGGCGTAAAGGATCTCATACGTCAGTGCGAAGAACAGCAGGACAGCGCGGAGCTTATAATCAACAAGAGCCGCAAGCTCACTGCAGAGCAGGACGAGATCATAAAGACATCTAACGATGCTGCCGATAAGCTTAACAAACAGATAGCGGCTAATGAACAAAAGCTCGAAGCTGCGGGCAAGGAGCTCGAAAAGGCAAACTTTGAGCGTGCGCAGATATCCGACAGAATTTCTGAACTCAATCTTACGCGCATCGCTGCGGAAAAGGATATCGAGAACATCGGTTCTCAGAAAGCCGAAGCCGAACGCGCAAAAGAAGCTGCTGCGGGAAGCGGCGAACGCTTTGACCGTGAGATCGTGGAAATAAATGCTTCCACAGAAGAAATAAAGAAAGATATAGCTGTAAAGAAAGCCGAGATCGAAGAAGCGAACAAGCGCTTCGGAGATGCCGGAAACGCTATAAAAGAGCTTATCGACAAGGAAAATGACTGCGAGAAGCGCATAAGCTGGATCGCTAAGGAAATAAAGGAGAAGAATGACGACAAGCTCAAATTCTCCAACGCCCTGGCGGCAGCGATAGAACGCAGGAATTCCACGGATAAGGAAAATGACAAGCTTAAGAACTCTCTCTGGGACAAGTATGAAATGACAGTCTCCGAAGCAAGAGAGCTTGCCGAAAAGCTTGACGATCTTGCGGCGGCAAGAAAGGAACTCCAGGAACTTCGCCGTCAGATATCGGCGCTCGGAAATGTAAACTTCTCCGCTATCGAGGAATATGAACAGGTAAAACAGCAGTATGAGCTGCTTTCGGGTCAGCTCCGTGATGTGGAAAAGTCTAAAACCGAGCTCGAAAAGCTGATAAACAGTCTGACAACAGACATCAAGGCAAGATTCCTGACAAGCTTCAATGACATAAACGAGAAGTTCAGCAAGATATTCAAGGAAGTTTTCGGCGGCGGTGAGGCTCATCTTGAACTCATCGATCCTGAAAACGTACTCGAAAGCGGTATAGAAATATTTGCGGCACCGCCAGGAAAACTGATAAAGAATCTTATCTCGCTTTCCGGCGGCGAGCAGACAATGGTCGCTATCACGATATATTTCGCAATTCTTCTGCACCGACCTACCCCGTTCTGTATGCTCGACGAGGTCGATGCGGCGCTCGATGAGATAAACGTCGTGAAGTATGTGACATATCTTAAACGCTTCTGCACTCAGACACAGCTCATGATAATCACACACAGACGCGGAACTATCGAAGGCTGCGATGTGCTGTACGGAGTTTTCATGCAGGAAAAGGGCGTATCGCGTCTCATTCATCAGGAGCTTATCGACGATATGGAACTTGAACTCGATTGATTATATCAATAGTACAGCATTACATTCCTGTTTGTCACAATTCAGATATGTCCGTCGAAGACGGACACCATAATTGTCAATTATAAATTGTCAATTATAAAAAAGGAGATTTTATGGGATTTTTCAGTAAATTAAAAGCAAGTCTCAAAAAGACGACCGACAGCCTTTTCAACAAGGTCGATGTACTTGTAAATCAGTTCACGAAAATTGATGACAATTTCTTCGACGAGCTTGAAGAAACGCTTATACTTTCGGATATAGGAACAGTAACTTCCGTGAATATCTGCGACAGGCTCCGTGAAGAGGTAAAACGCACCGGCATAACAGATACCGCACAGGTAAACTGGATGCTCAAAAATATCGTTGCGGATATGCTCAGAGGCGACAATGCGATCGATATGAGCACGAAGCCTTCGGTGATACTTGTTATCGGTGTGAACGGCGCGGGTAAGACCACGACTATCGGTAAATTTGCCGCTCTGCTCAGACGGGAAGGAAAAAAGGTCATCGTTGCGGCAGCCGATACGTTCAGAGCAGCCGCTATCGATCAGCTCAATGTCTGGACAGACAGAGCCGGTGCCGAGATCGTCAAGCATGAAGAAGGAAGCGATCCTGCTTCTGTGGTATTCGACGCCTGCGCTGCGGCAAAGGCAAGAGGCGCTGACGTGCTGATCGTTGATACTGCAGGAAGGCTCCACAATAAAAAGAACCTTATGGATGAGCTCAAAAAAATATCGAGAATAATCGGTCAGCAGCTCCCCGGGTGCGCATTTGAGACGCTGCTCGTGCTCGACGCGACGACAGGACAGAACGCAGTAAATCAGGCAAGACTTTTCAAGGAAGTATGCGATATCACAGGTATCATTCTTACAAAGCTTGACGGAACTGCAAAGGGCGGAATAATCCTTCCGATAAACGACGAGCTGAAAATTCCCGTAAAGCTTGTCGGCGTAGGAGAAAAGCTCGACGACTTACAGTATTTCATACCGGAAGATTACGCGGCGATACTGTTCTCCGGCAGCAGCACACAGGAAGAAGCGGTATTCCTTGAGGAAGATGAGGATTGAATAAAGAGATGAAACTTGTAATAGCGACAAACAACAAAGGCAAAGTAAGAGAAATAAAGGAAATACTTGAACCGCTCGGTTATGAGCCGGTATCCCTCGCCGATGAAGGAATATCGATCGAAGTCGAAGAGGACGGAGAAACATTCGAAGAAAACGCACATCTTAAAGCAAAAGCGGTCTATGATATATGCAAGTGCCCCGTTATTGCGGACGACAGCGGACTTGAAGTCGATTTTCTTGACGGAGCTCCGGGCATATATTCCGCACGATACGCCGGCGAGGGTGCTACCGATGAACAGCGGATAGAAAAGATACTGTCCGAGCTCGACGGCGTAGATGAGAGCATGAGAACGGCACGCTTCGTCTGCGCTATCTACTGCATACTTGACAACGATACGGAATACAGCGTGCGCGGTACTCTCGACGGCCATATCGGTACCGAACCTCTCGGCTCAAACGGATTCGGCTATGACCCGATATTCATGGTCGATGAAGATACAAGCGTTGCGATGCTCTCTGCTGAAGAAAAGAACAGCATAAGCCACCGCTCCGCCGCGCTGAAACAGCTCGCTGAAATACTTTCAGAAAAGTCAGAATAAATCAGAATATAATAAACGGAGGAAAACACCATGTACGAAAAAGTCAAGAAAGAAATAACCAGAACAACTGCCGATATAAAGAAAGCAGCAGACGAACAGATCACAGTCAGCAGAAAGTATATCACGCTCAAAGTTGCCGCAGCATTTCTCGGAGGAATAGTTCTCGGAATGCTGATCTCGCCGCGCAAGAAAGTCTCCTACAAGATAGCGAGTGATA
>CAMVEM010000136.1 GCA_947166515.1 uncultured Clostridia bacterium | reverse complement strand
TAGTAAAAGTCTTCACAGAAAATATTGATTTTCGTACCGTGCTCAACGAACAGCGTGGATGCCGTTCAGCATTCAAAGCGGGGATCCCAACGGCTATACCGTATGAGCTCGCGAGAGTCGGAAAAAGCTATGCCGCTGTGACAGAGCTCGTACAATCCTCGACGCTTACTGAAACTCTTGCGCAGGATCCGGACAATATAGAGAAGAATATCGACAGGTATGCTGATTTCGTCACGGGTCTGAATGACATAAAAGTATCCTTAACAGATTTCAGATCAATGAAGAGACATTATCTTGATATGGTGGATTATGTCAGAGAATATCTCGATGAGGATGAATACAGTTGTTTTACCGGGATGATAAACGACATTCCGGACGGAAACGGTTTTGTTCACGGAGACTGTCACGCAGGAAATATAATGTGCCAGAACGGAGATTTGCTGCTGATAGATATGGCTACTGCCGGATACGGAAATTGGTTTTTTGAACTGTTCTGTATTTATTTTACGTACGTTCTTGTGGCCGGTATGTCCGATCCCGAACAGTCACTCGGACTCAGTCGTGATATCTGTGCTGAAGTCTGGAATAAGACTTTTGGTGTTTTCAGAACAAAGTATCCCGGTGAAGACTGGGAGGAGACAGAGCGTAAATGTGCTTCATACGCGAAGCTTAAAATGCTGCTTTCGACTTTGCCGGAACGCGAGGCCGCCAAGGCGTATGAACCAATATTAAAGCAACTGAGCAGCGACCTGCTGTCAGAATATAATGCAAAGAAAAGGAGCTAATATCATGACAATTAAAACAAACAAAGAAGGTTCAGTGCTTACCGTTGCAATAGAAGGAAAGCTTGATACAAGAACCGCACCCGAACTTGAAGAGATGCTCAAAGACAGTCTCGACGGTATTACAAAGCTTGTGTTGGACTTAAAGGAGCTTGTATATATTTCCAGTGCAGGACTTCGTATTGTTGTCACAGCTGAGCAGACAATGGAAAAACAGGGCGAAATGGTCATCAGAAATGTTAATGAAGATGTAATGAATATTTTTGAAGTTACAGGATTCGTTGATGCACTGAATATTGAGTAAGGAAACTCGGCAATTTGTATTGGAGGTATATATCATTGCAGTTAATTGAAAAATTCTATTATGAGATTTTATGTGAACAGGCAGAGAAGAACCCCGATCGAGAAGCTATCATTATGGGTGATACGAGACTGACATATCGTCAGCTTATCGAAAAAATCGACAATGTTGCATCATTCCTGTTAAATAAGGGACTGAAGAAGGGCGATAAGGTTGCTCTTTGGTCAACGGCAGCACCGGCGTGGCTGATAACCTTCTTCGGTATCATACGTTCGGGAGGCGTTGCGCTTATACTTAACGCAAACCTTACTCTCAAGGATGCTAAGCCGCTGATAGAGTTCGCCGATACAAAATTCATGATGTACGGAAAGACGCATGATATATCCGGTGGAGCCGATGATGCCAAGCTTCTTTCGGTAGCGTTCGGCCTTGAAGAGTCAAACTGCACAAGTATTGTTGACGAAGACTTCTCCAACGTTCCTGAGAACAAGCCTGATACGACAGGCTGGTCTGTCAAGGATGATGCATATATCATTTACACTTCCGGTACTACAGCTTTCCCGAAAGCTGTACTTACATCACAGTACGCATTCACGAATGTTGTAAGCCAGGTCGTAAAGGAAATAAGCTCGATACGCGGCGACAGAGTAATGGTCGGTGTACCTTTCTTCCACGCTTATGCGATCTTCGTTTCATGGGTATATCTCTCAAACGGCGGAACCGTTATCATTCCTTCTGCGATAAAGGCAGATGTTATTGCGAAGCTTGTTGAGAAAGAGGATATTTCCGATATCTGGTCCGTTGCCACTATATATCAGGGCATCATTGATAATGAGCAGCTCGCCGCCATGGTGGCTCCGAGAGTACATATATGCACGATCGCCGGAAGCTATACTTCTCCTGTTCAGTTCATGCGTTTTGAGGCTGCGCTTTATAATGCGACGTTTCTCAATATGTACGGTATGACTGAAACTTCTGCGGCTTATACTCTTACACGACCCAATGATGATATTTCGGTAAGATACAATACCGTCGGCAGAGCGGTAGATGGTGCCGAACTCGCTATCTGGGATGAGGAGCACGGATTACTGCCTGCAGGTGAAGTCGGCGAGATCGTTACCCGCGGCTATCATCTCAAGAACAGCTACTACAAACTTCCGCCTGAGAAGCAGGCTATTGATAAGGACGGCTGGCTCCATTCCGGAGACCTTGGTGTACTTGACGAGCAGGGCAATCTTCGTATCGTCGGTCGTATAAAGGATCTTATAATCAAGGGCGGTGAGAACCTTGCTCCTGCAGAGATCGAATCGGCGGTAATGTCGCATCCCACTGTTGCAACGTGCAGAATTTTCGGTTACAAAGACCGTATCTACGGTGAGAACCTTGGAGCATGTATTACTCTGGCTCCCGGCGAAAAATTCGATGAAGACGAACTCAAGAAGTATATGAAGGAAAAGGTCGGCTCGTACAAGTCGCCGGTATATTACTTCGTATTCGACAGCTTCCCGCTCAACGCAAACGGTAAGGTAGATCAGAGAAATCTGCACATCGAAATGCTGAAGCGTCTGCACAAACTCATACTTGAAGGCAAGCTCGAAAAGGGCATACAGATCATTTCTATGTCTATAACTAACAGCAGCTACAACATTACGCCGGTTGCTGCTATGTTTGAAGAAATGGCGCTCAATCTCGGCTTCAGCAGACGTAAAGCTATGGTTATACGTCAGGCTGCTGAAGAGATACTCGTAATGCGCGTCAACGAGACAAAGTCAGACATTGGAAATATACAGATATCACTTCACTATTTGCAGGAACGTCTGAGAATAACGATCACAGATTCCGATATGGAGGCCAATGCCGATCGTGATATGCAGCGCAAGGCAGCACTAGCTATAATTACTAAGCTTGTTGATGACTGTGATATGAAGAGACTTGATACCGGTATGTATCAGATAATGGTAGACTTTACCTATGATAAGGACTTCGATATCAAGGAATTCCTCATGAAACATGAACCGACGGAATGATATTGCTTTGTAAAGATAATCAGCCCCCCTTTGCAAATATACTATTTGCGAA
Organism: uncultured Clostridia bacterium; assembly: GCA_947166515.1. Taxonomy (GTDB): domain Bacteria; phylum Bacillota; class Clostridia; order Oscillospirales; family Ruminococcaceae; genus Ruminiclostridium_E. The sequence continues at coordinate 5,126 of CAMVEM010000136.1, read as the reverse complement.
GGGGCTTTGTTTTCGAAATGGTTCTATTGTGTAAATGCACCGCAGGCGCATTTACACAACATCTGAAAATCTGTTTTGCAGATTTTCAGCCAATAACTGCCAAAAGGCAGTTATTGAGGACACATTAATTATACATCTGCACAGAAATGTTTATAGAAGTATCGGTTTTCCGATTTGAGAAATAACAGACAAAGAGTTACAATGAAAACAGACGGAGGTATCACAATGAACGTTATCAATGCAAAGACAGACTGAAAGCCTTTCGAAACCGGCTACGACGAAAGCAGGATAGACAAGCTCAGCGAGCGCCTTCAGAATATGATAGACCGTAAGCTCGTACACGGTGCAGTTTACTGCATCTCGCACAAGGGCAGGATCATAGCACACGGTTCGCTCGGGCGCAACAATGCTCTCGGCGAGGATACGCCTATGCAGCCCGATACAGTGTTCGGTATCACGGAGTTCTTAACTACGCTTTCGAGCTGCGCAGATATCACCGATATATCAGTTCGCTCTCTCCCCATGGATATGATAATCACAAGGATATATACCGAATAGACTCAGAGTCTCCTCTCAACGTTTATCTTTGAGAGGAGGCTTGTGTTTATCCATAGACAACCTATTCCTCCGAATAGATCTGAAAAGTATTGATATTATATCCTATTGGTATGATAAAAGCAAGGTTCCGGGATTTTGTACATTGTTTTTTATGATAAGATATAATTTTCGATTGTCGGTTTGTATGTTTTGACAAAAAATCGCAACTGGAACCTATACATCGTTGACGTAATAATAATATCGTGATATAATAAAATGGGTTTGTGTGAGTTATATACATCAGGAAAGATGTGCTGAATGCACTCGCCTCATAAATGTAAACACATGCTGAAATTCTGCATAGCCTCGCTTTAATATTCCCGACTGGTGCTGAATAACGTTACAGGCAGGACGTGTGGTTTTGAATGAATGGAGGAATATATGAATATCAAATTCGACAGGAATGACAAGGAACTTACGGTAAGGTTAGAAGGAATTCTTGACACTAGTTCTGCTCCAGTACTTGAGGATATGCTTGGGACAGCGCTTGACGGAGTTGAACTGCTCATATTCGATCTGGAAAAACTCGAATGTGTTACAAGCGCAGGACTTCGTGTGATCTTTACGGCATCGCAGATAATGGCGGATAAAGGAGATATGATTCTGAGAAACTTATCTTTTGCTGTCAGAAAAGTGTTTGATGTTACAGGTTTCAGTGATGACTTTAAAATTGAATAACTTGACAATGGACAAGAAAAGAATTGGAGAAATAGATATTATTAAAGGGCTTGGTATACTGATCATTGCGGCCATCCATCTTGTTTACAGAACAAAGAGCGGAGCAGCTGACTATGTGCTCCGCTCGCTCGGATGGTCTCTCATATCGGTGTTCTTTATGATGTCCGGATATTTTTTTACAGCAGGGAAGCGAAAGGTTATACAGAGCTGGTTACATCGTCTGAGATATAGAGTGCTGCCTGTTGTTCTGGCGGAGTTCTTGCTCCTTGTGATAGGCGGAGTGTACTGCGCGTTCGTACATGGTTATGACTTCTCAGACTGGCTCCATGATGTCGCTGTAACATTCCTGCGACCGGAATGGACCGTCAGGATCTCCGGGGAATGGGGTAACGGCGGGGTACTATACGATAATCTTTCGCCGGCCTGGTTCCTGTATACTCTGATATGGACAGAACTTGTCTTTTTCCCGATCGCGGCGTGGTGTGAGGGCGGAAAGCGCAAAGTCCGCTGGTGGACGGCCGTCATCGTGCTCACAGCGGTACAGGTGCCTCTCTACATATTTGTGAGTCCGGTTTCATGGCAGCTCCAGCTCATCCCGTTGTTTACGGTGTTTATGCTTGTCGGTGCAAAGCTGCGGGTGATGAGAGTGCATGAACGCGAGTGGAAGCTTAATCCCGCGGCAACTGCGGGAATATCGCTTGTATGCTTTGCAGTGGTGATAGGACTGTTTCTTCTTGGCGCGGATGAGAGCTATTATAGGGGGCAAATCGGGTTCACAGGCGGGTTCGACGTTCTGCTTATCGTTGTGCAGTTACCGTTCGGCGCTCTTGCCTTTTTCGCGCTCTCCAAGCTTATAATGAGGGTACGCGGCCTTTCCTACGTTTTTCAATGGATAGGACAGAGCACGGTGCTGTTCCTGATGTGCCACTGTTTTTATGGTATGATAGCGGCGGATGTGATGCAGACATACATCAAGCCGGGGCCGATGTGGTATGTGGAGAATGCAGGTCTCACTCTTACGCCGGAAGTTTTCTGGAAATCAGTAGCCGGTACTGCTATAGCGATAATATGCTGTGTCCTGACCAGGCTTGTCCTCGACAGAATAAGATCGATAAAAAAACGCTGCTCCGATAACTGAACGAAATCAAGGCTCTGTGCCGCTTTACGCGTGACTCAGAGCCTTTCTGCTGCACCCTTTTATTGGTATTGCAAAATAATAGTTGCACGGAACTTACAAATATGGTATAATAACAGAAGTGAAAAATCTGAACATCAGGGTATATTATCATGCACGATATATGGAATCCGTGGCACGGCTGCATCAAAAAGAGCGAGGGCTGCGACAACTGCTATATGTACTTTCTCGACAAGATGCGGGATATGGACGGGTCGAAGATATACCGTACAAAGGCGGGTTTCGACTATCCTCTACAGACCGACCGGCATGGCAGCTACAAGATAAAAAGCGGCGAGACGATACGCGTTTGCATGACCTCGGACTTTTTTCTCGCCGAGGCCGACGAATGGAGAGATGACGCGTGGGATATAATGCGCCAGCGCAGCGATGTTGTCTTTTTCCTGCTCACGAAGCGTCCCGAGCGCGTCGCGGAACATCTTCCACGGGATTGGGGCGATGGCTGGGAAAACATCTTCTTCAATGTTACCGCTGAAAACCAGCGACGTGCCGACGAGCGCATACCAATACTGCTCAGCCTTCCTTTTAAGCACAAGGGCGTTATGTGCGCGCCGTTTATAGGGCAGGTCAGCATGCGGAAATATCTTGAGTCGGGGCAGATAGAGCAGGTGCTCTGCGACGGTGAGAACTACGACGGAGCGCGTCCCTGTAATTTCGACTGGGTTAAGCTTCTGCGGCAGGAATGTGTCGATAACAACGTGAAATTTACGTTCTGCGGTACGGGACGGCGCTTTATAAAGGACGGGAAACTCTATAAGATCGAGGGCAACAGCGTCCAGAGCAATCAGGCGCACAGGTCGGGAATGAGCTTCGCCGGAAAGCCGATAGAGTTTAAGCTCGTTGACAGGTGGGGGCTTCCGATAGCGGACGAAGAGCGCTATGTGCCGTTTTTCCGCGAGCGGTGCGAAACCTGCGGTATGCGCCAGTCCTGCAACGGCTGCGGTAACTGCGGAAAGTGCGAGACTTACGGAGACGGGGAAAGGTGATTTCATGGAACACGAAAGAATACTTCATATCTACAACTATCTTTGCCGCAACACCGATGAGGAGCATGGAGCGACTGTCGGGACATTCAGGACTATCTCTCGAAAACGGCAAACCTCAGAAACGTTTCGCCGCTCACTATCCGCCGCGATATAGACCGGCTGTGCGAAGCGGGCAACGACATCCGTAGGGTAAACGGCCCGCATAATACCGCTGTTTACAGCCTCATCGACAAGGGCTTCACATTCAACGAGATACGCTTTATGGTCGATTCTGTCTCGATCAATAAATTCCTCTCGACAGAGCAGAAAAAGAAGCTTATACACAAGTTTGAGGGGATGTGTACCGATGCCGAGATACGAAGCCTCGTGAGCCGTATCACCCTTAGCAGCACCGCTTCGCCGTCGCTCGACCTGCTTGAAAACCTTGATACGATACACCGGCTCATATCCGAGCGTATGAAGATAAATTTCAAGTACAGCAAGTTCGACACGAAGAAGCAGATGAATTATTACAGCAAGAGTCGCGAGATGATTCCCGTCCGCGTTGTGTATTTCGACGAGCAGTCTCTATTATGGTCAGGGCATCACAAATATGTCGACCACCGGAATCGCTCCGAAGCACGACTGCCTGTTTTCGCTTAAACTTCCGAAGCCCCCGTTCACTGATATTGTTCGTATAATCAACCTTGGGGCGCTTCAGGAAAAACAGGTGATCCTCCTTGAATTCTCTCAGGCGCTTTTGCAGGTTGTACCCATTCGGATAATACGCAGACGGTGGATTTTTGGAATACTCATCATCCGCCAGTTCCAGAATGTAGTCATATTTCTCGGTCAGTTCACGAACTTTTTCCTTCGGGATTCCGTGCGGATTTTGCTTGACTGAATGGATCATATTCCGGATCAGCGTATGCATCTGATCATGCCATTTGAGATGAGGCTCGTTTTCCGAGGCATCCACAAGATAACGCAGTACGTGAGCCATACATTCCTGATGAGCAGTTCCATAAGAGTAGAATGATCTGTCATGATCATGTACAAGAATGCCGGAAAAGTCTTTTACGGGAGTTTGTCGAAGGCCTTCATGTCCCTTGTGGTCAAAATGTTGGTAGAGAGCATGCTTTTTGTCCGTGCAGAGAAACACAGCCTTTCTCACACCGTTAATATTGCTGACGGTTGCATCGGAATACAGAACGTCTGCATGAGTGAGCAGTGAGAAGATCCTTGCTCTTTCTGATTCTGTTGCAGCGGAGAATTCTGACGCAAGGTTGCAGATAGTTCCGGTTGAAAGGAAAACGATCCCTCTGGTCAGGTCAGATATGCACTGCCTGGTTTTCGCCATTGAAACATTGTAGTAATTGTTGAGAAGAAAGGCGAGAGCCTTGACCGATGCCCCATAGTTAACAGGTTTGACTACACCGGCAGGAAACGGTGCATGAAGCCTTGCCCCGGTAATACGGTTGCGATACTCGTCAGCAACATAATCCTGAACGGTAACAACAAAGCTGATGTCGATGAGCTGCTTGACGATAGTACGACCGGTGGCATAAACATCAGCGTCCCGGATAATTTCTTCGGGAGGATCCAGATGAACGGGATGTTTTGTCGGAAGAAGTCTTACTGCGGAGTGATGCTTGTGCCCGGGCTGGGCGCCCGGTTTTCTTCCGTTGGGG
>CAMVEM010000135.1 GCA_947166515.1 uncultured Clostridia bacterium | reverse complement strand
ATGACAGTGAAATGCAAGGGCGACCTCAATGTTGACGGGCATCACTCCGTCGAGGATGTCGGCATAGCGCTCGGAAAAGCGTTTGCCGAAGCGCTCGGCGACAAGTCCGGCATAATGCGCTACGGCTCGGCGTTCATTCCCATGGACGAAGCGCTCGGCTTCTGCGCGCTCGATATCAGCGCGAGACCGTACCTTGTGTTCAACGCGAAGTTCACGAATGAGCGCATCGGAGATTATGAATCCTGCCTTACCGAGGAATTCATGCGCGCGTTCGCGTTCAACGCAGGTATCACGCTGCATCTGCGCGAGAAATACGGCAGCAACGACCACCACATTACGGAAGCTCTGTTCAAGGCGCTCGCGCATGCGCTGAAACAGGCAGTTGCCGTTAATTCCGACGGCAAGGCGCTTTCGACGAAAGGGACACTCTGATGATCGTGATAATAGATTACGGTGCGGGAAACCTGTTCAGCGTGAAGAACGCACTCGATTATATCGGCGCAGAAAGCGTTGTCACGAAAGACGCGGATATGCTCGAAAAGGCGGACAGGATAATACTCCCCGGTGTGGGAGCTTTTCCGGACGCTATGAAGATGCTTGACAGCACCGGACTTATTCCTGCAATAAAGGAACAGGCAAAGAAAAAGCCGCTGCTCGGTATCTGCCTCGGTATGCAGATGCTATTTGAAAAGAGCTATGAATTCGGAGAAACGGACGGTCTCGGACTTATCCCCGGAAAGGTCGAGCTCATGACACCGCCCGATCTGCTTATTCCGCAGATAGGCTGGAACAGACTTTTGTACAACGAGAAATGCGCGCTTCTCGACGGGCTCGGAGATGAACCGTACGTTTATTTTGTTCATTCCTACGCTGCGGTGTGCGAGAGCAGATATGTCGCGGCATATACAGATTACGGTGATAAAGTTCCGGCGTGTGTATTTTCCGGGAATGTCTATGGCTGTCAGTTCCATCCCGAAAAGAGCGGAGAGACCGGACTTTCGATACTGCGCAATTTTCTTAAGCTTTGAGGCCGCGTTATGGAATATGCCTTTTCGATTATAATGTTTGCGCTCGGCGGCGTGGTGCTGATCTACTCTGGGATAGTCAGGCTTTCAAAATCAACTGATCTGATATTCCGCAGCTATACGGCTGATATAAAAGACAAGGAAAAATACGCCGTGCAGTTTTCAAAGCTTATGGCGCTGATAGCGCTGTCGTTTATTCTGAGCGGTGCGGTGGGACTGCTCTGTATCGAGTGGCTGGATGCGGTCGTAGCGATATCATCATTCATAGCCGCCATGGTGTTCGGCATAAAGAAGTTTATGAAAGGACTCTGAAATGAGCCGCAGCTATAAGAAAACACCGATAGGCAAGTGTGCTCCCGTTGATGCGCGCGACAACAAGCGTGCCGCGAACAGAAAGTTTCGCCGCTGTCTCAAGCCGCGTGACGTAAGAGCAGGCAAATCGGCATTTCACCGCAGATACACCGACCCGTGGGATATACACGATTGCGTGTATCGCTGGTCGAAAGAGAAGGCCGAATCGGACTGGGAGCGGGAAGAACGGCAGATAGCTGCCGGGGCTGTCCCGTCGCGCAGCGTCTGTCACTGGCATTTTCAATTCAGTACAAAAGAAAAATTTTTGATATACTGGAAAAAAAGTATGATAAGAAAGTGAGAACAAAGAAATGGAAGAAAAAACACTTAACGCACAGGAAATTTTTGAGCAGATAAAACTGCTCCAGAAGGAGTTAAGCGAAAACGGCAATTCGTCGCTGAACTCGCTCGCTGATTCGCTGAAAAGCGCGTTTGAGTCCGCACAGTTCGGCACTGACGACAGGAAAGCGGAATGCTGCAAGAACGTGTGCGACGTTTACGCGAGACGCGAGGATACGCTCCGGAGAACGCTCGAACTGCTTGAAAGAATGTATGAGGACGTAAGAAACAAATGATAATCCTGCCTGCAATTGATATAAAAGACGGAAACTGCGTGCGCCTCGTCAAGGGCGATTACGGTACTGCGCACAAGGTCGCCGAGAGCTATATGGACACCGCGAGAATGTTTCATGAATGCGGCGCAGAGTGGATACACATGGTCGATCTCGACGGCGCGAAAGATGCTTCTCAGCAGAACAAGGAAATATTCCTCGATGTTGCGAAGAATACAAAGCTCAGAGTCGAAGTCGGCGGCGGCATACGCACGCCGGAAACTGCCGAGATGTATTTAAGCGGCGGGATATCCCGCGTTATAATCGGCTCGGCGGCGGTAAAGGACCCGGAGCTCGTGAAGATACTCGTAAAAGAATACGGCGAGCGGATCGCGGTCGGTATCGATGCAAAGAACGGCATGGTAGCGACCGAGGGTTGGCTCGAAACATCTAACGTGCGCTTTACTGAGCTCGCGAAGGCAATGTCCGACATCGGCGTGAAATATATCATCTTCACCGATATTTCAAAGGACGGCACTCTTCAGGGTGTCAACGCAGAGCAGCTCGACGAGATAAACAAAGCGTGCAGCGCGAATATCATAGCGAGCGGCGGTGTAAAGAACATCGACGATATAAAGAAATGCCGTGATCTCGGACTTTACGGCGCGATCTGCGGAAAGTCGATATACAGCGGAACGCTTGATCTGCGTGATGCAATCAAATGTGCAAATTGAGTACTTCATGATTTGTATTTCTGTAAATAAGGAGAATCCATGTTAGCAAAAAGAATAATCCCTTGTCTTGATGTCCGCAACGGAAAAGTTGTAAAGGGCGTCAATTTCGAGGGGATAAAGGATGTCGGCGACCCGGTGGAGTGTGCTGCTGAGTACAACCGTCAGGGCGCAGATGAGATAGTTTTCTATGATATAACAGCTTCTCACGAGGGCAGGGGAGTGATGCTCGATGTAGTGCGCGAGACGGCAAAGCGAGTGTTTGTTCCGCTGTGCGTAGGCGGCGGCATCGCGACTACTGATGATTTTCGCGAAACGCTCAGAGCAGGAGCCGATAAAGTCTCGGTCAACTCGCAGGCTGTGAAGAATCCCAAGCTCATTAGTGATGCGGCGGAGATATTCGGGAGCCAGTGCGTGGTCGTCGGGATAGATGCAAAGCGCAACGGCAAGGGCGGATACAGTGTGTTCATCAACGGCGGACGTGTTGATATGAATCTTGATCTCGGCGACTGGGTAAAGGAGATCGAGGAGCGCGGCGCCGGCGAGATATGCTTAAACTCGATTGACACAGACGGCACGAAAGCCGGATTTGATATTGATATGCTCAATTTTGTGTGCTCGCGGGTTAAAATTCCCGTTATTGCGAGCGGCGGCTGCGGTAAGCTCACCGACTTTTCGGAAGTGTTTGAAAAAACTCCGTCAAGCGCGGCGCTTGCGGCATCGCTGTTCCATTTCCGCGAATTGACGGTCGGCGAAGTAAAGCAGCATCTCAAAGAAAAGAAGATCCCCGTAAGGAGCATATAATGAGTCTGATCGAAGAAACCGACGAGCTGATGCTCGATTTTGAGAAGATAAACAAGATAGCGCCCGAAAATAAGGTCATTCCTGCGGCGATACAGAATCTCGACACGAAAGAAGTCATTCTGATAGCATACATGAACGAGCTCGCGCTGAAAGAGACCATAAAGCAGAAAAAGCTTATCCTCTGGAGCACCTCGCGCAATGAGCTGTGGTTCAAGGGCGGCGAGAGCGGCAATACCTTCACGGTGCATCACATTTTTGTGAACTGCGAGCAGAACTCGCTTGTCATTCAGGTAACGCCGGATAAAGGTGGGATATGCCACACAAGCTTTGAGGGAAAGCCGAACAACTGTTTTTACCGCGAGCTTGATAGTGAGACGATGAAGCTGAAAAGGGTAAAGGCTGAAAAGTAATAAGATCCGATGATCTCGAAAAATAAATATTATAGCGGAGGTTTTTATGTTTTGCAGTCATTGCGGCACACCATTACCTGAGAATGCGAATGTTTGTCCGAATTGCGGTAATTTTGTAAACAGAGGAAATCAGTCTGCGGCACCTGTTATCAACAACATCACGGTTTACAATCAGGTACGTGTATCACGCCTGAATACTTCAAGAGGGCTGCTGAAATATATTCTGTTATCTATCATCACGATCGGTATCTATCCGCTGATCTTTTATTCCGATATATCTACGGATATCAACACTATAGCAAGCCGTTATGACGGGAAAAAGACAATGCATTTCTGTCTGCTGTTCTTCATCGTTGGTCCAATCACATTGGGAATAGCGTACATAGTCTGGTTTCATAATGTATCATCACGTATAGGCTATGAGCTGAAAAGACGAGGCATACTCTATTCATTCGGAGCTGCGGATTTCTGGATATGGGATATTCTGGGAGCGCTTATTTTAGTCGGCCCGTTTATTTATCTGCATAACCTGTGCAAAGCAATGAATAAGCTTTCGGAAGATTTCAATGTTAATGGTTAAAAAATAATAAAAAACTCTCTGCATGACACTCATTGCAGAGAGTTTATTTATTTTCAGTTTCTTTAGCGAGCTTTGTAATCTCGTCATCGACTATTCGTTCGAAATCACAGAGGACTTTATATTTTGCGCGCTCGGGGGTCTGCCGGTAGAGACCGACGAGCTTTTTTTCGTCGTTGTCAAGATCGTCGCGGTATTCGCCGTATATGATGTAGTCGATAGAGGTGCCGAGGTAATCGGCGATAGCGGCGAGGGCATCGCCTTTCGGGAGCTGACCTTTTTTCCATGCGCCTGTATTTCCTGTGCTGAGCCCGAGTTCTTTCAGCACAGCCGTAAGAGTTGTATTTTTTTCTTTACAAATTAAGTGTAATCTCTCGTAAAAATTCACAAAAATCACCTCTTAAAAATAGCAAAAAAAGATAAAACGCGATAATTTGACTTTATAATATTGACAAACTCTATAAATTGAGTATAATGTATATTAGAGAACAGAATAGAGTATGCTGAAAATGGATAAATATACCTAATTTTATATTATAGCATAAATTTTGTGATTTTGCAATTTTTTTAGGAGGAAATTTTTATGAGACGTTATTGGGGCAAAAGTATTTTGTTATTCACTATGATATTTCTTATTCTATCTTGTTTGGGGTGCGGACGAGATAATACAGGAAAGATAAAAGAAAAGCTTTCCCAAGGTGATTATTCCGGCGCATATGAAATTGCAAATGATTCACAGAGTGAAGGTATTCTTGAGGAAAATATTATTGCATGTCTTTCAGAACTATTAGCAAAGACATCGAGTAATCCAAGTACATTTGTTTTACGCGATGCATGGTTTGAAGATAATGAAAAACAAAAGCCTACAATAGTTATTTATTTTCAGCAGGAATACAATAGTAGAGCCGTTTCAATGTATTTTTTATATAAATTTATGGGAAAAAAATACAGTTATGAATTATTATCAACTTTAAGTTCAGATAGCAAGGACGATGGCTATACTGTAGGAATAAAAGGATTGGTAAAAAAGATTGTGACAAATGAAAATGATAAGACGCATAGATTAAATAAAGATAGTATTGATAATATTAATTCTTTATGTGAACAATCACTACTCTATAATGTAGAAATGTTATCAGATAATGAATCAGTATATGGGTCAATTTATTAATGATGCTGGTGAAGAGGATTTACAATGATAAAAGATGAAGAAACTAAAGCAAAACTCTTAAATGATATATTAGAAAAAGCAAATAATAACTCAGATAAACAATGCTATATCACACCAAGTAAGTATGGTATCGCAAGAACAAGTGAAGCGACAGATAATTTTATCGAAATGTTGTTAAAGTTTGATATTATAAAATCTGTAAAAAAAGAGACCAGAGACTTAATTATTGTTACATTATATGATTAAAATCACAGCCTCCCCGCTTATCCGGAGAGGCTGTGTTATTTCTTTCTGTTTGCAGACTATTTGAGTTCCGTGTAACGGGATTCGCTTTTGCTTCTTTTCGCGTCCGAAAAGAAGCGGGGCCCGGGGCGGAGCCCCGATCTCAAGCGCAGCGACAGAATCTCAAGAGCAGCGACTATCTCACTGCTCTGCCGACTTCTTCTTGCTGCTGAGGCTGAACTTTGATTCAGTGCCGGCTGCAAGCTTCTTGAAGTTCTCTTTATGTCTTACGATAACGAGAAGCGCGGAGAGTGCGGATATTATCAGCACTACCCAGTGATCGGCGCCGAGGATAGCGAGAGTTATCGGGCATACTGCGGAAGCTGTGCACGCACAGACCGACATATACTTGACTGTGAAGAGCAGTATCAGGAATATCACCGTTGCAACTATCGCCATTCTCCAGTCAACGAACCATATTGTTCCGAAGCCTGCCATGAACGCTTTGCCGCCCTTGAAGCCGTACCACACGGGGAAGCAGTGACCGAGCATTCCGAATAATCCTGTGAATGCAGCGCCGAACTGTCCCATACCGAACAGGTTGCCGAATACGATCATAGCCACGCATACCGGAGCCGCAGTTTTGAGAATATCGAGCAGCATAACTGTCCATGCCGCCAAGTTAAGCCCGTAAACGCGCTTGAAATTCGTAAATCCGGGATTTCCGCTGCCCTGTTCGCGTATGTCTTGTCCGTAAAGCAGCTTCGACATGATGATAGCGAAGTTCACTCCGCCGAGCAGATACGCTGTCAGTGCTGCGATAGCGCAGGCTATGTAAAAATTAGTCCCCATCAGTTAACCACCATTATAAAGTCGTAGATTTCCTGGCCGCCGTAATCCTCAAATATCTCGATGTCGGGATTTTTTCTGCGCGCGTAATCGGCAATTTCCGGAGAAAGCGTCTGATCCGCGTCTTTTCCCGCAATAATTATCATCGAGTAGCGGTCCTCTATATCCATAAGGTCGATAGCCGCAGTGGCTGTATCGAGACAGTCAGTATCTGCTGAAACGACCTTCTTGCCCATGATGCCTATATATTCGCCCTTCTGAACGCTGAGACCGAATACCTCTGTCGTCTTGGTGCTGCGTGAGATCTCGGCAGTGAGCGTTCCTTCCATAGCGTCGTTCATTTCGGACTCTATGCGGTCCGGGTCGTCCGAGTCGAGGTCGAGCATCTGGAGAACTGCATAACAGTCGCCGATATTCTTTGTGGGAATAACTCTTATCTCAGACTTTTTATAAAGCTCCGCCGCCTGTTTTGCGGTGAGAATGATATTGCTGTTGTTCGGAAGTATGAATATCGTATCCGCGTTGGCTTCGTCGAATGCTGCGATTATCTCGCCGGCAGACGGGTTCATCGTCTGGCCGCCGTTTATGATGACGTCAGCGCCGAAGTTCTTGAATGCTTTTGTTATACCGTCGCCGTTTGCAACAGCGATGACTGCATATTTCTTGCGGTCCTGCTTCTTTTCTTCCTCGTGAGCAATGACCTCGTTATGCTGGAGCATCATATTCTCGATCTTTATTGTGAGGAATTCACCGAAGCGCTGTGCATATTCGAGCACCTTGTAAGGCGTCATTGTGTGAACATGAAGCTTTACGATGCTCTCGTTCTGGATGCAGACTATAGAATCACCGATCGACTGCATATATTCGATGAAGCCGTTCAGATCGAACGATGCGGGGTCGCACTTTATCTTCTGCAGACGAACGAGTATCTCCGTGCAGTAGCCGAATTCGAGAACGCTGTCCTCTGTGAACAGGTCTGTATCGACCATTGCGGGCTGCGCTGTGTGAACATCTCCGAGACTGTCATATTTTTTGCCGGTGAGGGCGCTGTGCATACCTTCAAGTATGTAAACATATCCCGCTCCGCCGGAATCCACGACTCCGGACTGTTTCAGCACATCGAGAAGCTCCGGCGTATGTTTCAGAGATTTCTTGGCTTCTTTGATGCAGCAGTCAAGCGCGTCCTCAACAGTCTCGAAGCTGTTGATATCGGTGTTTTCGCCTGCTTCTCTCGCAACTGTGAGGATAGTTCCTTCGGTGGGGTTGATTACAGAGCCGTATGCGTGTTCAATGCCTTTTTTGTAGGCATGAACGATCTCATCAAAGCCCGCGCTCTCAACACCCTTGAAGCCTTCCGCAAATCCCGCGAAAAGCTGTGAAAGTATAACACCGGAATTTCCTCTTGCGGAGAGCAGCATGTGCTTGGCGATCTTTTCCGAAACATCGGAAAGGCTTTCCGAATCACACTTTGCGTTTGCGCCGCCTTGAATGGTGAGCAGCATATTGTTTCCGGTATCGCCGTCCGGTATGGGGAACACGTTCAGATCGTTTACTTCATCGCAGTGGAGCTGCAGAAATGCCGCTCCGCCTTTTATCATCTCACTGAACACAG
>CAMVEM010000134.1 GCA_947166515.1 uncultured Clostridia bacterium | reverse complement strand
CCAAACCCCGCTGCTTTTCGGACGCGACGCAGCATGATGCTGCGGTAGCTGATGCAAGAAGAGCGCATGGATGCGCGTATATAAGCATCAGCGAAAAGTAAGTGCAAAAGCGGCTCGCTTCGCAAATAAAATAACAAGGTTCTACTTTTTGGACAAATATAGCCGCTGCGTTTATGCAGCGGCTAAAAGTTTTTATTCGGATATCCGTGTCAGTTCCCAGAACGCAACTGCGCTTGCTGCCGCGGCGTTCAGAGAATCTACCCCGCAGCTCATGGGTATTGTCACGGCAAAGTCGCAGGATACTATCGTGGGCTGTTTCAGCCCGGAGTCCTCGGTGCCTATGAATACCGCAGTTTTACTGCTTTCCCGAAGCTTTGGGTCGTCAAGTCTGACGTCGCCGTGCGGAGTCATCGCTGCGCAGGTACATCCGGCTTTTTTAAGGTATGAGACATATTCCGGTGACTCGCCCGGAAGATACGTCCACGGTACAAGAAAAACGCTTCCCATACTTACGCGCACCGAGCGCCTGAACAGCGGGTCGCTGCAGGCTCCGGCAAGCAGGACGGCATCCATTCCGAGAGCAGCTGCGCTGCGGAATACGGCACCCATGTTCGTCTGGTTCATGATACATTCGAGTACGGCTATCCGCTTCGCGTTCGCTGTTATTTCGCATATATCCGGCAGCGGGCGCCGTTTCATCGCGCAGAGAACGCCCTGTGTGAGGCTGTAGCCTGTAAGCTTTCCGAGCACTTCGGGCTCTGCGGTGTAAATGGGAACAGCGCCGCATCTTTCCGCGATATCTTTTGCCTGGCCGTTAAGATATTTCTTCTGGATCAGCAGGGATACCGGTTCATATCCTGCGTCGAGCGCAGTCCGTATCACCTTCGGGCTTTCTGCAACGAACAGGCCATGTTCATTGCGCAGGCTGAGCTCCGCAGTGTCGGTATATGGAAACAGTCCGGGAGCGCTGAGGTCTCTTATTTCAATAATTTCGGGCATAAAATACTCCTGAATTGCAGTTTCTCCCCCTGTAGGCACAGAGGGAGAAATTTTCGTATTCAACAGTGTTTGATTTAATCTATCTCCTCATAATTTCCGAGGAACCGATAGAACTTCATTTCTTTTTCGAGTCCGGTCAGAAGCTTGACAACTTTTTCATCCCTTATGCTGCCGATGAAATCAAGGTAGAATATGAAGTCAAACGCGTCGTCTTTCAGATAGGCGAGAGAATCCGGCATGGGTTTGCTCTCGATGCGGCAGAGGTTGAGTCCGCAGTATGCGAAACGCGTAAGTATTCTGTAAAGGCTTCCCGCGGTGTGCGGAACAGTAAGGCATAGCGAGACTACCGATGCTTTTTCCGGGACCTGAAGCTTTTGTGAGATCATCAGGAACCTCGTGAAATTATCCTTGATGTCGGTAATATCCTCGGCGATCGGTTCAAGTCCGAACAGCTTTGCGCATGACGCGGAGCATACCGCCGCGACAGAACGGTCCTGCGATGAAGCTACTGTTTCCGCTGCTTTGGCAGTAGAACTTGCTTCCGAGAACGCGAACTTTTTTTCCTCAAGGAATTTTGAGCACTGCTTGAGCGCCATTTCATGCGACATAACGACCTTTATATCGGAAATATCGGTGCCTTTCTTTGCAGCGAGAACATGGTTTATGCGTATCTTGGTGCTTCTGCACACATAGAAGTTATGTCTGAGCATCAGGTCGTATGTTGCGCCGACGTCGCCCGCAGTCGAGTTTTCTATCGGCAGCACGCCGTAATCAGTTTCTCCGTTTTCGACCGCGCTGAACACCGAAGCGAAATCCTTGAAATACTTCACTTTGCAGTTTTCTCCGAAGAATTTCTCGCACGCGTCCGCAGTATAACTTCCCTTTGTTACTGCGCCGACTGTCGGCATTTCGACCGGTTCGGCTATGCTGAACGGTTTTATTTCGGTCAGGAGCTGCTGTTGGCGGCACTTCGATATATCCATGAGGTTAGTGAACAGAAGCTTTGCGCCGTCCCGGAGTTCCGGGGAGACTGCTTCGCTGATCTTCTGCAGCACTTCATTCTCACGTCCGCCCTGATAGACAGCCATTTCGTGTTTGCGCTTATACTCTGCCACTTTTACTGCCACCGCTGCTCTTTTTTCGAACAAAGCGGCCATTTCATCGTCTATTCTGTCTATCTCGTCTCTGAGTTCTTTAAGCTCCATAGGTTCTCCTGTTTTGGTGAGGCTGTTATTTCTGATCTGTTTGTTATTCAGCGTGTACTACGCCTGTGTTGTGGTCTCCGGGGCCAACATATGTGCCGCTTCCGGCCGGACTGCTTTCAACAGGCTCGTCGTGTTCCTGAGCCGCGGACGCAGTATTTGAAGATGTTGTGACCGGTTCTGTTTTCGGTGGCGTTACAGCATAATATACGATAACTATTTCGCCTTCCGATGTATATACCTTGTCGCCGACCTGTTTGCTGCATTCAACGACATATCCCTGTTTTACCTCATCTGTCGGTTTGGGCTCCGGAGTGAACTTGATACCGAGCTCGGTGAGCTTTGCGGTATATTCGTTGAGCTGCATTCCGACATAATCCGGAAGCTCTCTGAATGACGGACCCTTGCTGACCTTTAATTTAACGGTTGTGCCGGAAGTAACGCGGGTGTCTTTCGGTATATCCTGCTCATAGATGACATTTGCTGCGTAATCGTCGGAATAATCATATTCGACTTCGAAGTTCAGCATGGAATATCTGCTCACAAGCGAATCATTGTAGAATCTGTTGACCAGATCGGGCATTATGAGCTTTGTTTCAGCGACCGGCTCGGGGCTGGCGATGGATTCAGTTGTAGCTCTTGTGCGTACTGTCACGGCAGTGGATTCTGTCGCCGATGTGGTAGTGGTGACGGTTGTGGGATTATTTGCCAGATTCTTGGCTTCTTCCGAGAAGTAAATTATCGCGATAACAAGCGCTGCTACCATTGCGAAGAAAATAAATATACCGATAATCGTTCCGACACTTGAAGAATTTTCGGCGCTCTTTTTCTTCTTCTTTTTCTTTTTGACCGGCGCACGGCGGGCGGCAGTATTATGTGTGATTCTGACGCTTTTTTCCGGGATATCGTGATCGAATTTAACGGCGGCGGGCGGAGTTACCGGGCCATCGTCCGTGATGCTGGTATTTTCATTTCCGATGTTCAGCTCGCCGGTCGGTTCTTTGTATAGTTTTTCCCTCAGAGCGGCAATGTTGTGCAAGCGTGTGGCGGGATCAACTATAAGCCCCTCGGCCAGTGTATCCGAGATATATTTCGGTATATCTTCGCTGATATCGGCGGGAGAAACAAGCTGGTCGTTCTCTTTTCTTGCCTGCGCATCCGGAGGAACTGTGCCTGTGAGCGCTTTGTAGAGCACGGCGCAGAGGCCGTAAACGTCTGTCCAGCTTCCCTGTCTTTCGGAAAGGTCGTATTGCTCGCACGCGGTATAACCGGGATATGTGTCGCAGTTTATCTGTGATTCGGCAGATCTTGCTGCGGAAATATCAACAGATGTGAGCACGAGCCTGCCGTCGTTCGCTACGAAGAGCGTCGAGGGGCTTATCCCTCTGTGAACAATGCCCTTGTTGTGCATTTCGGCGAGCGTGTCGAGCAGCGGAGGCAGCATTCCCTTCAGTTCTTCCCACGATGTCTTTCCGTCGCGTGAAGCAAGGTATTCCTCAAAAGTCACGCCTGAAAGATGCTCGGTCACTACATATCCGGTGCCGTTTGCCGCGAATATCTCATATTCTTTCTTGAGGCAGCTGCTGTTCATCTCGTTTATCATAGTCTTGTGGAGATCTGCAAACTCTGAAAGATAGGACTTGAACAGCGGCAGCGAGCCTTCGGTTATTTCTGCCGATTCGCCGTCATCTGCGCGGCGGCAGAGAGTATCGGGCATGAATTCCTTTATCTCGACGGTTTTTTCTTCCGTCGTATCGAATGCTATATATACTGCGCCGTCGCCGCCCTTAGAGATGAGCTTTCCTATGACATATCTGTCGGCAAGAAGAGTTTCCGGTTCAAGGAAGCCTTCGCCGTTTTTGGTTTCGCCTGTATATCCGCATACGGCGCAAGGTCCGTCATAGAGCTTTTCGTTCATGCAGCTCATGCAGCGGTCTATGTGTTTTTTCATACTTATCCCCCAGCAGAAATAATGAATAGTGAATAATGAATAATTCAGAATTTTGGTGCCCGCTTCGCGGGTATTATCGCGATCCCGGTGCTTTTCCCGTTACCTTTTTTCCGAGGCGGTCAGCCCACCTCTCCGGATAAAAGCTGTAATACGAAATGTTTTTTCTTATGCGTTTACGCTGAAAATACGGCGTCATGCACCATATCATGGACGGTACGCCTATTATCGGCAGATATAACACGCCAAGCATAAGAGACTGTATCGTGTGGCCGTATTCGTGGATCATCACGTCTTCTTTGCGCTGTGCGTCAAGGCTGTCGGACAGGAATACGAAGAGTCCAAGCGACGCACTTTCGCCGCGATGCCATTCAGTAATTATGCAGCACCTGTAAAAATAGTGCCTGCGCCTTATCAGTACGAGAAACATCACTGCTCCCGCGAGCGTCTGGAGTATTCCCCATGTGCTCTGGATAAGGATATAAAATATCTTTTTTAATATACTCATATATAGTTTATTTTACACTTTTGGCGCTCCGATGTCAATTGTTGGTATGCACAAAACGCAGAAATCAATTACCACGTTCATTGTATGAATACCCTACCCCCAGCCCCTCCCCAAAAGGGGAGGGGAGTTTTTCTCTTTGGGGGACTTCGTCCCCAAAGCCCCGGCTCTGGGTTGCGATGGGAAAACCATTGACTTTGCCCTTGCAGTATGATAGAATTATACCGACAGGGGGCGAAAAGATGTTCGGAAAAATGTTCGGAAAGAAGAATAAAAGCGCAGGAATGGATATAAAAAGCCTGCGTGCGCTTGATAAGAAGGCTGTCAGGTACGTTACCGAGCGCGATAACGATACATTCCGCGAGCTTAAAGTCGGAAATGAGGGAGCGATAAATGTCAGCAATACCGAGTTCACGGTAGTTTGCGGCGGTGTGAATACCATACGCTGCGCGATATCCGAGGTAAACGCTGCAGAGCTGATGAATAAATCCGGCCTTACGATAAAAGGCATCGATCTCGACAGCGGAAAGGTCAGAAGCGTGATAGCATATTACAGCGACGGCACCGTCAGCGCATCGCGGAAAAAATAATCCGACATTCCCCGCCGGTTTACGACCGCGTTCGGCACAGCGGCGTGTCAATATATGTCATACAGTAAATTATTTCCCAATATCGCGGCAGTTTTTCCCGTGATATGGGGAATTTTTTGTGTGGAAATATATGTATTTCCGTGTTATCATTGAAAAAAGATCACAGATAACCGGAACGCCGCAAGCATAGGTTGATCCGGAATAAACCGTATTATGAAACGGAGGAATCATAAATGACGATATTTTCAAAATCCCAGCCGGCACAGGACTCGCACATCGAGACTGCGGTAAATAAGGTCGTCGAGATACCCATAAGCGCAATAGTGCCGAATCCCGCGCAGCCGAGAGTCGTTTTCGACGAGTATGAGCTCTCACGGCTTGCCGTCTCCATACAGCAGAACGGGATATTGCAGCCGCTCACTGTGCGCAGGCTTGAAAACGGTCTTAACTATGAACTCATAGCGGGGGAGCGCCGGCTTCGCGCGTGCAAGCTCCTGAACATGAGCGTTGTGCCGTGCATAGTTGTATCTGCGTCGGTGAAGGACAGCGCCGTGCTTGCAGTGCTTGAGAATCTGCAGCGCCAGGACTTAAGCTTCATGGAGGAAGCGTACGCAATAAAAAATCTGATAGATTATTACGGGCTTACGCAGGAGGAGACCGCCGCACGTCTCGGAACAGCGCAGTCCACGATTGCGAATAAGCTGCGCCTTCTGAAGCTGTCCGACGAAGAAAAGGCGCTTGTTGTTAAATACAAGCTGACCGAACGGCAGGCGAGAGCTCTGCTGAGGCTTGACAGCGTGAAGCGTCCCGACGCCATACTCTATATCGGCTCGAATCAGCTCAACACCGCGCAGACCGACGCATATATCGACGGGATAGTGAAAGGCGCTGCACAGCACAAGCCGAAAGTGCGGCAGAACTGGACGTACCGAGCGGTGAATCTGTACATAAACACGTTCAACCGCACTATCGATGCTATGAAAGAAGCGGGGATCAACTGTGAGACTGTTAAGAACCGCACCGAGGACTTCGTTGAATATGTCGTCAGGATACCGCTGAAACAAGTCTGAGTGACAGACCCGTCCCCAGCCCTCTCCCAATGGGAGGGGGCCATTTTGTTTTTCTATGTGGGGAGCTCTGCTCACCACACCCCACCTGTTCTTTGCAGGTGCTCGCCCGCCGCGGGTTTTGTTTTTGTCAAAAAATCGTTGACTAATGCGGTGTATGGTGTTATAATCAAAATAGAACGTTTTTCGGGAGTTTTTGCATGAAACGACTTTTATCCGCAGTTTTTTCCTGTGTTGTAATGCTCGTGCTGTCTGTGGTCTGCGCATCTGCGGACACGCCGGTAAACGGCATCAGCGTGTCGCAGGATATACTCTCACGCGGTGATGAATTTACCGTGACTCTGTATGCTCCGCCTTCCGGTGATGCAGATACCGCGATCATAAAGACAGTGTTCGACAGCAGCGCGTTCGAGGTGACAAAGTGGGACGTCTCGCTTCCGGGCGCATACGCAGCAAATTACGGTGACGGATTTTTCTCGGCGTCGGCAGCAAATGCGTCCCGCGCGATAGATCTTTCGGAGGGTATGACGCTTACCGCCGCGGTGAGGGTCAAGGATACCGCAGAGAGCGGGACATACTGGTTTGAGCTCGCCGACAGCAGTCTGTGCTATGTCGAAGACAGCGGCGTGAACTTTATAGAGCTGTGGGAGCCCGAATGTACTTCCGCAAAGCTCAGGATAGTGACAGACCGCGCCGAGGTCGTGAGCAGCGCGGCGGCGGAAACTATGCCGGCAGACACGCAGCTGGATATTCAGCCCGGAAATGAAGAGTCCGGCGGCAATATCACAAGAATATTGATAATAGCGGGCGCGGCAGTTCTGATCGTGGGACTTTGTTTTGTCGCGGTGAAATTCGGAACGGGAAGAAAATAAACGGAGGAAAATATGGGGTTTGAGAATACAAAACAGGTGATCGACAGCGCGATAGAGCGGCATACCGAGAACGGCGCGGCTTTCGTGCTTACACGAAACGGAAAGACGGAGTTTACATACAGCGCAGGGTATGCGGATGTCGAGAAAAAGACAGCGTTCAACGAAAAAACGATATGCCGCGCGTTTTCTCTCACCAAAATAGTGACATCAACCGCGTGCATGATGCTTATAGAACGCGGAAAGCTTGACACGAACTGGCGGCTTGAGTGGCTGATACCGGAGTTCGGCAGTTCGGGAGAGTACCCGGAAAGCGCTGCTGATGCGGCTCCAATAAGGATCAGAGACTTACTGAATATGACGGCGGGCATACCTTATCCGGGCGACTGGCACGACGGCGTTGAGGGAATGAACGGCCTGTGGGGAGCGCTTGAAAACAGCATACGCTACGGAAATTCGATGACAACTCAGCAGTTTGCCGCAGCGGCAGGAAGGATACCTGTTGTTTTTGAGGCGGGCAGGGAGTGGATGTACGGCTCGTCGGCGGATATACTTGGCGCGGTTATAGAAAAGGCGGCGGGAATGGAGCTTGCGGAATTCCTTGCTCAGAATATATTCATTCCGCTCGGAATGGAGGACACGGCGCTCTATGTACCTGCGGAGAAGCGGGACAGACTTGCAGCTCTGTATGAAAATGCCGGAAACTACCCTACCAAGCCAAATTATGTGAATCTCTGCATATTCGATTATGACAAGAAACCAGCGTTCCAGTCCGCGGGAGCGGGACTTTTCTCCACTGCGGAGGACTATTCAAAGCTCGGCGCTGCGCTCTCGAACGGCGGAAACGGCATCATCTCTCAGAGAGCCATAGACTTTATGCGTGAGAACGGACTTACCGCGGAGCAGCGTCAGACATACAACTGGGAATCCACGCACGGCTTCGGCTACGGAAATCTTGTTCGCTGTCTTGAAGACCGCAATGCTGCGGGATTATTCGCGACAAAGGGTTCGTTCGGCTGGGACGGCTGGACGGGAACGTACATGCTGTGCGATCCTGCGGAGAAGCTGTCGATAACTGTATTTGTACAGCGCTGCGGCGGAGGAACCACTCAGCTTTCGAGAGATATCGTCAACACGGTTTACAGCGCTCTGTGATAATATTATAGATCATAATTTGCAGAGCCCTACCCCCGGCCCCTCCCCTAAAGGGGAGGGGGGAAT
>CAMVEM010000133.1 GCA_947166515.1 uncultured Clostridia bacterium | reverse complement strand
AATTTTATCATAATTGCTGGCATATGTCTTCTCACGGCATTGGTTGGCGGTTACCTTTTGACGGCGATGCAGTGATATATTGTTTCTGTAAGCTTATGACCAAAAACGGAATATCCGCAGCGAAAGAATGATGCAAAAATGAACAGAAAAGTCAGATGGGGCGTATTGGGTACGGCAGGTATCGCGGCAGGCTGCACGATACCCGGGATGAAAACGGCAGAGGGCTGTGAACTTTATGCCATAGCGGGCAGGAATATCAATAAAGCGCTCAGCTTCAAGGAACGCTTCGGGTTTGAAAAGGCATACGAGGGTTATGACGCTCTGATTTCCGACCCCGATGTCGAAGCTGTATATATCCCGCTCCCGAACAGTCTTCACTGCGAATGGGTCATAAAAGCACTCAGCGCACACAAGCACGTTCTCTGTGAAAAGCCCATTGCCATGAACGAATCCGAATTGCGGAGGATGTTCAGAGCCGCAAGGGAAAACGGCGTGATACTTATGGAAGCGTTCGCGTATCTTCACAGTCCCTTTATGAAAAAACTGAAGAGCATCATCGCAAGCGGCGAGATAGGTGATATCGATCATATCGACACCGCATTCCTGACGCAGGGCTATTCGGATGATATCAGGCTTCGCAAAGAACTCGGCGGCGGCGGGATATACGATGTCGGCTGCTACTGCACATCAATGATACTTTCGCTTACAGATTCTCCCGTAAGCTATGTAAAGGCGGATGCGGAGCTCGACAGCACAGGCACCGATCATATGGCTTCCGTTCTGATAGGTTTTGAGAATGGCGCAAGGGCATCGTTCAATGCGGGAATGATACTCGGTACCGACACGAGCGACAGATATGACAGGCTCTTCATACACGGTTCAAAGGGATATATCCGCTCAGATGCGGAATACAACGGCGAGGGAGAACTCACGCTCACGGTCACCGTGAAAAACGAACGCGGCGAGAGGATATCAAGGACGGAAAAGGTCACCGCAGGCTCGAATTACCGCATGGAGACCGAACAGATGAACGACTGCATCCTGAACGGTGCGGAGCCTCATATCACAGAAGAATTTTCTATAAAGAATATGCGTCTGCTCGACAGGATACTCGATGCAGCGGGATATACCGAAACAAGAAAGGAATTCATCCTTGACAACGGCACTGCGATACCCGCGGTCGGATTCGGTTCATATCTTTCGACAATGAACGGCGCGCAAACAATACGGGACGCTCTCGATGCGGGCTACCGCTATATAGATACCGCAAGCTTTTACAACAACGAGGAAGAGATAGGGAATACTCTCAGAGAGTACGGTCTGCCGCGCGGTGAGATATTCATTTGCAGCAAGGTCTGGCCGTCCGACCTCGGAAGAGAAAAAACGCTGAAGTCTTTCGAGGAATCCTGCCGCAGGCTCGGAACGGACTATCTCGATATGTTCCTCATACACTGGCCGAAAGCTTCTCCCGATGATGTGAACTGGCTCGAAAAGGTCAGGGAAGCATGGAAAACTATGGAAGAACTCTATGACCGCGGACGCATAAAGGCGATAGGTCTGTCAAATTTCCTGCCGCATCACATACGTCCGCTGCTTGAGACCGCAAGGATAAGACCTATGGTCGATCAGCTTGAGCTCCATGTGGGATATATGCAGGAATATACGCTCGCATATCTGAAAAGAGAGGGGATACTCCCGCAGGCATGGAGCCCGCTCGGCAGGGCAAAACTATTGCAGGACAAGAGGATATCCGCAGCCGCGGAAAAATACGGCTGCACCCCCGCACAGCTGCTGCTGGGATATCTTATCCGCCGCGGCATACCCGTAATCCCGAAATCCTCATTGCCCGAAAGGATGAGAGAAAACCTTGATGTATGTGATATCCCGATATCTGCGGACGATATGTCATATCTGTCCTGTATTCCGGAAACGGGATGGTCGGGTGAACATCCCGATGAGCAGTAATGATTTGAAACGGATAGTTCTATGGATCCCGTTCACATAAAGGATGCCTGAGCAGCATTTGACGAGCTGAACAAATTTTTCACGCTGTCAAATATGCCGGTCGCGAGCAGCCGCTACAGGAACAATATCTACGGCCGGGAGCCCGGTGAAGGCCGCGAGGATGCCGAAGGAAGACAGGTCATGAGAACACTCGCGGGGAATATGGTATTCCTTATGCAGAGCATCGCGCCGGGGAAAGAGCATACGGGACTCCCTGAGCCCGAAGAGCCCCGCGTCTGGACAAATTTTACAAGATAAGCAAGGGAGAACGCTATGAAAAGACTGGTCGAAGTACACTATCATCTGAAAAGCGGATGCAGAGATGAGTTCTACGGGAAAATAAACGTGCTCGGCATCGCTGATGCGGCAAGAGCCGAAGAAGGAAACGAAAAGTACGAATACTATTTCAGTCCTGTGGATGCGGACGAGCTCATCCTGTTTGAAGTGTGGAGCTCGCCCGAAGCGGTAAAGTCGCATATGGAGACAGATCACTATAAAAAGCTCACGGAGCTGAAAAAGGAGTATGTCACAGAAACAACATTCACCCGCTATGATGCGGAAAAAGTCTGACAGGTGAGGCTATGGAAAGGAAATACTTTGATACGGAGCTTTCTCCCCCGCAGACCACGCCTTTCGGCATATTTGCGGATCAGGCGGGATATCTCCCCGACAGCGTGAAAACGGCTTTCATCCCGTTCAGATGTGAAAGCTTTGATGTCACGGATATGAACGGCAATGTGCGCTTTTCGGGAGATACGGTCTGCCGGGGACATGACGGGATATCCGGAGACGAGCTTTGGACGGCTGATCTCACGGGATTTTCCGATACGGGAACATACCGCATAAAAGCAGGCGGAAAGATCTCTGCGGCGTTCCGCATAGGCTGTGATGTATATGACGATGTTCTTGCAGAGACTTCAAAGGCTTTCTATTATCTGCGCTGCGGCTGCGGACTTGATGAGCGCTTCGCGGGAAAATGGCATCACGGCAAATGTCATACTTCACCTGCGAAGCTGTGGGAAAACAAGAACATAACTCTTGATGTCACGGGCGGCTGGCACGATGCGGGAGACTACGGAAGATATGTTACGGCAGGTGCCTGTGCAGCCGCGCATCTTCTCTATGCGTTCAGACTTTTCCCCGAGATATTTGAAAAGCAGCGGCTGAACATTCCCGAAAAAGGCTGTCCGGATATTTTATCCGAGGTAAGGTACGAGCTTGAATGGCTGATGAAAATGCAGGACAGCGAGGGCGGAGCATATCATAAGGCGACGACTTTCATACACGCACCGTTCGTGATGCCCGAGGATGACCGCGATGAGATGTTCGTATTTCCGGTATCTTCAATGGCTACAGCCGATCTTGCGGCAGTTTGTGCGCTCGCTTCGGGGATATATTACGCCTATGACAGTGCATTCTCGGAAAAGCTTCTCAAAGCTGCGGAACGCGCCGCACACTGGCTCGATACGCACCCGCAGTTCATCGGATTCAGAAATCCTGAGGGCTGCAATACGGGGCAGTACGGAGAATACGATGATCATTCAAACCGTTTCTGGGCGTATTCCGAGCTGTACGCCCTTACTGGAGAGACAGCTTTTCACGAAAAGATGATATCATCGCTCGGAGAGGACTTCCCGCTGACGGCGCTCGGGTTTGCCGAGGTCGGCGGCCTCGGTTCTCTTGCATACATCATTTGTGACCGTGACAAGGATGCCGCTCTTGCGGAAAGGCTTGCGGATGAGTTCCGCAGAGAAGCGGAAGAACTGAAAAAGACCGCAGACAGCTGCGGCTACGGCGTCGCGATGAAAAGCGCGGATCACTGCTGGGGAAGCAACATGGGGCTCATGAAGAAAGGGATGATATTCGCGCTGAACGATGTTCTTTTCGGAGATGCTTCCTGCCGCGGATACGCAGAACGTCACATACATTATCTTCTCGGGGCAAATCCCCTCGGGATAAGCTATGTCACGGGCATTGGAGAGTTCCGGTGCTGTCATCCTCATCTTCGTCCCGCATTTGCGGACGGGATAGATGAATGCATCCCGGGAATGGTCGCGGGAGGTCCGAATGTCCAGCTCAACGATCCGTTCGCAAAAAAGCTCATCCCCAAGGGAACGCCGCCCATGAAATGCTATGCGGACGATGCGGCGAGCTATTCTCTGAACGAGATAACGATCTACTGGAATTCGCCGACGGTATTCGTGCTTGCGTATCTTTGCGATATATGAACATGAATGAAAAAAGACCTGTCCGAAAGGACTGCGCTAATATAGAAGTTTTCTGGCTCTTCTGGTATTAATATGCACTACCCACAACTTAAGAGTAAAGCGCGGCGTAAGCCGCATATTTTGCTTAAGTTGTGGGTAGTGCTATTAAATGATGTGAACACTGCGGATTCAGGTAGATATTTAATTGCCGAAGTAATATCTTCACAGTATCAGTACATAAATCCAAAAAAGGCTTTACAAAATGCAAAAAACATGTTATACTGTAATGTGTACAATTGTGTATAGTTTCCGCATAGTGCGGACGCACACAGGAAAGCGGGATATGATATGAAAAAAACACTGATCGTGCTCGCTAATGTGCTGATAATGTCGGCGATACTGATATTTGTGCTGCGGTATGCGAACAATGCTCGCTCAAGAAGTGAAAATGAGCAGATAAACGATTTTGAGCGCACCGCGGCATCGGTCGAACGCGCTACTGTCAACTATCTTGAAGAAGAGCAGCATATCTGCGACACGTGGGCGAGCTACATAAACTCAGTTTCACTGACCTCGGCAGAGGCTATGGACTTTCTTCGTATCTCTCAGACTATGAGCGGCATTTCCGCGCAGCTCGTCTTCGATAACGGCACGTACTATTCCGGATATTCGACCGATCTGCCGTCGGACAGCGGTCACACCGTGTCTTACAAGGGTATCGATCTTTTTACGGATTTCGTTCCTTCCGATCACAGCATCGGGAATGTGAACATCACAAGAGCCTACACCGACCCTGTCAAAGGTATCCAGTCAATGGCTTTCTGCAACGGCGTTAAGGTCGTCGAAGACGGAGAGCTCCGGGATGCACTGCTGCTGCGCGTTGTGCCCGTGTCGGCGCTCGAACAGAAATGGGCTTTCCCGAACACCGATTACGAGCAGGCGGAGATATCGGTATTTGATTCGGACGGAAGCTACATAATCAAGAGCAAGTCGATAAAAAACTCCAATTTTTTTGAATTCTACAAGTCCTACAACATGGACAATTATATGAAAACCGATAATTTTGAGCAGATGCTCATAAACAATTCCGGTTCGCTGAAGCTCTTTAATTCCCGCGGCGAGGAATGTATCATCGCATATACGCCCGTTACGTCCACAGACAACTGGGTGATTATAATGTATATGCCCATGAGCGGATTTGAGCCGGTTTCGATAGACTGGATCCTCGTATGGGTCGTTTTCGCAGGACTGCTGACACTGCTCGTGCTGGATCTCACCGTGATGATAAATTTCAACTCGAAGCTCGCTGCTGCCGCAATAGACGCGGAAAACGCAAACAAGGCAAAGACATATTTCCTTTCGGCAATGTCGCATGACATACGCACCCCTATGAACTCAATACTCGGAATGAATGAAATGGTGCTCCGCGAAAGTGACAATGAAAACATAATCGTCTATTCGGAGCACATCCGCGCTTCGGGAAATACCCTTCTCGGTCTTATCAATGACATACTCGATTTTTCAAAGATAGAAGCCGGAAAGCTCAGCATAATCCCCGTAGATTATGAGATATCATCAGTTCTCAATGATCTTGTGAATATGGTGCAGATGCGTGCAGAAGCGAAGGGTCTTAAACTTGATCTCAATATAAATGAGAATTTACCGCGAATGCTCAACGGTGACGAGATACGTATAAAACAGGTCGTGACCAATCTTCTTACCAATGCCGTAAAATACACGAAACATGGAAAGGTAACGTTCTCGATAGACTACGAAAAAAACGGTCCCGATCACATAATGCTTAACGTCAGCGTCAGGGACACAGGGACCGGCATCAGAGAGGAAGACATGGGGCGCCTGTTTTCTGCGTTCGATCGCATTGACGAACACAACAACCGTAATATCGAAGGCACCGGGCTCGGACTGACGATCACACAAAGCATTCTGGAACTTATGGGAAGCTCGCTGGATATCAGCAGCGAATACGGGAAAGGCTCTACATTCGGTTTCTCGGTAAAACAAAAGGTCATCAAATGGGAACCGGTCGGAGACTACGAAGCCGCGTTCAGACGCTCGATAGCAGAACGGAAGATATATAAAGAGAAATTCACGGCTCCTGATGCGCGAGTGCTTGTTGCAGATGATACGCCCGTGAACATCACAGTGTTCAAAAGCCTGCTCAAACGCACGAAAATGCAGATAGATACAGCTGAGAGCGGAGACGAATGTCTCATGCTCACATCACTTGTAAAATACGATATCGTATTTCTGGATCACATGATGCCTGTTAAGGACGGTATAGAGACGCTGAAAGAGATAAAAAACAACAGTAAGAACAAAAACCTCGAAACTCCGATAATATGCCTTACCGCAAACGCCGTGTCCGGCATGAGGGAAAGCTATCTTGCCGCCGGATTTGACGATTATCTTACCAAGCCCATAGACCCAGATAGTCTTGAGAACGTGATAATCGGGTATCTGCCAAAGGACAAGCTAAGACCCGCTGAAGAGTCCGCAGACGACGAAAAAGACACGAACATACCGGAATATATGTATAAGATAGAAGAGATCGATATTTCGCTGGGTCTAAGGCACTGCGGCTCCCCCGATGCCTATATGGAAACCATAAAGGCATTTTATGAGACCGCTGTGTCGAATATTGGCGATATCGAGCGCTATTGGAACAGCGGCGATCTTCACAGCACGATCATAAAAGTGCACGCTCTCAAAAGCCTGGCGAGAGTTATCGGTGCGGAAAAGCTCGGAGCGCTCGCCGAATCGCTCGAAAAAGCGGGAAAAGAGAATAATACCGAGGCGTTTGGCAGCAATATCAGTATTCTTCTCAACGACTACAGACACCTGGCCGATAAGCTCGCCTTTCCCGTCAAACCTGAGCAGCATGAGGAAGAGCTCCCCCTCATTCCCGAAGAAAAACTGAGGGAAGCATACACAGCGATACTTGCGTTCTCTGAACAGCTCGATTATGACAGTATAAATTATGTAATAGACAGATTTTCCGCATACAGGCTTCCTGAAACCGAGAAAAAACGTGTTGAGGAAATAAAAAAAGCCATAGATATATTTGACTGTGATGCCATTCCCGATATTATTTCAAAAGGAGGCAGATAGGATAATGAGGAAGTTTATAAAAACGACAGCAGTCCTTATCGCGACAATGATAGTCATGACGGCGGTAACGGGATGTTCTCAGACAAACGGTAACACAGGCGAACAGACCGACGGTTTCAAGCCTGCTCTTGACACCGGGACAGCCTGCTCGATAAGCGTTTACGGGAATTATGGAAACTTCGAGCCGCTCGAAACCGAATTCGCCGCTTTCAACGAGTTTTATCCGAACGTTGAGCTGAGCTATACAAATCTCGACAACTACAAATCTTCCATAGGTCCTGCGCTGAAAAGCAGTGAGGCTCCCAATATATATATGCTGTGGCGCTGGATGATCGACAAGGACGAGTACAGCTCTCTGTTCGACGCTGCGGAAAATCTTTCAGACAAATCCCTTGGGATAGACCTGAGCTGCATCAAAGAAGGTCTCCTGTATAAGGACAAAAACAATGCCGTGCCGATGACACCGATATTCTCGACAACTTACGGTATGCTTGTGAACGAGGATCTTTTCAAAAAAGAAGGGCTCTCGGTACCCGTAACATACGAAGAATTGTGCAATGTATGCACCGCGCTGAAGGAAAAGGGGTATAAAAGCCCGATAATGGGATATAATGACCCCAAAGTCGGGTCGTCGATCTCGTATGTGCTTTCATATCCTCATTTTGCGGCATTGCTCATAAATGAGCCCGAGACCGTCTCCAAACTGAACGCGCTTGATAAATCTGCCGCAGAATCGCTCAGACCGACACTTGAGCACCTTAACGAATTCATGCAGCTGGGATTTATAGATATCAATGAATGTGCAAAGATCGAAAACAACTATGACGCAGTCATCTACCGTTTCTTTGAGGGTGATGTTCCGATGATGATCGTAAACGGAGATGTCGCTTCGGGTACACGAAAGCGAGAGAAACAGTCCGAAGCTTTCACCGCAAGCCCGTTCACATACAAATTCTATAATATCCCAATATGTGAGAAGGGATCATATTTCCTCGATATAAGCTCCGTAGAATTCGCAGTGAACAAGAACTGCAACGATCTTGAAATGACCAACGAGTTCATGCGTTTT
>CAMVEM010000132.1 GCA_947166515.1 uncultured Clostridia bacterium | reverse complement strand
AACCGGTTTATTTCCGTGAGCGAAAGCTTAAGAGGCGCCCGGACCACAATATGACCGTCTGTATGTACTTCCGCTGTCATTGTTTTCCGGCGGCTCCTTATTATTTCAATTTCTGTGGAAATTCCTTCTGTTCTCATTTTAATAACCTTCTGAGGTGATATTTATGACTGAAAAAAACATTGTACGAAAGCATATAGTCTTCTACGGACGCGTGCAGGGCGTGGGATTCCGCTATACTGCAAAATACGCGGCCGAGAGCTATGATGTATCGGGCTGGGTAAAGAATCTGTACGACGGCAGCGTAGAAATGGAAGCCGAAGGCAGAGAAGCCGATATAGACGCGATGCTGACACTTATAGGGCAGGGAAGATACATCGACATTGAGGATATATCGGTAAAAGACATACCGCCCGAAGGTGACAGATATTTCAGGATAAGATAACAGAAAATCTACGAAGTCAGTGCTTTTTGCCTGACTTCTTTTCTTTTTTTTCTTCTTTGACGAGATTGCGGCTGTTGACGATTAGAATGTCGTTTTCTTCTATTCTGATGTTATCAGTGGGAACTATCGAAAGTTCTCCGCGAATTATAAGATATATCTGAACATCATAATCTGACCGGATATCATAAATAGTTTTTCCTGTAAGTCCGCTTTTTTTATCGCAGAGTACCTCTCCGACCTCGTGTATATCATGCAGCTTCTTTTCGGAATTTTCACTCTGGCGGAATTTTTCAAAGAATCCGGCGCTTATGATACCTGTCGGGACAGCTACCGCGCATACGCCGAGAAACGACGATATCATCGCGATGATCTTTCCTGTTATCGTGATAGGATAGATATCACCGTAGCCGATAGTGAGAAGAGTTGCGGTACCCCACCATAAACCGGAGAAAGCATTGTCAAAAACTTCCGGCTGGGCTTCATGCTCCGCTCCGTACATAGCAAGCGAAGCGGCGAGCATCATTATCAGGATAATGAAAAATGAAGAGATAAGCTGACGCTTGCGTTCGAGCAGTACGTCCTTTATCAGATTGAACGAATCATACTGTGCGTTTATCCTGAACAGGTGGAAAATACGCACTACTCTCAGCATTCTGAACACTACCATTCCGTCAAGGAAGAAGAACGGAAGTATCGTCAGCAGGTCAATGATGCCGTCGAATGAAAGCATGAATTTTCCGATAGAGACAAGATTATTCTTATGCGGATAAAGAAAGCCTGCCGTCCATATCCTGAGCACATATTCGATACAGAATATTATAACCGTGACCAGTTCGGTAATTTTGCAGATATCTATAAAACTCTGCGGAAAATCGAATGTTTCAAGAAACATCGCAAGGATATTGAGTATTATTACAGCGGAAATGAATATATCAAAAGCTCTGCTCGGTATATCTTCTTTATTTCCGATCTGGATTATATCAAAAATTCGTTTTCTTAAGCTTTTTCCGGAGCTCATTTTCAACCTCCCGCTTATGCTG
Source organism: uncultured Clostridia bacterium (assembly GCA_947166515.1). Lineage (GTDB taxonomy): Bacteria > Bacillota > Clostridia > Oscillospirales > Ruminococcaceae > Ruminiclostridium_E. The sequence continues at coordinate 6,935 of CAMVEM010000132.1, read as the reverse complement.
CAGAAATAGTTATATCGCTATTATATCACAAAAAGACCTGTTCGTCAATGTACCGCTTAAGCACATTGATCGCATATCAGGTAAAACAATCTAATAGCATTTTGTGGTAATATGCAACAAAAAATATGTACAATATGTTTAAAAATTCAGAAATTTGATTGAAAAAAGTATATAAATGTGATATAATATATTCTGTATAAATATGAGCAGGTGTTATGATACAGATAACACTTCGGGAAAGGCGGTATTATATATGGAGCGCTGCATAACCGCATTCAGCTGCAGAAGCATAGAAAAAGGTCAGAAATACTCGTTTGACGATGTATTTGAGATGATCACTGCTGACGGACGTGCTCCGAAACTTATTGTCTTTTCATCTGATTATGAAAATTTCGATCTTTACACAGAGCTGCTGCACAGACATTTCCCGGACGCTCAGGTCATCGGTACAACGTCATTCCTCGAACACTCATCATCCGGCATAGGTGAGAACGGACTGTCCGCGCTCGCGGTTTATGACGGCATAGAATGCTCCTCTGGAGTGATACTTGAGATCAGGCGCAGACCTGCCAAATATCTGAATACAATTCGCAGCGCTTTCACCCGTCTCAGTGCTGGTCCGCAGAAAGATATATGCGCGCTCGAATTTATGACCGCTTACGGGAAATGTGAGGAAATTGTCCTCGATACATTCAGGGAAGCTATCGGAAACAGATTCTTCCCGCTTTTCGGAAGCAGCGCAGGCGTAAGGCGCGGAACAGAGCGTTCGTTCGTTTCGCTCAACGGAAAAGTATATGACGAGGCCTGCGTTTTCGTGTTTATTAAGAATTTAAACGGGCGCATCGCTGTCATAAAAGAAAACGTATTCAGACCGACCAACAACTTCTTTACTGTCACCAATGTAAACTGTGAAGAACGCCGGCTGTTCGAGCTCGACGGCAGACCTGCGGCGGTGCATATAGCTTCATCTCTCGGCATAGAGATCCCCGATCTTGCGAGAAATATCGGTATGCATCCGTTGGGAAGAGTCTATGGAGACAACATCTACATAGCTGATGCCGAATCGGTCGGAAAAGACGCTTCTATTTCATATTTCTCGCATATCTATAATTATTCGAGAGTGGTTCTGCTCGAACCGAGCGATATACACAAATTAAGTGAAAATTTCTTTGAAAAGATCTCAGCCACGGGATTCAGGCCCTCATTCTCGATCGCTGTAAACTGCGCTTTTGATTACAGCATCTACAATGACAAAGGCATTACGCAGGGATTTCTGAAAGAACTAGGAGAAAACTGCGGATGCTTCTGGGGAGTCTCGGGCTGCGGAGAACAGATCAGCTTCAATAACGTCAGCAAAACGATGATACTTGCCGCGTTTGAGTGATTTTCAAGAGATGAGGATATAAAATGTCATATTACAACAAAGGATATGTTTTCACAAATCAGAAATGCATAGGCTGCGGCAGATGTATGTCTCAGTGTCCTGCTGATGAAACTAATATTTCGGTATATATCAACGGCAAGAGGCATCTCGAAGTAAATTCCGCAAACTGTATCAGCTGCGGCGGCTGTATGAACGTCTGCACACACAGCGCAAGAGATTATATCGACGATACCGACGAGTTTTTCAAAGACCTGGCTACCGGCGAAAAAATCTCTCTGATTGTATCTTCGGCATTTTATCTGACCTATGGCGAAAGAGCTTCGAATATACTTGGATATCTGCGCTCTCTTGGTGTGGATAAGATATACGACGACGGTTTCGGCGCCGATATATTCGCATGGCTGAACTCAAAATTTCTGAAAGAATATGACAGAGATCCTTCTAAGCGTCCTTTTATTGTAAACTCGTGTTCTACCGTGATAAATTATATTGAACGCTATGAGCCGGAAACGGTGGATTATATCATTCCCGTTCATTCGGCCCCTGTCTGCACCGCGATATACGCGCGCAAATATCTGCACGACACATCAAAGATAGCATATCTCAGCTCCTGTGTTTCACGAAAAGCCGAATTTGAACGCGATAATCTCAATAAGCCGATAGACTACAGCGTCACGTTCGCACATCTGATGAAAAAACTCGACGGCACCGATATGGCTGAATACTCCACCGAAGTTGATCTTAAAACTTCGGAAATGGGCAGACTGGCTTCTGTCGGCGGAGGAATTAAGGAATATATCGCTTCATTCTTCCCGGAGGAAGAAATAATCGTATCATACAACGAGCTCGATGAAAACACGCGCACGCTCATCTCTCAGACGTGTGATCCTAATATCCCGCACCCGTTCGCTTCATGTCTTGCTTCATGCAAATATGGCTGTGTGGGCGGCGGCGGTTCCGGCATGGACGAAAAAAAGAACCACGCTGTATATTTCCGTATGCTTCGTGAAGTAAAGGCAGCGATAATGAAAAAGAAGCATATTTATGCCGATCCCGAAGAATTATACAAAGAGACCTGCGAAAAGTTCAAGGATATAGACCCGTCCGATTTCAGCAGAAGTTTCAGCGACAGATATCTCCAGCGCCATACTGTGCCGGAGCACATTATAAACAGCATCTTTATCAAGATGCATATGCTCACCGAAGAAGACCAGAACGTAAACTGTCAGTCCTGCGGATATCGTACCTGCCGGGAAATGGTCTCCGCTGTCGCAAAAGGATATGCACATCTTGAAGACTGCAGCAGATATATCAACAGTGAGTTTCACAAAAAGCTTTTCTTTGACGATATGACCGGGCTTCTCAGCTCGCAGGGATATCACATGGAGACTAGCGCTATGCTTCGCCGCAATCCCGGGAAGAAGTACATAGTCTGCGCCGGAAACATTAATGGAATAAGAACTATCAACGACCTGTACAATTTCAATGTCGGAAGCCAGGTCATAGTATATGTAGGAAGGATACTTTCCGGAATTGCCGGAAAAGACGGTATCTGCGCCCGTCTCGGCGGTAACATCTTCGTGCTTTGCGTTGAGAATACTCCGGCAAACATTTCAAGGATCTTAGGGCTCAGATATTTCGACTGCAGCCGAATGGGCATCAATATGCCTGTAACCATGCGCTTCGGATTATGTGAGGTGGACGGCAGGAACGACCTTTCGCGTATCACGAACTATGCGTCCTTCGCAATGGAAAAGAACACCGAGCGTTCAAGGAACTCGTTTATCTGGTACGATGAAAATATGAGAAACGAGATAGTCGTTGAAGCGACCATAACCTCGCAGATGAGAAGCGCTATGGCGAACAACGAGTTCACCATGTATCTACAGCCGCAGTATAACCATTCAAACCGGAAGATAGTCGGCGCAGAATCGCTCTGCCGCTGGATAAAGCCCGACGGAACAGTTATCTCTCCCGGTCTGTTCATTTCAATATTTGAAAAGAACGGATTTATAAAAGACCTTGACCGTTTTATGTGGGAAAAAGCGTTTAAGCTTGTAAACAAATGGACAGAACAGGGAGTGAGAATACTGCCGATATCCGTGAATATCTCACGGATGAGCCTGGTTGACGATGATATTGTTCACTTTATATCCGGAATCAAGGACAAATACAAAATAAATCCTGACTTGATACATTTCGAGATAACCGAAAGCGCATATTCCCAGAATCAGGAAGAACTGATCGACCGCATATCCAAAATTAGAGAAATGGGCTTCAAGATCGCTATGGACGATTTCGGAAGCGGATATTCCTCGCTGAACACACTGAAAGATATTCCGTTAGACATTCTAAAGCTGGATATGGGATTTCTGCGCGGAGGTACAAATGCTGCAAAGGGCGGAAACATCATAGGTTCTGTGATAAGAATGGCACATTCGCTCGATCTTATTACTGTCGCAGAAGGAGTCGAAACAATAAAGCAGGCTGATTTTCTGAAAAGCATTGGCTGCGATGTGATACAGGGATTTCTCTATGCAAGGCCGATGCCGGTAGAGGATTATGAAAAGATTGTTGCCGACGATTGCTCGGAACCGCTCACAAACAAAAACATCAGTGTAAGAAGCGATATAAACAAGTTCTTTGACGCCGATTCCGACGAAGCAAAGCTGTTCGACAATTACATAGGTCCCGCAGCAATGTTCGAGTATGAGAGAGGCAATCTCACGATAGTAAGAGTGAACGATTCATTCATAAAGATGATCGGTTTTACCGATGTTTCGGCTGTCGAATTCAGCAAAACTTTTACAAACGGACTGTTTGAAAAGGATAGAAAATCCGTTGTAGAAGCCATATCAAATGCTGAAGCCGGAAACACCGGAGTTGTGACGATTTTTGGCTATGAACGACCCGACGGAAAAAATATACTTATAAAAGCTAAGATCTGGTATATCGGTTCAAACGGACAAAAAAAACTTATCTACACAATTTCGGACGATGTGACCGATGTTACGAAATATAAAGGGAACATCTAAAGGCAAAATCTGAAACCTGGTGATATTTTACGCTCGTCCTGCATATCATATTAATGGACCCCTTTAAAAGTGTCGGTTCATTTCCGTGAAATATTGCGGGCAGGAGCCGATGCGCCAAAAAATAGAGGCTCTCAGTGCATTTCGCACCGGGAGCCTTTTTCGTTTCTTCTGTTCGTACGTTGTATGTCTTTTATTGTTTGCGTGCAAGGAAATAATCATCGTCCACGGTATAGTATGGACAGCTTTTGCTGCCTTCTGACATGAGACGATAGTATTCGTCCTCGTCCATATTCACGGCGCAGACATATCCGCCGTAGTCATCATCATATACGTTGTTGGCGCATGTATCACAGGTCATTTTTATTCACCCTTTTCAGCTGCATCTGCTCACGGCATTATGCCAGCCGGAGAGCAGGGAAGTGCGTTTTTCCTCGTCCATTGCGGGAGTAAATGTATCAGAGCCGTAAGATATTCTCTTAATATCGTCTATGCTGCCGAAATATCCGCATCCAAGCCCGGCAAGCAGGCACGCTCCGAGCGCTGTGCTCTCAACACTGTGCGGACGTATGATGTTTTTTCCGGAGATGTCTGCCTGGAACTGCATCAGAAAGTTATTTGCGCTCGCACCGCCGTCCACTTTTATGCTTCCGATATTTCCGGCGTCCTTTTCCATAGCTGTCAGCACATCATAGGTCTGATATGCTATCGCTTCAAGTGCCGCTCTTACGATATATTTTTTCCCGGAACCGCGCGTCAGACCGGTGATTATCCCTCGTGCCGAATCGTTCCAGTACGGAGCGCCGAGTCCCACAAATGCAGGAACAAGATAAACCCCTCCGTTATCGGGTATGCTCAGCGCTATCTTCTCGGTCTCCTGTGCGCTTCCGATCATTTCAAGCTCGTCACGCAGCCATTTTATGACCGCTCCGGCAATGAACACCGAGCCTTCGAGAGCATATACCGGTTTTCGGTCAATGACCCATGCTATTGTTGTGAGCAGACCGCTTTCCGATACTGCCGGATTTTCACCGGTATTCATCAGCAGGAATGCTCCGGTCCCGTAAGTGTTCTTTACATCGCCCTTGTCAAAGCAGCGCTGGCCGAAAAGCGCAGACTGCTGATCTCCCGCACAGCCGCATACCGGAATACTTCCGCCGAGTATTTCCGGAGAGGTACGGCAGAGCTCTCCGGAGGACGGCTTGACTTCCGGCATCATTAAGAGCGGTATCCCGAATATGTCGAGTATTTCTTTATCCCATTCAAGAGTATGGATATTGAACAGCATCGTTCTTGACGCGTTGGAATAATCAGTCACATGGGCTTTTCCGCCGGATAGTTTCCACATCAGCCAGCAATCCACCGTCCCGAACAGCAGGTCGCCGTTTTCGGCTTTTTCTCTTGCCCCCTCGACATTATCGAGGATCCACTTTATCTTTGTAGCGCTGAAATATGGATTGATGATAAGTCCGGTGCGTTCGCGGAAAAAGCCGGTAAGTCCTTTTTCTTCGAGTTCGCGGCACATATCCGCAGTACGTCTGCACTGCCAGACGATCGCATTATAAACGGGCTTTCCGGTATTCTTATCCCAGACGATCGTTGTTTCACGCTGATTGGTGATCCCTATGCCCGCAATATCGGCGGCAATGATATTGGCATTTTTCATAGCGTCGATGCAAACCTGGAGCTGTGACGAGAATATCTCCTCAGGATCATGTTCGACATATCCGTTTGCGGGGTAGTACTGAGGAAATTCTCTCTGAGCGACTGAGATTATCTCAGCGTTATTGTTGAATATCACAGCTCTTGACGATGTGGTGCCCTGATCTATCGACATGATATATTTCATGGAGTTACCTCTTTTCTGCTCTGCGGACACTCCCCCGACAGGTCTCTCTGCCGGGGGAGTGAACATATACAGCTTTGTTTATCTTCAATTGTTTACACTTTCAAGGATCTCGGCAATGCAGTCGAACGCAGCAGATGCCGGACTGTTATCCTCAACATACCTGTCGAGTATCTTCTCGGAGAAGAGCTTATAAGCTCCCGCAGCGCCGATAGGATACATCTCCATAAAGCTCTTGTAAACTTCGCTTTCTGTACCGTTGTATCTCAGTTCAACACAGCCCTGTATCGCTATCTGTACATTTGCGAGGAAATCTTCCGCAAATGTCACCTCTACCGCCTTCTGATTTGCGTAGGCGTTTTTCATGCAGATATCGGAAGCTCCCGCCCATGAGTCTCTTGCAGCGACCTTGACACGTCTGATGTTGCTCATAATGATAGTTCCGATGCACATAGGACAGGGCTCCATAGAAGTATAGAGCGTGTAGGATTTCAGATCTGGGTGTTTATTGATATCAAGCTGCTGGATACACTCCGTTTCGGCATGATCTACCTTACAGTTCGGAAAGCGTTTGCTCGAAATATAATGATTTCTTCCTTCTGAAAGAATGTTTCCGGCATCATCAACGATTATTGCAGCGATAGGAAGATTTCCCTCACGGAACGATTTCCAG
>CAMVEM010000131.1 GCA_947166515.1 uncultured Clostridia bacterium | reverse complement strand
GCGTACTGGTCGTACTGCTGCTGCGGCTGCTGAGCATACTGCTGTGCCTGCTGAGTGTACTGGTCGTACTGCTGCTGCGGCTGCTGAGCATACTGCTGTGCCTGCTGAGCGGCAGAGTTTGCAAGGGACGCGCCGCAAGACGGGCAAAAAGCAGAACCGTCAGGTAACTGCTGTCCACAATTCAAACAAAACATATCTATTCCTCCTGTATAAAATAGGTTGACCGGAGCGCTCTTTACTGACCGCGCCAGATACTCTCTCATTAGGATTATATCACAAAGCATACCGTTTTTCAAGCGATTTGGGGAGCGCTCACCGTTTTTCTTGCATAATGCACAAAAAAAGCGGCAGGAACGCGGGATTATTGATGTTACAGAGAATACCGGGACAGATTGGTGCTATGCAGCTGATATTAAATTTTCCGATCACAGCACAAAGCAGAATTATTTCAAGCTAATTGCTGATCTGACATTTTTCGCCTGCACAATGCACAAAAAATCTTTCCAAAAATTGTGATATTTGTAAAATTTAATGTAACCGTTTACATTTCTTGATATTTTTTCCGGAATATTATATAATTGATGTATATCGTTCGGAGCATTTTCCGAAGAAAGGACTGGTAAAATAAATGAAATTCGGTTATTTCGACGACGCCAACAAAGAATACGTCATCACTTCCCCGAAGACTCCCTACCCGTGGATAAACTACCTCGGCACACAGGGCTTCTTCTCGCTCATCTCCAACACCGCGGGAGGCTACAGCTTCTATAAGGACGCAAGACTGCGCCGCATAACACGTTACCGTTACAACAACGTTCCGGTCGATATGGGCGGACGTTATTTCTACATCAACGACGACGGCCATGTATGGAATCCCGGCTGGTCGCCCGTAAAGACAGATCTCGACAGCTATGAGTGCCGTCACGGTCTGGGCTATACGATAATCAAGGGACAGTCCAAGGGCATCGAAGCTAAAGTGACATTCTTCGTTCCGCAGAACTTCAACGGCGAGATACAGAAGGTAACTATCACCAACAAGACCGGCGCTTTCAAGAAGGTAAAGCTGTTCAGCTTCCTCGAATGGTGCCTGTGGGACGCTCAGGACGATTCCACCAACTTCCAGAGAAACTTCAATACCGGCGAAGTCGAGATAGAAGGCAGCACGATCTATCACAAGACCGAATATAAAGAAAGACGCGACCATTTCGCATTCTATTCCGTAAATACGAAGATCAGCGGATTCGACACCGACAGAGAGAGCTTCCTCGGCCTTTACAACGGCTTCGGCGAGCCGCAGACCGTAATGAAGGGCTCACCCAACAACTCCGTTGCTGACGGCTGGTCGCCTATCGCTTCCCACTTCATCGACGTAAGTCTCGAAGCCGGCGAGAGCAAGGACTTCGTTTTCGTGCTCGGTTATGTAGAGAACAAGCAGGACGAGAAGTTCGCTCCCGATCTCTCACCCGACGACAAGATCATCACTACCGCAAATTCCAAGAAGAATATCCTTAACAAGACCAAGGCTCACGAGATGATCGCTATGTGCGACACCGCAGAAAAGGCTGACAAGCTTTTCGCAGAGCTGAAGGCTTACTGGGATGCGCTTCTCACACAGTATCATGTTGATTCTCCCGACGAGAAGGTCAACAGAATGGTCAATATCTGGAACCAGTACCAGTGCATGGTAACATTCAATATGTCGCGTTCCGCTTCTTACTTCGAGAGCGGTATCGGCAGAGGAATGGGCTTCCGTGATTCCAACCAGGACCTCCTTGGCTTCGTTCATCAGATACCCGAAAGAGCAAGAGAGCGTGTTATCGACCTCGCAGCTACAATGCTTGAAGACGGCGGCGCTTATCACCAGTACCAGCCGCTCACCAAGAAGGGCAACCACGAGCTCGGCTCCAACTTCAACGACGACCCGCTTTGGATGATCCTCGCTGTTGCCGCTTATATCAAGGAGACCGGCGACCTGTCGATACTCGACGAGAAGGTTCCTTACGAGAACGACGACAGCAAGGCTGCTTCAATGCTCGACCACATGAAGAGAGCTTTCAACCACGTAGTAAAGAAAGTAGGACCTCACGGTCTGCCGCTCAGCGGACGCGCAGACTGGAACGACTGTCTGAACCTGTCCTGCTTCTCGGACAAGCCGGGTGAATCCTTCCAGACCTACAACAACAAGGAAATGTTCAAGGATCCGCCGTTCTACAGCCAGATCGCGGAATCCGTAATGATCGCAGGAATGTTCTGCTTCATAGGACCCGAATATGCTGCAATGTGCAGACTCAAGGGCGACGAAGAAGAAGCAAAGCGCGCCGATGCGGAAGTTGCAAAGATGAAGGAAGCGACAATGAAGTTCGGCTTCGACGGCGAATGGTTCCTGCGCGCCTATGACCACAACGGCCAGAAGGTCGGCTCTCATGAGTGCGAGGAAGGCAAGATATTCATCGAACCTCAGGGCTTCTGCGTTCTCGCAGGCCTCGGTAAGGAAACAGGCGACGATATCAAGACGCTCAACAGTGTTGACAAATATCTGAATTCCGATCACGGTCTCGTGCTCAATAATCCCGCATTCACACATTATTATATCCAGTACGGTGAAATTTCGACATATCCCGGCGGATATAAGGAGAACGCAGGCATATTCTGCCACAACAACGCATGGATCATGTGCGCGGAAGCGGCAGTCGGCAGAGGCGACAAGGCATTTGAGTATTATTCAAAGATAGCTCCCGCGTTCAGAGAGGAATTCTCCGATCTGCACAGAACAGAGCCCTACGTTTACGCTCAGATGATCGCAGGTAAGGACGCTCCGAGACACGGCGAAGCAAAGAACAGCTGGCTCACAGGTACGGCTGCATGGAACTTCGTAGCTATCTCGCAGTATATCCTCGGTGTTAAGCCGAAGTATGACGGACTTGAGATCAGCCCCTCCATTCCGAAGGCATGGGACGGCTTTAAAATTTCAAGACAGTTCAGAGGCGCGACCTACAACATTACGGTCAAGAATCCCGACCACGTTTCGAGCGGCGTAAAGGCTATGACAGTTGACGGCAAGGCTGTTGACGGAAACCTTATCCCCGCTTTCGCAAACGGCGTTCACGAAGTTGAGGTAGTTCTCGGCTGAGAGCTTTGAGAGACGCTGCGCTTGAGAACAGGGCTCGTCTGTCGGAGTCAGCTATGACCGCTGTATAGCGCGCATCAATGCGTGCCTTTGGGCGGTCAATCGTTGCATCGTGCAACGACCCTCTGGCTCCTTCGTCGCCACCTCCCCGTGTTCGGGGAGACACCCTGCACCCGCTTCTTTTCGTACGCGACGCAGCATGATGCTGCGGTAGCTGATGCCAGAAGAGCGCATGGATGCGCGCATATAAGCATCAGCGAAAAGTAAGTGCAAAAGCGACTCGTTTCGCAAATTAATAACAAAGAAGCACAGAGCCTTAAAACTCTGTGCTTTTTGCTTTTCTGTAAATTTAATTGTGTAAATTTTTTTGGAAGGGGGTCCGGGGGTAATCTCCCCGCCAGCGGGGAGGTGTCACCGAAGGTGACAGAGGGGCTGACCGACAGACACCTTTTGTTCCGCTAGGAGGTGGTAAAGAAGTTTTCCAAAAGCGCGCACGACGCGCGCATAAAGGAGAAAACTTCGAGTCCCCTCGGTAGTGTTGGAGAAGTTTCCCCCTCTTACCTGTCAAACAGCGTTATTATCACATTTGAGCGTTCGCCGGGCCTGTAAGCTCAGCGAACGCAATTATGTTTACGCTGCTTTCTTTGTGTACTCGCGGCTGTCAAGAACTGCCGACACAGCGAGCACCTTAAATCTGAAATATATCTCGACTTCCTGCTCACGGTAGCCGTTTGACTTGTCGGCTTCATGCACAATGATCTTATCTATGAGCTCGTGCATAATTTCCGGCGTAAGAGCCGTGATGCGCTCGTACTTGCGGACAATGCCGATGAAGCGCGATATGTCGCTGCTTTTCTGTTCACGTTTGTCGATAAGCGCGTGAAGCTCGACGGAATCGGCTTTCAGCTTGCTCTGTTCGTCATCGCAGCCCTTTGAGAGCTGTTCAAACCTCTCGTCGCTGATTTTTCCGAGCGCCCGGTCTTCGTAGAGCTTTGCATACGTCTTGTCGATCTCCGCAATGCGCTGTTCGAAGCGTGCGAGAGTTTTCTTGGCTCTTTTCACCTCGTCGAGATGTGAAGCCGCCGACTGCTCCATTACCCTGTGGACGAACTCGTCCTCATTGCGGTGAACGTCGTTCAGAACACGGTTAATCTCGCCGAGCACCAGTTCCGAAAGTATGCAAGTCCTGATGTAGTGTGCCGTACACTCGTGGTAATGCTTCGAGTATGTACCACACTTCATACATTCCTCGTTTTTCGGAATGCCGGAACCGCGGCTGAGATACAGCTTTTTGCCGCAGTCCGCACAATAGACCATTCCCGAAAGAGGATTAGGGATCATGCATTTCTGCGGAACGTGCTTCTTAACACGGAGCTTTTGCACAAGGTCAAAATCGTGCTGTGAGATTATAGGCTCGTGAGTATTCTCGAAGATGAGCCACTCCGATTTAGGTTTTACTACCTGCTTTTTGCACTTGTAGGATTTCTTGAAAGTCTTGAAATTGGCGGTATGACCGGCGTATTCGGGTCTTTCAAGCATTCTCGTGATCTCCTGACCTATCCTGTGCTTGGCACTTCCTGTTCCGACAATGTTCCCGCTTTCAAGCGCATAAGTTGAAGGCGTTGCAATTCCGTCTGCTGTCAGGATTTTGGCAATTTCATACGGTCCGTGACCTTCGATGCAGAGCTGAAAGATACGTCTGACCACTTTTGCGGCAGGTTCGTCGATACCGAGCGTTTCATATACATCATGCGAAGCGAGGCTTTCGACTACACTAAATGGCAGCGCGACCACTATGACAATATCTCCCCCGATGAACTCAATGCGGCAGTTGACAGGTTCAGCGCCGAGCACGAATTTAAGGGAAGCAAGGCAAAGATAATATAATAAAAGGGCGCGCGGGTTCAACTCGTGCGCCCTTGTTGCAATTGCTGTAAAAGTGTTGTAAAATATATGCAAAATGACGAATTTGCAACCGGACGCAATATTTTGACCTTTCAAAACGTGTTATTGTAAAAAGCGCTTTTAAGACATACATAAGCGGAAAGAGGAAAGTAATGACCGAAAACGAGCTTGAACGCTATATGCGGCAACACTACAGGAGCGTGTACAGGACGGCACTGTGTAGGTGCAAAAATCCGCAGGATGCCGATGATGTCGCGCAGGACGTATTTCTGAAGCTCTACACCTGCGGCGAGCATTTTGAAGATGACGACCACGTCAAGGCGTGGCTGATTCGCTGTGCCATAAATCACAGCATAGATGTTCTGCGTTCAAGAAAACGGAGAAATACGGTATCACTTGACGCTGCAGCCGATAAAGCGCATTATGACGATAAGGATGAGGACGGCGGCAGAGTGTTCGAGCTGTTTTTGAAGCTCAGTGAGAAGAACCGCACAGCGATGTATATGCATTACTGCGAGGGCTATTCGGTCAAGGATATCGCGGAGATCACGAGGACAAACGAATCCGCGGTACTCTCAAGGCTTATGCGTGGCAGAAAGCAGCTTGAAAAGCTGCTGAACAAGGAAAGGAGCGCTGAAAATGGAATATAAAGATTTTTTTGAAAAAGCGTTATCCGGCGCCGAGCAGAAATATCCCTGCAGCGAAATAGAAACAGCACTCGGAAATATTACCGAACGGGCAAAAAAATCGGAGCAGAGTTCCGAGCCCGGTCAGCTTCATACAGCCTCCGAGCCTGCACATAAGCCGTCAAATCGGATATTCCCAATACTCGGTTATACCGTGGGAGCGGCGGCGCTTATCTTCGGATGCGTGTTCGGACTTAAGATTGTTATAGAGAACGGCAGACTGAAGGAAGGCGGTCCGGAGTCGGCAGATTCGAATGTGACAACTGCCGTTACATCGGAGACACCGGAGATAACAACGACCACAAGCAGTGAAAACGCATCTGCAAATGATAATACCGACATTTCACAGATGCTCGACACATCAATGCCGGAAAATCCGTTCGATCTGCCTCCGGTGGGAGACTATGAGGGGCTCGAATACTATGTTGAGAGCTATGTTTTCAGATTCGATAATATTGATTCGCATATCACCGACCTTGTTGACAGAGACGAGTTGGTGGAATGGATAAACGAGCACGAACAGGAAAAGCTTAAAATGGGCTATGGCATCGAGCCGCTTACTGTGCTTGCTTTCGTAGAGAAATTCGGTATCACGAAGGAACAGCTCACCGAAGCCGCAAAGCTTATGCGTGACGATAAATATACGAAAGAATTCGCACTTATGGACGAGGATATAGACATAATCTATTCCGGCGATAAAAAGAAGATCATAGAGCATTTCCACGCCGAATACGCGGTTTTGGGAACAGACCGCGCGTATTCTCCGATGTGGCTTTATGAGCATACCGCCGAAGCGTACAAAGCCGCGGGCATTGCCCCGCGAGATATATCAAAGATTCTTATAGCATACGATAAAGTTTTCAGGCACAACGAACGCAATATGACCGATGAGGCTTGGAGAGCGTTCAGGGAAAAGCTGGTTCTGTACAGTCACAGCGATCTATTGTCCGATTCAGAGAACGTGAGAACATATACCTTTGAGACAGACATATCGGAACCGTTCGGCGACCGCGCGTTTGAGATACTTGAAGAAGTATTCTACGGTGAGTGGACACTACAACACAAGCTTGACATGATAGATTGTATTCCCGTCGAGTCAATGACTTATCAGAAATGTCCACTTATTATTGAAGGGCATTACGGTCTCGGCGTATTTGAGACGGACGAGATATATGTACTGACATATGTGGAGTCCGGAGCCGGAGGCTGCTACGTTATCGAGAAAAATGCACCCGACATTATGTACAGGACAGATGTATTGGCAAGCAGCGTCGATGTTTATGTTGTAAGCATAGGTAAAGATATGCCTGTGATTTACACGGATCGCACAGCCGAAGCTCCAGAATTGAAAACAGGAGAAATAAGCGTTTTAGGCTTGAAGAAGCTTGAACACCTGTACGGCACGGATTTTGAGACATTCCTTGAAGTCACAATGGACAGCGACGGTTATGACGGCATTGAAGGGCGCGGTAAATACTATCTCGCGAATGTTTATAATGCCGGAAAACCGGAGTGGTATCTCGTTGATATGTCGGACAGCGCCGTGACGCTCAGAGTGCCGTATGTGACGGACAGGAACGGGTCGGAGCAGACACCGGTATATTTAGATCTTCGGTTCACCAAGGACGATGCCGGCGAATGGTCGGTGGGATACAGTCCAGCGGAAAAAGACGAGAAAAACCCATATGGTCTGACTCTCGAAGTAAAAGATGTGACTGCCTCAGGCCTTACGCTTGTGATCTCACAGAGCGGCGGAAGTTATACAGGCGAGCTTGAATACAGCGGCGAATACTCTATTGAGTGTAAAAACGGTGATAATTGGGAACCGGTAAAATATCTGAACGATGAAGTGGCATGGAATCTCGTTGCATATATCGTTGAGCCGAATACGGACAAAGAGATAAAGCTTGACTGGGAGCGGCTGTACGGCTTGCTCGGCAGCGGTGAGTACCGTCTGATGAAGGAATTTTCATATCTCGACGAGTCCGGCAAAATATCAACACAGAAATTCTATGTCGAATTCACCCTCAAAGGCGTTGAACTTAACTGAAAAGAGTATTTTATAAAGGCAACTGCGCTCCGGAAAAGAACATATCGACTGTCAAAACAGTTTGTGAACTATACAGGAACAGGTGAGAAACCAAGCGATATTTTGAACTGCTCTGTATATTATTCTCCCGAATTTGATATATCAAGCGAAAAAGAGGAAAACCCATTCGGCCTGACACTCGAAGTAAAAGATGCGACTGCCTATAGCCAGGATAATTCCAAGCCGAATAACGCTGCATCTGATGAAGTAGTAGATTTTCTGGCAAATATTGAGCAGTTAGTTAATTCTAGTGAGCAAATTGAAGAATTAAAGCAATTGCTTTTGAAAATTGAAGGCGTTGCAGATGTTCAAGTCTATAACAGCGATGATGATTCAAAAAACACAGAAATTCAGATTACTGGAGGCAAGGTTGAAAAAGGAATAGTAGTAAAAGTATTTTATGACAATGGCGAATCTTGGGTACAATACACGAAACAATAGGTGTGTTACGAAGTATTATTAATATCTGCTGCGGAAGTATTACAGAGACTGTATATGCCGGATTTTTGGTAGCTGCAGAAGAATAAAGATAACAGAAATAAATGCCCCCTACAAGCATTTACAGCAGCAGGCGCACGGGCTCCGCCCCGAGCCCCGCTACTTTTCGGACGCGACGCAGCATGATGCTGCGG
>CAMVEM010000130.1 GCA_947166515.1 uncultured Clostridia bacterium | reverse complement strand
ATCTCGAAATAGTGATCGGTGACGGAGGAATTCTGCTACGGGTCGAGAACTTCGAGCATAGCGGAAGCCGGATCGCCTTTATAGTCGTTGCCCATTTTGTCTATCTCGTCGAACAGGATAACCGGGTTCATGCATTTAGCCTGCTTTATCGCGTTCACGATACGTCCCGGCATTGCTCCGACGTATGTTTTTCTGTGACCTCTGATCTCCGCCTCATCGCGCACACCGCCGAGAGATACTCTCGCGTAGTGTCTGCCGAGCGCTTTTGCTATCGACTTTCCGACAGATGTCTTTCCGACGCCGGGAGGTCCCACAAGGCAGATTATCTGGCTCTTTACTTCGGGGTTCAGCTTTCTTACCGATATTATTTCAAGGATACGCTCCTTGACCTTTTTGAGTCCGTAATGGTCTTTTTCGAGCTGCTTCTCGGCTTTTTCGATATTTATGGCGTCCTTTGTATAGACGTTCCACGGCATTTCAAGGATAGAATCGAGATAGGTCTTGATAAGTCCGTATTCCTGCGAGGAAGGGGAGACCTTCATCATCTTGTTGGCTTCGCGCAGGAGCTTTTCCTCGGTATCTTCGGGGAATCCCACAGCCTGTATCCTTTCGGCGTATTCGTAGATCTCCTCGTCGGTATCCTCAGCGCCGCCGAGCTGTCTGGAGATAGCCTTCATCTGCTCTCGGAGTATGTATTCCTTCTGATTGCTGTCGATAGAATCGCGAAGGGATTCGTTTATCTCCGCCTCGAATTTCAGCACCTTTATCTCGTCGGTGAGTATCTCGATGAGTTTCTTCACTAGTCTTTCGAGTCCGTTTGTCTGGAGCAGTTCCTGCTTGCTTTCGGTGCGCAGGAAAACGTTGAAGATTATCAGCTCGGAAAGATGCGCGAGGTCATGTTCGTTATCGACCATTGACGCAAGTTCGTCCGGAATTTTCGGAACGAGCGAGCAATAGTCCTTGAACAGCATTTTGAGCGTTCTTTCATAAGCATAAGAGAGCTTCTTGTCGATAGAGGGGTCTTTCTTCTCTGCGCTTACGGATATCTCGGCGGAATTGTAGGTGTCAAATTCCGATACCGAGAGGAGCCGTGCTTTGTACAGTCCGTGTACCAGCACTCTTGTCACCTTGTCGGGAGTTTTGAGTATCTGTCTTATCTCGGCAACAACGCCTACCTTGAACAGATCGTCGATCCCGGGATCTTCGGAGTCGTATTCCTTCTGAGTAACAAGGAAAATGTGCTTGTCTGTGAGACAGGCTGTCTTTATCGCCTCGATGGATTTCTGCTTTGTGACATCAAAATTAAGTACCATTCCCGGGAAAACGACGAGACCTCTCATCGTTATCATCGGAAGTTTATGTTTTACTGCTGCTCTTGGCATAATTATCGTCCTTTCATAGGTCTGCTTTCTGTTTCTTTGCAGTAAATAATATTATACATTATTATTAATATAATTGCAAGTGTTTTGAGTGAAAATACAATAAAAAATATTTGGGAAAAATAACAGATTACGGGATTACTGAGGCATTTTCGCGCTGAAAGTGTTTTATCATGACAGTTGACAATTCACCATACATGGGGTATAATATCTGTATGAAAATCATCTCCGCGCGGCCGGTCATATACTGCGCTGCGCCGTGAGTCAGAAAATACTTTTTACGTTGACTGAGGCCATTATGGAATATCTTATATATGCGATGATAATTCTCGGCGCAGGACTTATGGTATTAAATGTCATAAGCTATATCAGGTTTATGAGAAGCACCCGCGACGTTATATCCGGAAGCAGACGCAGCGATAAGGTATGGGCGATGATCGCGCTCGTGCTTTTGTCATTCTTTCTTATGGGATATATTTTTGTGGCTGTATTCGGAAAACCTGATATCATGGTCGCAATGATACTGTTCGGCGGAAGCATATTTGTGTCTATCGTGAACAGCCTTATGAAAAAGCTCCTGAATACTGCCAAGGAGCGAAGCATAGATGTCGCCGAGATAATCATAAGTGCGATAGACGCGCGAGACCCGAATCTGAACGGTCACAGCCGTCATGTGCAGAATGTGACGATGAAGCTTTATGAATATCTTCCGCCGTCCATGAAAAGCGGGATAAACAGTCTGAGCCTTGAATACGCTTCGCTGATGCACGACGTCGGAAAGCTAGGCATACCGGAATCGATACTAAACAAGCCGGCGAAGCTTACCGACGAGGAATGGCAGATAATGAAGATGCACCCGAAGATCGGAGTTTTGATACTTGAACCGCTCCATTCATTCAAGGAAATTATGCCGTGGATAGAATATCATCATGAGCGCATCGACGGAAAAGGCTACTACGGTCTGTCAGGAAACGATATTCCGCTTGCTGCGAGGATAATCGCTGTTGCGGATACATATTCAGCGATAACCATGCGGCGTTCGTATAAGGATCCGAGAACTCATGAGGACGCTGTCGGGATCATAACCGAGGTCGCAGGAAGCCAGCTTGATTCCGAGCTTGTCGATGTGTTTGTGAATATCCCGAAGGATGAGCTTTTAGCCTGCGCGCCGACCAAGGTCGAGCTGACCGAAGCGAAACCGAACGCGCCGGTTACCAAAGACACGATCGTATGACTGTTACAGAATAATACAAAAAGATCCGTCCGGCTTATGTCAGACGGATTCTCTTTTTTATGCGTGAAATATTAGGGAACCTCTAAAACAAGGCTCTGTCACAACATTTGGTTGATATTTTAATTGACAATTGATAAATGACAATTATTGTGCGGCTTCGCCGCAGATTTTAATTTTTTTACAAAGACTGCTGGCTATCTTCGTCACGATTTAAATACGTGCGCGCAGCGCACACCACAATTGTCAATTGTAAATCATCAATTATCAATTTTTTACCCGTTTGCTGTGACACAGCCTAAAACAAAAAATCTCTCAGCTTTCGCCAAGAGATTTTCTGGTGCGGAGAATGAGACTTGAACTCACACGAGCTAACGCCCACTACCCCCTCAAAGTAGCGTGTCTGCCATTCCACCACCTCCGCAGGTGATGCATCGACAAGCTTTCTTGCTGATGACTTGATTATTATATCACAATTAATCCGACTTGTCAATACTTTTTTTCAAATTTTTTTTATATTCTTCTGAAATGGCTTTTTTAGCGGATTATTTAACATTACAAGAAAAATTTTTTTGAAAAAACTCTTGACAAACGCAAATGTATTTGATATAATTAATTTGTAAGCAAACGATATAAAAATTATTATACAAGGAGGAAGTGTATATGTCGTTCTACGATCATAAAGTTAAGAAAAGAAACGGGGAAGAGCTCGATCTTTCCGATCTCAGGGGAAAAGTCGTGATAGTTGTGAACACTGCGACAGGCTGCGGATTCACACCGCAGTATGAGGGACTTGAAATGCTGTA
The DNA here is from genome assembly GCA_947166515.1 of uncultured Clostridia bacterium. Lineage (GTDB taxonomy): Bacteria > Bacillota > Clostridia > Oscillospirales > Ruminococcaceae > Ruminiclostridium_E. The sequence continues at coordinate 5,294 of CAMVEM010000130.1, read as the reverse complement.
TGAAAAATACCACGACAGCGGACTTGAGGTTCTCGATATCCCGTGCAACCAGTTCGGACATCAGGCGCCGGGCACTGATGACGAGATACATGAGTTCTGCACCGGAAGATACCAAACTCAGTTTGAGCAGATGTCAAAGGCGGAAGTCAACGGCGAGAATGAGCACCCGCTCTATACGTTCCTGAAAGAACAGCAGCCGGAAGAGAAGATAATCGGGTTTAAGAACAAGACTGCCATGGCTGCGGTAAAAGCAATGAGCTCCACCTGCAAGAAACCGTCGGATATAAAGTGGAATTTCACAAAGTTCCTCGTTGACAGGGAAGGAAATGTCGTTAAGCGTTATGACCCGACTTTTGTTCCCGGAAATATGGAGGAGGATATAAAGGCGCTGATATGATGACGGAAGAAAATCCGGTAACGGAAAACAACAACGCGCTACTGCTGAAAAATCAGCTCTGTTTTCCGCTGTATCTCTGTTCGAAGGAAATAACACGGAAATATACGGAGGTACTGAATGAGCTTGATCTCACATACACACAATATATAGTGATGATGTATTTCTGGGAACACGGCTCGTCAAATGTCAAGGAAGCGGGAGAGATACTGCTCCTTGACCCGAGCACGCTTACTCCGGTGCTGAAAAAGCTCGAAAGCAAGGGATTTCTGAGCCGCGGGAGAAGCAGCGAGGACGAGCGCGGGCTGAATGTCGTTCTCACCGAAGAAGGAGAGCGGCTGCGTGAAAAAGTGCGGGATATCCCCGGGAAAATGCGGGAATTATTCGGACTGAGCGATGAAGAATGTGCCGGGCTGTATAAGCTTGTATATAAACTGCTCGGAAATGTGGCAAAATGTGATAAAAACGAAAAGGAGAAATCAGAATGAAAGTTATCGAACTTAATGCGGCAACATTTGAAAATGAAGTACTGAAAAGCGACAGGCCCGTTCTTGTGGATTTCAACGCCGACTGGTGCGGACCCTGCCAGATGCTCAAACCGACTATCGAGCAGATAGCGTCCGAGACCGATGCTGTGAAGATCGCGTCCGTGAACATCGACGACAACGACGATCTCGCCTACAAGTACAATGTATCGTCTATCCCGTGCCTCGTACTCTTCAAGAACGGCGAGGAAGTAAAGAGAAGCGTAGGTCTGAGACCGAAATCCGAGATACTGAAACTGATGAACGACTGATCGGAGAATAATATGTACGACATAATTATCATTGGCGCGGGACCCGCGGGACTTACCGCGGCGATCTATGCGCGCAGGGCGGGGAAGTCCGTGCTGGTGCTGGAAGCTCTGAGCTACGGCGGACAGATAATCAACACTCCCGATATCGAGAATTATCCGGCTGCGGCGCATATTTCCGGGTTCGAGTTTGCAACACGGATATATGAACAGGCGACTGCGCTCGGCGCAGAGATCGTGTTTGAAAAGACGGAAGCTATACGCGATGACGGAAGTGAAAAGACTGTTGTTACCGCGGAAAAAGAGTATAAGTGCAAAGCTGTGATAATCGCGACAGGTTCCGCAAACCGTAAGCTCGGACTTGAAAATGAGGGATCCCTTGTCGGCAGGGGAATTTCCTACTGCGCGACCTGCGACGGAGCATTCTATAAGAAAAAGACCGTCGCTGTGGTCGGCGGCGGGAATACTGCGCTTGAGGACGCGCTCTATCTTGCGGATATTGCAGAGACGGTGTATATCATCCACCGCAGGGATTCTTTCCGCGGAGATGAAGCAACGGTAAGCGCGCTTAAAGAGCGTGATAACGTAAAGTTCATCTACAACAGCACGGTGACGAAGCTGAACGCGGACAAGCGTCTGACCGGCATAGAAGTCACGGATAAGAACACCGGAGAAGTAAGCTCCGTAATGCTTGACGGACTTTTCGTAGCAGTCGGCAGGACTCCCGAAAATCAGAGCTTCTCCGATATCATCACGCTCGACGAAGGCGGATATATAAAGTCGGGCGAGGACTGCGTTACGAATGTTCCCGGCATCTTCGCGGCCGGAGATATCCGCGCAAAGAATATCCGACAGCTCGTAACCGCCGCCGCAGACGGTGCTGTTGCAGCGACCGGTGCGGTAAAATATATTGATACTCTGTGATATTTTATGCTTCCCTCTGGATAACGTCAGAGGGAAGCTTTATTATGCGGCAGTTATGCCGGAAGCGTTCGCATTTTCTTCCGCTTTCCTGCCAAATAAGCCGAACCACTGCACAGCATTATTCCATGCGTCAGCAAATACGCGGTCGGAACACCCGCGGTTCTGCGCTATCTCCGCACATCTGCGGTAGGATTTCCGCATATCTGAGCCTGCACTGCCCGCCATAAGCTCCATGCAGCATATATCGGTCATTTCTTCTCTGGTCATCATAGTTCTCACCTCTCTGAAAAAATTATATTACAACAGCGTTTGGAAGTCAATGCCCCGGGCGTTAAGTGTCCCTTTATCGGGACAGTAAGATCATCGCCCTACCCCCGACCCCATCCTTGATGGGGAGGGGGCATTCTTTTTTCTTGTGGGGCTTCGCCCCACGCCCCTGAAATGCGGGGCTTTCCGGTGTCGCTCGCAAGCCGCTTTTATGCGCGCCTCGTGCGCGCTTTTGGCGGCATTGCTTGCCGCATCCTGCGGCACCCCTGCAACCCCCTTCGGGTGGGGCTTCGCCCCCCTAACCCCCTGATCGGGGGCTGCCGCCCCCCACCCCCCGCTTGCGCGGTAACTATTAGATAGGGGCTTCGCCCCTATAACCCTACCAGAGGGGCTTCCAGCGCCCCTCTGCTGCACGATGCAGCACTTTGTCTGCCAAAAGCGCGCATGAGGCGCGCATAAAAGCAGACAATAGTGGACCTCCTGCCGGCCGCGAGCGCGCGGCGGCGAGTAGCGCTTCGCGCATTATTAGGATTTACTGTAAAATAATCTGACAATCGTTGACTTTGTAAAGTATATATTGTATAATAAAGAAAAATGACATCAGGGGGTCTTCTTCGTATGAAAAAATATCTCGACGAATCATTATCCGCGCAGGAACGCGCCGAAGCTCTTGTTTCGGAGCTCTCGACCGAAGAACAGGCAGCTCAGCTCCGCTATGACGCACCTGCTATAGAACGCCTCGGCATTCCCGCTTACAACTGGTGGAATGAGGGTATCCACGGTCTTGCACGCTCCGGCATAGCCACAATGTTCCCGCAGACTATAGGCATGGCGGCTATGTTCGATGCCGGACTTGTCGAAGAAGCCGGAAAAGTCACTTCCGAAGAAGCCCGCGCCAAATACAATTCCTATCAGAAATACGGCGACTGTGATATCTACAAGGGTCTCACGCTCTGGGCGCCGAACATAAACATCTTCCGCGACCCGCGCTGGGGCAGGGGACACGAGACCTACGGCGAGGATCCGTACCTTACTGCGGAGCTCGGAAAAGCGTATGTGCGCGGTTTACAGGGCGACGGTAAGGTGCTTCGTACTGCCGCCTGCGCAAAGCATTTCGCTGTCCACAGCGGTCCCGAATCCCTGCGCCATGGCTTTGACGCTAAAGTCAGCGCAAAGGAGCTCGAAGAGACCTATCTTCCCGCATTTGAAGCGCTTGTGAAAGAAGCCGGAGCCGAAGGCGTTATGGGAGCCTACAACCGCGTGAACGGCGAGCCCTCGTGCGCAAGCGATATGCTTATGAACAAGCTGAAAGAGTGGGGATTTGACGGCTACTTCGTTTCCGACTGCTGGGCAATACGCGATTTCCACGAAAATCATCATGTCACCGCGACCGCGAGCGAATCTGCCGCAATGGCATTAAAAGCGGGATGCGACGTGAACTGCGGCTGCACATATATGAACCTGCTCACCGCGCTCGATGAAGGCCTTATCACAGCCGAGGATATCCGGAAAGCGTGCGTTCATGTTTTCCGTACAAGGATAAGGCTCGGAATGTTCGATAAAAAGACTGAGTACGACGATATCCCGTACACATCGGTATCGAGTGCGGAACACAAGGCAGTATCTCAGAGATGTGCGGAACGCTCGGTCGTTCTGCTTAAAAACAACGGCATTCTTCCGCTCGACGAAAGCAGGTATAAAACTATCGCGGTGATAGGTCCCAATGCCGACAGCCGCGCCGCGCTCGAAGGTAACTACAACGGTCTCGCCGACAGATATGTGACGTTCCTCGACGGGATAAGAGACCGCTTCTCCGGACGCGTCATCTATGCGGAGGGCTGTCATCTCTACAAGGATAAAATGTCGGTGCTCGCTCAGCCGGGCGACCGTTATGCGGAAGCTCTCGCGGCGGCTGAAAACTCCGATCTTACTGTCCTTTGCGTGGGACTTGACGCTTCTATCGAGGGAGAGGAAGGCGACACCGGAAACGAGTTCTCGTCCGGCGACAAAAATTCGCTGTATCTGCCGGAGCCCCAGCGTAAGCTCATAGAAAAGATCGCTGCACTCGGAAAGCCGTTCATCGTTGTATGCGCGGCGGGAAGCGCGATCAACACCAAGGCTGACGATGCCGCCGCGATACTTCACGCGTGGTATCCCGGTTCCGAGGGCGGAACTGCGCTCGCCCGTATTCTTTTCGGGGACGTTTCACCGTCCGGAAAGCTTCCGGTCACATTCTATGAGGACAGCGAGAAGCTGGCGGATTTCACGGACTATTCCATGAAAAACAGGACTTATCGTTTCACAGATGCAAATATCCTATATCCGTTCGGCTACGGACTGACCTACGGGAATGTGAAGGTTTCGTCTCTCATATATAAAAACGGCGTAGTAGCCGTAAAGGTCACAAATTACGGCAAAAAAACTGAGGAAGTCATAGAGCTTTATATAAAAGACCACAGCGAAAACGCTGTTCCGAACGCGGCTCTCTGCGGATTTGCGCGTATATCGCTCGATGAGAACGAAGAAAAGACGGTTGAGATACCGGTGCCGGAGCGTGCGTTCACATCGGTCGATGAGAACGGAAAACGCGCTGTTTACGGTAAAAAGTTCACGCTATTTGCGGGAACTCACCAGCCCGATCATCTGAGCTGGGAGCTCACCGGAACGCCCTGCGCGGAAGTCGAGATAGAGCTCTGAAGATCATTCACCCACCCCCAACCCCCTCCCTAAAGGGAGGGGGCTATTATTTCATCTAAGTGGGGGGCAGAGCCCCCCACACCCCTCCTGTTTATCAGTAGGGGCGAAGCCCGCACCCGAAGGAGGCGCGGAGGGCGACCGGAAAGCCCTCTGCAAAAAGAGGACGAAGCCCGCACCCGAAGGAGGCGCGGAGGGCGACCGGAAAGCCCTCTGCAAAAA
>CAMVEM010000129.1 GCA_947166515.1 uncultured Clostridia bacterium | reverse complement strand
GTTTTAACCTTTACATTTAGCGAAAAAATGTCCTTTATTATGAGAGGTATTTTTTGGCTCACGATTTCGTATCTCAAAATCATCGAGACCGGAATAAAAATCACCAGTCGCCGCAGTTTCAAAAAGCCTTTGCCTGTACATCTGTACGAAATATTCAGAAATGTTTGAAAACCGGCCGCCTTTTACCTATCGTTTTCGACATTTTCGTTCCCTTATTATGAAGAGCTATTATTCCTAATACCGAGCCACATGATTGAAACCCCATTGTCTGTCATTTGCACATTGCACAATAGCATATCTGATCTTTCGGATATTCATAGTCAACTATACAAATTTGTTTAAAAAGCGGGACAAAACCGCTGTTTAAAAGCCTAGATATATGAGAGGGAAAATATTGAGACCCGGCATTTGATGATCGCGCAGACTGAATTATGAATTGCGATGTCGGGGGGGAAAACTGCATAAGCGGGTCCTTAACAGGAACGCTTAACCCGACATACTGTACAAACTTTCTGAAATCCGTGAAATTATTTACCCGTTAACCTTAATATTTCGCGAAAATTTATCCTTATTAGTGAGAGATATTTTTCAGATCGCATATATGCCGTACGGAAAACTTGTCGTCCATATCTGCAAAATATACAAGCCTGCCCCCATTTCTTTGTTGATAACAGAGAATTATTGATTTTCGCCGTAAAACATGTCCGATTTTAGGCAATTTTCGTAGGGACTTATGAGGGGACTATTTTTTCAACGTCAAGGAGGTGATCCCAATGTGGAATGAAGTCGGTGGCAGGGAGACCGCAAATATTCAGAAAAAGTCGGTATCCGTATACCGACTATAAAAAGTAACTTTAGCAAGCAGAGAAAGTATACATATACTTTCTGAAATTTTTATGGGACCCCCATAAGAATTCCGCGCACTTTTCGGAACGAAAAGAGCTGAACCTACATAGGCTTCGGCTGATGCCTGAAGCCGCAGAAGGCGCTACCTGCGCCGCAAAGAAATACAGATAAAGCCTTAAGGCTAATCAAAAATGGAATGATAAAGGAGATGTGAAAATGCCAATCTTAAAGTCAATTGCAATCCATGATAACGTCAAGGCAACGCTGAGGTACATACTTAATCCCGACAAGACCGAGGGGCAGTATCTCTGCAACTCCCGCAACTGCTTCTCGAACGCCGAGGACGCATATCTTAACATGAGGTACATCTATGAACGTTTCAGCAGCCACCGCTTCAACGAGCCCCTCGCAGAAGTAGGAAAGAACCGCGTGAAAGCTATCCACTACATCCAGTCCTTCAAGCCGGATCCGAACCTTACTCCGGAACTGGTACACCGTATGGGGCGCTCGTTCTGCCGCATGGCTTTTGGCGACAACGTGCAGATGGTTATTGCGACCCATGTGGACAAGGGACACCTGCACAACCATATACTGATCAACACATACGGCGTGGACGGTCACAAGTATAACGACAACTATACCACACGTCGGGAGCTGCGGAAAATCTCGGACGGGGTCTGCCTTGTTTTCGGTGTACCGGTAACCGAAGCCAAACGCAAGAGGGGTATGTCTTATTGCGAATGGAATCATTACAAACAGGGTACATCGTTCAAGGAACAGATACGCCGCGAGATAGACACGCTGGTGTTGTGCTGTGATAATTACGATCATCTTATCGACCTTCTCGAAAAACGAGGGTATGAAATGCGTTCTGGTTACAATACTGCAATACGCGTGCCGGGTCAGAAGTATTTCACTAATCTCAAGACACTCGGTGAGGAGTACACCATAGATGCTATCAGATCGCGTATTGAGTACAGAGATGATCTGGGTAACGCTTCCCGTGAGGATGCTTACAGCAAGGGCAAAGAGCTGACTATCTGCTATGCCGACCTGATAACACGGCTCTCTAAACTCATAGTTGACGGGAAAAAGCCCGTAAAGAAAGTGGATGAAAGATACCCGTATCTGCCGCACAACGACCGTGACGTGCAGCAGTTGGGCGCGCAGCTCGCGCTTATCGAACGCCTGCGGATCTATTCCGTATGCGAGGCCGAGGCAAAAATCCGAAGGGTAAAAGAGGAATACGACAAGTTGGCGGCAGAGTTAAACGAGTACAGACAGAAAAACCGCGAGATCCCCGAACTTTGGACTCAGTACCAGATCCTTCGCGAACTTGAGGACAAGCCCGACAAAACCGTGGCGGAACAGAGTAAACTGGAACTAGCGCGGCAGATGCTTTCCAGAGACAGTATAACGTATCTGCAGAACAGGAGACTGCTCGAAGCGAAAAAGTGGGACTATGACAGGTATGTCTCCGGGCTACAAAGCGAGATAGACAAAAAGTCATATCTGATAAAGGCTTTGCAGGAGATAGCCGACACGTTCCGCGAATCACGGGAAAGAAGCAGACCCGACTATGTCTTCAGGCTGATAGAGAGAAATCTTGCAGAAGCAAAACAGAAAGCCGAACCCGAAAAAACTGCGCCCAAACAGGACGAGTCTACGGCGAAGCCGCCGGAACAGAACAAATCCCGCGGAATAAAGCGAAGATAAAACGACAAGACACTATGCGATCTCTTTATTCCACATCAAGCGGGACTTCTCTGTCCGGCGCAGGGAAAGCCTTGTCGAGAATTTTCAGATCTTCATCCGTAAGCGCGATGTCGCCCGCAGCCGCATTCTGGAGGGTGTGTTCTTTTGTCGCGCTTTTCGGGATCGCGATAACGTTACCGCCGCGTATCGCCCACGCGAGCATAATCTGCTGAACCGAAGCATTATGCACTGCCGCGACTTGCTGCAAAACAGGATTACCTATGATACCGCCGCGGAGCGTTCCGTTTATCGCAAGCGGACAGTATGCCATAAATGCGATGTTGTTCTTACGGAGATACGGCTGCAGACTGTACTCTGTTCCGCGTGAGCCAATATGATACAAGTCCTGTACGGCAACGCAGTTTTCGCCGTATTTAAGCCGCGCAAGCTCATTCATATCCCGCGTATCGAAGTTTGATACTCCCCATTCGCGTATCAGCCCGCTGTCCTTTAACTCCTGTAAGCACTCGACAGTCTCGGACAGTGGGATAGAACCGCGCCAGTGGTACAGGTACAGATCGAGATAATCGATGCCGAGGTATTTCAGGCTTGTCTCGCAAGCGCGGCGCATATTCTTCCTGCCCGCATTCTGCGGTAAGACTTTCGACACGATAAACAGTTTTGATCTGTCATACGGCTTTATCGCGTCACCGACTACGGACTCGCTTTTTCCGTAACCGTACAGCTCCGCCGTGTCTATAAGCGTCATGCCGCTGTCAATGCCTGTGCGGAGCGCCTCGACTTCCTGATCGTGCATACGCGGATCATCGCCGATATGCCATGTGCCTTGACCGATTGCGGGAACACTTATCCCGTTTCTGAGCATTACCTGTTTCATACCGCACCTCCCGATTATCTTGTTTTTCCTATTATATCACAGTTTGCCACGGAATACAAGATTTTATGGCATAAGAAAAGCCCCCGGTGCCTGTAATCTGCACCGAGGGCATCTATCACTTCATCCCGTGAAGCGTTGTGTTTATTATCTGTATCGTTTCCAGCAAATCACTGTTGTCGTCTCCGCTATCGTTTATCCGCCGCAGTTCCGCTAAAACCTCGTCGAGTTTGTCTTTCAGTGCTTTATACACCCGCGGATTGCCCTGTACAACTATGTCCCTGCACAGAAGCCGCTTGATAATGTAGTCTTGCTTTGAAAGCCCGGAGAGGGCGACCTGAGTGTTTCGGAAGCTTCTCTGTTTATGCCGCGTCCGTGCGGCACTTTGGGAAGCTTCCTAAGGCATCCTTGCCTTATCAGGTCGTTTTCCTCCGGCGATACTCTGAATGCTACGGTTTTGTTGCGCCAACGGTTTTTGTTATCTCTTCGCTTAACCGACATCTCGTTTATCCTCCTCGTCATCCGTCCCGCTTCGTCTGAAGCTACTCAGTCTGTTCGCCATTTCCGTTTGTGTTGACGGGAACAGGTGTGCATATCGGTAAGTTATATCAATGCTTTCGTGTCCGACCCTGTCGGCTATCGCGACTGCCGAGAATCCCATTTCGATCAAAAGAGATATATGGCTGTGCCGCAGGTCATGTATTCGGATTTTCTTTACTCCTGCAGCCTTCGAGCCCCGCTTCATTTCATCATACAGGAAACTCTTTGTCACTTCAAATATTCTGTCATTCGGTCCAACACCGTAGAGCTGTTTAATGCAATCTTGCATCTCCAATGCCAGAAAATCCGGCATCTTTATTACACGGTTGCTTTTGGGAGTCTTGGGATCTGTTATTATATCACGCTTTTCAAGCCGCTGATATGATTTTGTAATGGAAACCGTTTCTTTCTCGAAGTCGAAATCCGCAGGTGTGAGTGCAAGCAGCTCGCCTTCGCGTATTCCGCACCAATAAAGCATTTCAAATGCATAGTATGCCAGCGGCTTGTACATTATCGCTTCCGCGAATTTCGTGTATTCATCCCGCGTCCAGAACAGCATCTCCCGCGTCTTTTCTTTTCCCATGTTGCCGACCTTTGCGGCGGGATTTTCACGCAATCCGTAAAACCTGATTGCGTGGTTGAAAATCGCTGAGATCTGATTATGAACGGTCTTGAGATATACTGGCGAGAACGGTTTCCCGTTTTTATCGGTGCCTTTCATAAGCTCATTCTGCCATGCTATAATATCCCGCGGCTTTATCTCCGAGATCTTCCGCTTTTCGAAGTACGGAAGGATTTTGGTCCTTATGATATGTTCCTTGGTGTGCCATGTGTTCTCGCGTACCCTGTTCTTTATATCTGCCGTATAGCTTTCCACAAAGCTTCCGAATGTCATATCAATGTCTGCCTCGGCTTTCATAAGCTGCTCGCGCTCCCATGCGAGTGCTTCGTGCTTGGTGGCAAACCCACGTTTCTGGGTTTGCCGCCTTTCACCCCTCCAATCCGTGTATCTGTAAACTGCTCTCCATGTGTTGCCGGCTTCCTTATATACCGGCATTTCTTATCCCTCCTTTTCTTCCGTATTGTTTTCCGCGCTGTAAACCCTTTTGTTGAAGTAATCCCGGTTGAGTTTTCCGGCTACTGTTATGTAGCCCATTTCCGAAAGTTCGCTGTTCAGCTTTTTTATTATCTTGTAAGCGTATGCTTCCGAAACATCAAGCTCCCTTGCTACTTCATCCACTCTCATGAATCTGCTAGCCATATTCTCCCTCCATTTCTTCAGTATTCTGTAGAGTGTGTGCTGTACCATCTCCTTTATACAATATTAAACTTATAAGTTTAACTCTATTATACTAAACATATTTGCTTTTGTCAAGCGCTTTTGAGAAAATATTTAACAAATTTGTTAAATAATTCTTGACACACTTAAACTAATATGCTATACTATTATAAAGAAACCTTATAGGAGATGATACCATGTCAATAGGCGAACGTATCCGCCATATCCGCAATATGAGGGGTATGACCCTCAAATACCTCGGTGAAGCCGTAGGTTTCCCGGAATCAAGCGCCGATGTCCGAATGGCTCAGTATGAAAAAGGTGTCCGCACACCAAAAGCTGATCTTACCGAGCAGATCGCGCAAGTGCTGGAGGTTGCTCCCGAAGCACTTGATGTACCGAACATTGAAAGCTATCTCGGGGTAATGCATACTCTTTTTGCGCTTGAGGACAATTACGGTCTGAAGATCGACAAGCTCGACGACGAGATCTGCATCAGACTTGACCGCGATAACGGCGTTGAATATCTTACCATGCTGAAAATGTTCAAGGCTTGGCAGAAACAGGCGGAGAAATACCGGAGTGAAAAGATAACCAAAGAAGAATACGACGATTGGCGTTACAATTATAAAGTATAAAAATTCCTCCCTCGCTCGGATAAGTCCGAACGAGAGAGGATTCTCTCTTTATAAACGGTTTTTAAAGACTGTTGCCAAAGTGTTGCCATTCAGCTGGCAGAGGCTTGACAAACTGCATGGTTAAGCCAAACATAACGCCCAAACAGTTACTCCCACTCAATAGTAGCCGGCGGCTTGCTGGTGATATCATAGCAGATCCTATTGATATTCTTAACTTCGTTGACAATACGAACACTGGCTTTTTCGAGTACCTCATACGGAATCCGCGCAAAGTCTGCTGTCATAAAATCAGAAGTTGTGACAGCCCTCAGCGCAAGGGTGTAATCATAGGTCCTGCCGTCGCCCATAACGCCGACCGAGCGGTTGTTGGTGAGCACAGCAAAATACTGGCCGATCTCGCGTTCGAGGTGTGCGTTCGCTATCTCCTCACGGAATATAAGATCCGCGTCACGCAGTATGTCAAGCTTTTCACGCGTGATCTCGCCTATGATGCGGATAGCGAGACCCGGTCCCGGGAACGGCTGACGCCATACGAGATAATCCGGCAGCCCGAGCTCAGTTCCGAGATTTCTGACCTCGTCCTTGAACAGCATACGAAGCGGCTCGATGATCTCCTTGAAATCCACGCAAGCGGGAAGTCCGCCGACATTGTGGTGCGATTTTATCACTGCCGCGTCTCCCGTTCCGCTCTCGATAACGTCGGGGTAGATAGTTCCCTGAACAAGAAAATCCACCTTTCCGATCTTCTTTGCTTCAGCTTCGAACACACGGATAAATTCTTCGCCTATCGTTTTTCTCTTGGTTTCGGGATCGCTGACTCCTTCAAGTCTGGAGATAAATCTTTCGGAAGCGTCCACGCGTATGAAATTAACGTTCCAGTCTTTGAAAGCCGCCTCAACTTCATCGCCCTCGTTCTTGCGCATAAACCCGTGATCCACGAAAACGCAGGTGAGCTGATCGCCGACCGCTTTTGAAAGCAGAGCGCAGGCCACAGAGCTGTCAACTCCGCCGGACAGTGCAAGCAGCACCTTTCCGTTTCCGACCTTTTCACGGACCTGCTCGATAGCAGTCTTGGCGTAATTTTTCATGTTCCACTCGCTCTTGCAGCCGCAGATGTTATGTACAAAGCTGTCGATAATTATAATACCGTGCTGAGTGTGATTCACTTCCGGGTGGAACTGAACGGCATACAGCTTTTTGTCTGCGTTTTCAAATCCTGCAGCAGGGCAGTCCTTTGTGTGCGCGGTGATGCGGAATCCCTCGGGGACTTTGGCAACATAGTCGGTGTGGCTCATCCATGATACAGCGCGGTCGGGAAGTTCGCTCACTGCGCCAAAAATTGCGCCGCTCTTATCGTAGAAGGTTTCGGTCTTGCCGTACTCGGAAACCTTGCAGGTCTCGACCGTTCCTCCGAGAGCGTATGCCATTAGCTGCGCGCCGTAACAGATACCAAGTATCGGGATCCCGAACTCAAATATTTCTTTTCCGATATGCGGGGAAGCCGGGTCATACACGCTGTTGGGACCGCCTGTGAAGATAATTCCCTTAGGCTGCAGCTCTTTGATTTCGCTGAGCGGCGTTTTGTAGGAGCGCACCTCGCAGTAAACACCGCATTCTCTTACGCGCCTTGCAATGAGCTGATTGTATTGTCCGCCGAAATCGAGGACTATCACAAGTTCGTTTTTCATAGAGTTATCCTTTCTTTTGTTCATCAAAGACAAATTTCATGCTGTGATATTTTGATATGACATCTTCAAATCCGAGCGATATATAGAGAGAATGACCCGAATCGGTAGCTTTGAGTTCGACGAAATCAAGGCCATTTTTCTCCGATTCTGTAAGAAGAATTTTCATCAGCTCGTGCGCAATGCCTTTTTTCCTATATCCCGGCAAAGTGTAAACATTCATCACGGAGCCTGTTTTTCCGCTGATGAATGAAGGATTCTGCGGCTTTTCCGTAATGAGCAGTAAGCAGCAACCAGCGATTTTCCCAGAATCTCTGCACACGAATGCGAGGAGATCTTTGCCGAGATGTCTGTAAAAGTAATCCGGCAGTCCTTCCGCAATGCGGGATAATTTGTCTTTACTTATCGTCCCGTAGTCCTCCAGCAGATATTTTATTCTCAGATCGGTCAGAGCCGGTATGTCATTTTCATTTGCTTTTTCAAATATCATTTTATCACACCTTTACTGCCCGTGTTGCGTAATAGCACGGTATATTCAGTTCAAAAAGCCTTCCGTCCCTGTTGGTGTCCTCGTACAGCGCGGTTATAGTGAATCCGGCTTCGAGCTGACCGCCAAGCTGCTCTTCGGCTGTGTGCGAGAACTGAACGCCGCTTTCGCTTCTTTCGAGCTGCTTCATCTGTTCAGGGTCAGTCAGCGGATCAAAAGGGAAGTGATTGACAACATAGGTCTCGTCATCGTCAAACATGAAGTTCACGCCGTTGTCCATTCCCGCGAGAAGGACTCCGCCGTGCTTCAGCACACGGAAGCATTCCCGCCATATTGGTCTTACATCGCGTACATAGCAGTTTGAGACCGGGTGTATTATCATATCGAACGTTTCGTCCGCGAACGGAAGCGGCTTTGTCATATCCGCCCGTATCGCTTCGATTTTATAGCCCTCGCGCCTGGCAACGCTGAGCTCGCTTTTTATCTGCTTTTCGGAGTAATCGAGCACAGTGCATACCGCGCCGCGCGCTGCGAGTACCGGCATCTGCTGACCTCCGCCGCTGGCGAGCCCGAGTATCTTTTTTCCGCCGACATCGCCGAGCCATTCGTGCGGAACATTTTTTGTGGGTGTTAAGTGAATGTCCCAGTCACCATTCTTCGCGGCGATGAATGTTTCGTGGTTTATGGGTATGCCCCATTCCCAGCCGTCGCTTATCCAGCCGTTTATTGTTTTCGCGTTTATATCCTGGTAATCCATTGGTCGTGTAC
>CAMVEM010000128.1 GCA_947166515.1 uncultured Clostridia bacterium | reverse complement strand
TGAATGATGTCTCTGACACGGCTGTGCAGGGCTTTGAGCTTGTCTCATACAGCGAATGCCGTTCTAAGATAAAGCTTACATCAAATGAGGACGTCATAGCTCTTTTCGAGATGACGCCCTACTGTTATAAGACCTCGCGTGAGGACCGCGCAAAGCTCGACAAAATAGATGAACTTGTCGTCAGCGCGGATTTCGGGGTTGCGATATATAGTAAGTCAGCTATCTTATCATAGCTATATCAACGTCCACATCGCCCTCTATGCCGTCCACTCTGGCAAATCCGTACTGCCAGATGTCAAAATCATAATAATAAGTCATATCCGTGTTATAAAGCGCAAGCCATACCGGATAACCGTCAAACAGTCGCAGATCATACTTAAGATATGCCATTTTCTTGTTGGTGTAGATCATAGCCTTATAGCCGGCGTCCTCGATCGTTTCACAGAATGCTCTCGCGGCGAGATTCAGAGTTCCCGGCATTACGTCCTCCGTACGCGGCGGAGTATCATCTACCGTGGAATCGACCGGCTCCCAGTCAAACGCTACCGGATATTCGAGCTTGCGGCCGTCAAGCTGTTCAAGCACGAATTTTGCTTCTTCAATGGCTTCATCGACGCTTATCGCCTGAGAATAGAAATAAACGCCGATATCTATTCCCGCGTCCCTTGCGCCGTCATAATTCTGGATAAACTTTTCGTCGAGCCTGATATTCCCTTCCTCGCCATAGCCTCTTACGCCTATGCGCAGTATCGCGAACTCCACGCCGTCCGCTCTGACGGCATTCCAGTCGATATCGCCCTGATGAGACGATACATCTATTCCGAAATATGAGGATACCTCACCGTCCGCCTTATATGACATGCGGTATTCATCATCAACGGAAAATCCGTTCTTGTCATAAGAGTTCGTCTTTACTCCCGGAAGCACCGGCACCCACGAATATCCCACATAAGAATCGTATGTAATGATCTTGCCGCGATCTACATCGACCGTCTCGTCAACAGGAACAGAAGGCTCATTCTGTTCCTCTTTTTCTATCAGCCGCACTGCGTCAACATAATCGCCGTCGTCACTTTTTTCTGCGTGCAGATCATTGATCTGCATTTCAAGGCGATCCATGCGGGAATGATCTTCTCTTATCTGCTGATCGTGCGTTCTCATAAATGCGATCCCAGTAAAAATACCGCCCGCCGACACGCAGAGCGTTATCATCGAGATGATCGTGTTTATCAGAGAAATACTGAGTCTGCCCGACGTATGATGTTCTTTTTCCGTTGTTTTCGACATATTATCACTGTGAACGAAATTTTCATCGTATGATGAATTATATGCGGGAACGTCCGCATCTGACACTGACTCCGGGGCGCTCACAGGAATGTCCGGCGCCTTTTTATCTGCAGTTTCATCAGTAGCGTTCTTCGCATTCAGCGGAGAACATATCTGCACACTGACGGAATAATCGCTGTAAAGATCCCTGTCGTCCACAGTCTCATCGTCCGCGTCATATATGTACAGGTCTTTTCTCTTATCTTCCGCCGGTTCTGCCGATATATCAGGCAGATCTTCTTCTTCGGAGAACTCCTGCATCTCAGGCAATTCCTCGTCCTCTTCGTCATCTGCTTCGGAAAACTCCGGTATTTCGGGAAGCTCTTCTTCCGGATCATCTGCGGCAGTTTCACCGGGCTCGTCTCCCGTATCCGGTTCTTCCTGCTGATCTATGTCGTCTTTAAAAACATCATCCAATGTTTCTGCTAATTTCTTTTCTTCGTCCATTTTATCCTCCGGACATCACATCTTGAATAATGAAGGCTGTATTATGAGGTATATGAAATATAACGAATAACATGCAGTCATAGCAATTCCGGCTTTTTTTCCGATAGTTCTGTTCTTTGAGAGCAGCACCCACAGCAGAAGCGCAGCAAAAACCGCAACACCGCAGTCGATCAGAAGCAAAGGCTTGAACAGCACATGCGAAGGCGCAAGGATTCCTGCAAGTCCTCCCGCAAAAAGAATATTGAACACATTGCTTCCTATGATCTCACCGACCGCAAGATCAACGGCTTTTTTTCTCGCGGCAGCAACAGCAGTCGCAAGCTCCGGCAGAGATGTTCCGAGAGCAACGGCCGTAAGTCCTATGATACGAGTGTCAACGCCCATGGAATAAGCAACTACTTTTGCGCCGGTGACGGTAAGATCGCTTCCCACGACCACAAACGCTATGCCGAATATTATAAGCAGTATCAGCTTGAGCGCTGTATCCCTGTTTGTAAGTACTATCGTGCTGTTTTTCGCTTTGTCTTGTGCGATGCCTTCCGGGCTCTCATCTTCTGTGCTTTTTCTGTTTCTTTTTACGGATATGACAATAAGATAGATTATGTACAGCGCAAAAAGCGCGAGCAGTATTATCGAATCGACAGTTCCTATATCGCCGTCAATGCCGAGTGCAAGCAGCACAGCGGTAATAACGACTACAAAAGGTATCTCTGACAGGAACGTGTTCCTGTCGGC
The DNA here is from genome assembly GCA_947166515.1 of uncultured Clostridia bacterium. Taxonomy (GTDB): domain Bacteria; phylum Bacillota; class Clostridia; order Oscillospirales; family Ruminococcaceae; genus Ruminiclostridium_E. Next base: position 6,446 of record CAMVEM010000128.1, on the reverse strand, counting down.
GGGAATCGTGGTGATAAGCGCGGAAACTCCTAGGATAAGCAGGATATTGAAAATGTTGCTTCCGATGATATTTCCTATGGATAAGGCACCCTCGCCCCTGTATGCGGAATCAATGCTTATTGCGGCTTCCGGTGCGCTCGTGCCGAATGCAACTATTGTAAGTCCGATAACTATCATCGGAACTTTCAGTTTAAGCGCCGCTTTTGCAGCACCGTCAACGAACATATCCGCGCCCTTGACGAGCATGACCATTCCCACAATGAAGAATATGAACGCGAGTATTATGCTGAACACTTCGGAATTGCCTGCAGCAGCCGTTATTTCATAAAAAATAGTCTTTGATATATTCAATGTCTTTCTCCCGCATAATGAAATCATTCCGGTATGCCAGTCGTTATCAGCGATTGAAAGACCGCATACCTGTCTATAATAATTATACATTCCCCGACGCGATTTGTCAACACACGGAAAAATTTTTCTTCGCTGTGTTCCGCGTTCCAATTTTTTGTGAATTACAGAGAAAAGTATTGAAAAATGTCATTTTTTATGATATAATATTTATTTATAAAGTGTCTGAATAACAGAAAGGAGGTTCTGACTTGGGAAAGCTTGGCAAGATTCTTTCGAGCAGACTTTTTGTGGTAAGCATACTGATATTCATTCAGATATGCGCTATCGTTCTGCCCATGATGTTCTTATCCACCTTTTTCGTGCCTCTTTTTCTGATATTCGAGTTTATAAGCCTTATTATCGCAGTAAATATCGTCAACAGAAACAACAACCCGGAATTCAAGATAGCCTGGCTTATACCTGTGCTGTGCTTTCCGGTCAGCGGACCTCTGCTCTATCTTATGTTCGGACGTACCCACCTGAACAAGAAGAATACCGCAAAGCTTAAGCATGCGGTTGACAGCTCAAAAGATATGATAAAGCCGGACACCGAGCTTCTGTGCAGGCTCAGCGGAGAAAACGCACATATCAGGCGCGAGGCCGACTATATCATAGAGAATTCCAGAAGCAATATCTACGCAAATACTCAGACAGAATTTCTAAATCCCGGAAGCCTTTTCTTCGGTGAACTGCTGAAAGAGCTTTCAAAAGCCGAAAAATATATTTTCCTTGAATATTTCATCATCGGCGACGGCGAGATGTGGCAGAAAACCTTCGATATACTGAAAGAAAAAGCCGAAAACGGCGTTGAAGTCCGCCTGATGTATGACGATATCGGAACTATAAACCTGCTTCCCGTGAATTTCCCCGACATGATGAAAAAATTCGGAATAGAGACCGTGGTATTCAATCCCTATAAGCCGTCGCTCGACCGCTTCATGAACTACCGCGACCACCGCAAATTCGCGATAATCGACGGAAAAGTCGCATTCACCGGCGGCATAAACATCGCGGACGAATATATCAACCGCAAGGAGCGCTTCGGATTCTGGGAGGATTCGTGCGTACGTCTTGACGGTGACGCGGTAAAAAAAGTTGTGGTGCTGTACCTTGAAATGTGGAGCTTCGCGACCGGTATCGCTCAGGACTACAACAAATATCTCACCGAATACAAGGCAAAACCGGACGGGTATGTGATACCGTTCTCGGACGAACCGCTTTTCAGAGGGCTTATCCATGAGAACGCCTATATCAATATAATCAACGACGCGAAAAAATATGTCTATATCTGTACACCTTATCTGATACTTGACGATGTTATGGAGAGCAGTCTCATTCGCGCCGCGAACAGCGGGATAGATGTCAAGATCATAACTCCTCATCACCCTGACAAGAAGACCGTATTCGAGATGACTCAGGCGAACTATGAGCGTCTTATGAACAACGGCGTGAAGATATATGAATTCATTCCCGGCTTCATACACACAAAAATGATCATAAGCGACGATTCGACGGCTATCGTCGGGACCTGCAACTTCGACTACAGAAGCTTCTATCTGCATTTCGAGAACGGTGTGTGGATGTATAAGAGCAGAGCGGTCACACAGGCAAGGGATTCCTTCCTCAACTCGCTTTCGGTGTCGGAACAGGTAAGCGACAAGATCTTTGAAGGCTTAAGCTTCAGCAGAAGACTGCTGCGCTCGCTCCTCAAGGTACTTGCTCCGCTTCTGTAAGGTGACGTTATGACAAAGAAACAACGCGCACTTAAAATGATAGAGCTGCTGAGATCGGAATATCCCGATGTAAAATGCGCTCTGATATATGAAAAACCGCACGAACTGCTTATCGCCACGCGCCTTTCCGCACAGTGCACCGACAAGCGCGTGAATATGGTCACTCCGGCGCTTTTCGCACGATTTCCGACAGTTGACGCTTTCGCAGACGCCGAGATCCCGGAGATCGAGGAATACATAAAAAGCTGCGGCCTTTTTCATACCAAGGCAAGCGACATCTCACTGATGTGCAGAGACCTGCGCGACCGCTTCGGCGGGAATGTTCCCGATACTATAGAGGAGCTCACTTCCCTGCCCGGCGTCGGAAGAAAGACCGCTAACCTCATAGTCGGCGATCTGTACGGCAAGCCTGCGCTCGTGTGCGATACGCACGTTATCCGGCTCACTAACCTTATCGGACTTACCGAAAGCAAGGATGCGGCAAAGGTGGAAAAAGAGCTTGCCGCTGTTATCCCGCCGGAAGAAGGGCTTAATATGTGCCACAGGCTCGTATGGCACGGAAGGCTCGTATGTATAGCACGCAGACCGCAGTGTGACAAATGCTGTCTTCGGGATATCTGCAAAAATGCAAAGAAAGATTAAATGCTGAATGTATGTCTCCCTTTGCCGGCGGTGTTGGAGATAAAAAAATTTTTCAGCTGTGAAAAAAATACTTGACAAAACTTTTTTTATTTGCTATAATACAGAATAATCAGTAAAGGCAATGACGGAAACAGTAAGTCACCTGTGAAATTTACAGCGAGCCGCAGACGGTGTGAGTGCGGTAAAAGTAGCTCCTGACTGAAAATCATTCCCGAGCCGCAGCGACCAAACCTTAAAGGAAGTAATTGCTGACGCAGCTCCGGCGTTATATGGAGAGTGGGTGGTTGCCCATACGAAACAGGTGGTATTACAGACTTATCGGTCTGTCCTATTTCGGACAGATCGTTTTTATTTTTCTAAACTGCATTTTTCTGTTTTATTCCGGAAATTCATCCGGTTTTATAAAAATTGTCATAAGGAGGTTTTTTGTATGAAGTATGACATCAAAGAAGTGTCCTCAAGGCTGAAAGCTACGAGAGAATCACTGGAAATTTCGACAAAGGAAATGGCGGAGAACGCACGAATTACGGAGCAGGAATATATTGATTACGAGGAAGGAAAAAAGGACCTGTCTCTTTCAGTTCTCAACTCCTGCGCCGAAGCTATGGGGATCGAGATGATCGAACTTCTTACAGGCTCCTCCCCTACCCTCGCGACATATTCGCTCGTCAGAAAGGGAGAAGGTCTTCCGATAGAAAGACGTATCGGATTCACCTATCAGCACATGGCATATCTTTTCAAGAACAAGAAGATCGAGCCTATAATGGTACACGCTCCGTATGAACCCGATCTGAGCAAGCCTATCGCCATGTCGGTGCACGAAGGTCAGGAAATGAACTTCATCGTAAAAGGCAAGATGAAATTCGTGATAAACAACAATACCGAGATATTGAACGAGGGCGACTGCGTTTATTTCGACAGCTCGAATCCGCACGGCATGATAGCTATCGAAGGCGACTGCGATTTTCTCGCGATACTTATATAATCTGCCAGGACATAAGAAAGGACAACCAGATGGAACAGGTAAGAGATTACTATAAAAAATTCGTCACCGAAGGTTATGACGAGAACGGGATACTCAATAAATTTGAATTACATGCTCCCGAAAATTACAACTTCGGATATGACATAATAGACAAGTTCGGCGAGCTTGAACCCGACAGACCCGCGCTGCTGCACGTTGATCTTCAGGATAAGGTAACACGGTTCTCATACAAGCAGCTTTCCGATCTTTCGACCCAGGCAGCTAACCTTTTTGCTTCTCAGGGAATAAAAAAAGGCGATAAGGTAATGCTCGTGCTTAAACGCAACTATCAGTTCTGGTACGCGATTATCGGACTTATCAAGCTCGGAGCGGTCGTTATCCCCGCTACTCATCTGCTTACTACACACGATTTCACATACCGCTTCAAGAGCGCGGACGTCAAAGGCATTGTCGCCACAGGACATAATCCGGACATAGAAAAATATGTTGACGAAGCGGAAGCCGAGCTCGGTATCACACTTAAAAAGTTCATCGCAAACGGCGAAAAGGAAGGCTGGATAAACTTCGACGAAGAGATAAAGAAGCAGCTTACCACAATGGAAAGAGTTCCCACGCTTGCGACCGATATGATGCTGATATATTTCTCATCGGGAACATCGGGATACCCGAAAATGGCGGGACACTGCCATAAATATGCGCTCTGGCACATACAGACAGCGCTCTGGCAGAACGTCGATCCCGACGGCTTACACCTTACGATATCCGATACCGGCTGGGGAAAAGCAGCCTGGGGCAAGCTCTACGGACAGATGTCGCTCGGATCGTGCGTGTTCGTTTACGACTTTGACAGATTTGTTCCCGCCGATGTGCTGCGCACAATACAGCAACACAAGGTAACATCTCTCTGCGCGCCGCCTACGATGTACAGATTCTTCATAAAGGAAGGTCTCAGGGACTACGACCTGTCAAGCCTGAAATACAGCTGCATAGCGGGAGAAGCGCTCAACCCCGAGGTATATAACCGCTGGCTCGAATATACGGGACTGAAATTAATGGAAGCCTTCGGTCAGACCGAGACTACCGCGGTTCTCGCAAATCTTCCGGGAATGACGCCGAAGCCCGGTTCTATGGGAAAACCCACACCGCTCTATAATGTCGATCTTGTTGACGAGAACGGAAAGACGGTTCCGGTCGGCGAAACGGGCGAGATAGTCGTAAAGGGCGAAAGAGGCACCGAGGGACTTTTCCTCTGCTACTACAAGGACGAAGAAAAAACAGATGCCGCTTGGCACGACGGGCTCTACCACACCGGTGATACCGCGTGGCGAGATGAGGACGGCTACTTCTGGTATGTCGGAAGAAATGACGATATCATAAAGTCGAGCGGATACCGCATCGGACCGTTTGAGATAGAGAGCGTACTCATGCAGCATCCAAGCGTGCTTGAATGCGCAGTCACCGGAGCTCCCGACCCTAACGGAGTCAGAGGAATACTCGTAAAGGCGACTATCGTGCTTGCGAAGGGATATACAGCAAGCGACGAGCTTGCGAAGGAAATACAGAACTTCGTCAAGAAGAACACAGCGCCTTATAAATACCCGCGTCTGGTAGAATTCGTTGACGAACTCCCGAAGACGATCAGCGGCAAGATAAAGCACAATGCTATCAGAGAAAACGACAGCAAGAAATAAATACAATACTGAATTATAGACAAAAAGGCTTATTTGTTTCTTACCCCGACAGAGGCGGGGTAAGAAACGGAAAAAATACTTTTTACAGTTTGAAATGAAAACAGTATAAATGATATACCGCACAAACTTCCGGCAGGTTCTTTGTGCGGTTTTACTGTTTTTTTGATTTTTACAGCTTTTTATACAAAAAACTCTATACAATCGAAAAAAAATGTGATATAATGTATACAAGAGAAAAGGCAATACCGTAAATCATAAAAAGGGGGAAATGAATATGATCAGATTTGCTACAAAAGAAGACATCGATATCCTCGCTCATAACGACGCAGGAATCGACAAAAAGGAGATGCTCAACCTCATATCGCTGAACAGAGTCTATATCATGGAGGAAAACGATAAGTTCATCGGCTGGCTCAGATATAATCTTTTCTGGGATAACACCCCCTTCATGAATATGATCCACCTCAACGACGAAAACAGAGGCAAGGGCTACGGAAGAAAATTTGTTGAATTCTGGGAAGATGAGATGCGCAAGCTCGGCTATAAAACAGTGATGACTTCCACCGCTTCTGACGAATTCGCACAGCACTTCTACATCAAGCTCGGATATTCCACTATCGGAGGATTTCTCCCGGTAGGAGCGCCTTTTGAAGTTATTCTCTCCAAGAAACTCTGATAACGGAACGGTAATTTCAGCGTTAATTTTTTGGCGGATAAGCCTGTTATAAAATAAGATATTTCGGAGGAAAACCAGTATGATATGTCCAAAATGCGGCGCACCCCTGCCGGACGGCTCAACATTCTGCGGTAATTGCGGTGTCAGCCTTGCAATACAGCAGCCGTATGTTCAGCCTCAGCAGCAGTATGCTCAGCCACAGCAGCAGTACGCTCAGCCGCAGCAGCAGTACGCTCAGCCACAGCAGCAGTACGCTCAGCCACAGCAGCAGTATGCTCAGCCACAGCAGCAGTACGCTCAGCCACAGCAGCAGTATGCTCAGCCACAGC
>CAMVEM010000127.1 GCA_947166515.1 uncultured Clostridia bacterium | reverse complement strand
CTTATTATAATCGCTGATACGTAAATCGTCAAATACAAGTTACTTCTTGTACACTATCTCAAGGCCCACCGTCATCTTGGTCTTCTGTCCGAACATCTCGGTCTCGACCACACACTGCCTCTTGTGCCTGTCGATCTTCCTGATCTTACCCTCAAGTCCGAGAAGCGGACCTTCCGTAACTTTGATAGTATCTCCTTCTATGAAACCCACGGACATCTGAGCAACATGCTCGTCGTCGCTTATCCTTCTCATGAACTGCTCTTCGGACTCCGTGAGCGTAAGCACATCCGTGCCTACCTTAAGAAGCTTCGTCATGCCCTCCCCTTTCTTAAGTTCACCGTAAAGGCGCCCGGGATCAGGCGTTATCAGGAACACGTACCCGGGGAAAAGCACGCATTTCTCGTCTTTCCACACAAAAGACTTACGAGCACTCTTAAAACCGAGAAGTGGGAGCTTCTCATGGTAAGCTCGGAATACAAGGCTGCAAGCGACGCGGTCAACACTCAGATAGCACAGTTAAACGCGATACTCAAGAAATATGACGAGGGCGGCCTTCTGATAGGCGAAGCACCTTGCCTCAAGGATATGATCGACACCACCGGTCATGATTTCCAGGTAGTAAGCATGGTATCGATACTTGCGATATTCGTGATAATCGCGATAGTTGAAAAGAGCATTTCGCTCCCGTTCATACTGATCGCAGTTATCGAGCTCGCAACGTTCATCAACCTCGGACTTCCGCACTACTTCGGTCAGTCGCTTCCGTTCATAGCTCCTATCTGCATAAGCACGATCCAGCTCGGAGCTACGGTCGATTACGCGATACTCATGACCACGCGCTACAAATCCGAGCGTATAGCGGGCGCGGATAAGCGCGACGCGGTAATGACAGCTCTCAGAACATCTATCCCGTCGATAATCGTCAGCGGTATGGGACTGTTCTCCGCAACATTCGGAGTAGCGGTATATTCCGACATAGATATCATAAGCTCGATGTGTATGTTAATGGCACGCGGTGCGGTAATAAGCATGGTATGCGTAATATTCATACTGCCGGCACTGCTGATGCTCTGTGACGCGCTTATAAGACACACTACGATAGGCATGAGCGGAAGCGAACACAAGCCGCATACACACTTAGGAAGACTTCTCCACAGCCATTGAGCTGAAAACGAATAAATGATCAGATACACGAAAGGAAGATAACCATGAAAAACTCACTTATAAAAAAGATATCCTATATCGCATGCTGCACAATGCTTGCAGGATCTATCGGCGCTACAGCAGCTTACGCCGTAAATGAAAAAACAAACGACAGCGAAAAGTCCCCGGAGCCTGAAAAAATCGAAGAACCCGCTGCTGCAGAAACAGAAGTAAAGAAGGACGAGACAGTCTATGTTCTCGCCGGCGCAGACGGTCAGACAAATAAGGTCATTGTCAGCGACTGCCTCAGAAATGCGGCAGGAAGCAATAAGCTCACCGAGAAATCCGATATGCACAGAGTAGAGAACGTCAAGGGCGACGAGTCCTACACCGAGGACGGCGACATCAGGACATGGAACGCAAACGGAAACGATATTTATTACCGCGGAACCTACGACGGTCAGCTACCGCTGGATCTGAAGATAACCTACAAGCTTGACGGAAAAGTAATATCTCCCGCTGAGCTCGCCGGAAAAAGCGGAAAAGTCACTATCCGTTTCGACTATACGAACAACGTCTATGAGGAAGTCGAGATAAACGGAAAGAAAGAGAAAATATATGTTCCGTTCGCTGCAATTACCGGCATGATGCTCGATAACGAAAAATTCCGCAATATCGAGATAACAAACGGCAAGTCCATAAATGACGGCGACCGCACACTTATCGTCGGAACAGCATTCCCGGGACTTACCGAAAGTCTTGGTGTAAGCTCCGATAAGATAGAGATACCGGAATTTGTTGAGATCACCGCAGACGTAAAGGATTTCGAAATGGTAAATACCGTTACGGCAGCCACAAACGAAATGTTCAACAAAATAGACTTTGATCTCGGTGACAAGGAATCTACCATTACAGACGATATTAACAAGCTCAGCGACGCTATGAACAAGCTCGTTGACGGTTCCGGAAAGCTTTATGACGGACTTTCTCAGCTCCTTGAAAAGTCTTCGGCGCTGACCGACGGCGTATCTCAGTTAAAGGACGGCGCAAAGAAGCTCAGCGACGGCGCTTCGCAGCTTTACACAGGTTCCGAAAAGCTTTCTTCCGGTCTTGACCAGATCACAGAAAACAATGCGGCGCTTACTCTCGGTTCAAAGCAGGTGTTCCAGTCGCTGCTGGATATAGCAAATGAACAGCTCGCAGCTTCGGGTCTTAAATATACGCTTACTATAGACAATTATGCCGATACTCTTAATGCTCTGATAGCATCTCTCGACGAGAACAATGTCATCAAGACAGCAGAGGAGACCGCAAGAGCGCAGGTAACAGAGGCAGTTGAAGCGAACCGTGCTATGATAGAAGCGGAAGTTACAAAAGCTGTAAAAGCAGGTGTGGCTGAAAAGGTCAACGTTGCTGTAAAGGCACAGGTACTCGAAAAAGTACTTGAAACCCAGAATCTTACTCCCGAAGCTTATCAGCAGGGAATAGACGCAGGTGTGATAGATGCGAATACACAGGCTGCGATAAACGCTGCGGTCGATGCACAGATGCAGACAGCGGAAGTCAAGGCTATGGCGGATGCCGCACTCGAACAGCAGATGCAGTCCGACGAGGTCAAAGCTCTTATAACAAAGACAGTAAACGACAAGATCAATGAGCTTATCGTGCAGAATCTGAATTCTTCTGATGTTCAGAATAAGATCAAGGCAGGCCTCAGCGAAGCCAAAGCAGGCGCCAAAAAGCTTGCTGAGCTCAAAGCTCAGCTTGACAGCTACAACACGTTCTACACCGGACTTGCACAGTACACCGACGGCGTATCCGCGGCAGCAGACGGTGCAAAGCAGTTGAAGGACGGTCTCGGAACTCTCAGCGCAGGTTCCGGTGATCTTTACGACGGAATAGCAAAAATGGACGAGAGTATGCCGGCGCTTATCGACGGTATCACTCAGCTCACAGACGGTTCAAAACAGCTTTCGGAAGGCTGCGGAAAGTTCAGCGAAGAAGGAGTCGGCAAGATAGTATCGCTTGTTGACGGCGATCTTGGCGGCATCATCGAAAGGGTAAAGGCACTTAAGAATGTTTCTGCTGATTATCAGACCCTTACCGGCGGAAACGGCAGCGTGAAGTTCATCTACCGCACTGACGCTATCGAAAAATAAAGCAAAAATAAACATAATATCATATAGCACCAGAAAGGCTGCAGACCGTGATGATACGCGGTCCGCAGCCTTTGTGCCTTTTATGGAAAATCGGAAATCATGCTCATATCTCGCCGGCGAGCTGTTCCATTTCGTCAAGGAGCTTTCCGAACATCGTGAGCGCATCGTTTACGACCTTAGTGTCTGTCATATCGACACCCGCGCCTTTCAGCAGATCTACCGGAGTCTTTGAGCAGCCGCCTTTCAGGAATCCGAGATAATCGTCAACTTCCTTCTGACCGCCGTTGAGAACTCGCTCGGAAAGAGCTATCGCCGCAGCAAATCCGGTCGAATACTGATAAACATAATAATTGTAGTAGAAATGCGGGATACGCTGCCATTCGTGATCTATTTCTTTGTCGTGAACAATTCCGTCACCGAAATAAAGATCGTTCAGCTTTCCGTAGAGCTCGCAGAGCGCGTCAGTGGTTATCGGCTCTCCGGCAGCCTGCATCTCGTTTATTTTCAGCTCGAATTCCGCGAACATCGTCTGGCGGTAGAGCGTCGTGCGGAACTGTTCAAGAAAATAATTTATCAGGTAAGCACGGCGGCGCTTGTCGGTAGTTGTCCTGAGAAGGTGCTGCATGAGCAGGTTCTCGTTGAACGTCGATGCGACTTCCGCTACAAATATCTTATAATCCGCGTAAGTGACGCTCTGGAACTTGTTTGAGAAATAAGAGTGCAGCGCGTGACCCATTTCGTGTGCTATGGTAAATTCCGACTGAAGATCGTCGGTGTGATTGAGCAGAACGAACGGGTGAACGTAAGCTCCCGCGGAATATGCGCCGCTGCATTTTCCCTCGTTCTCATAGACATCTACCCAGCCGTTCTCAAATCCGCCGCGCATTATCGAGCAGTATTCCTCTCCGAGCGGCTTTACCGCTTCGAGTACGGTCTCCTTCGCCTTTTCATAGGTTATCTTATCTTCCGCTTTGCTGACAATGGGAGCGTAAAGGTCATAATAATGCAGCTCGTCGAGCTTCATCAGCTTCTTTCTCAGCGCGACATAGCGGTACATCTTGTCCATGTTGGCGTGTACTGCGTCTATCAGCTTATAATAAACGTCAGCGGGAACTTCGGTGCTGTCGAGCGCAGCTTCGAGCGTATTTTCATATTTGTGGACGTCGGCGTTGAATTTCAGCGTTTTGAGGTGGCTTCCGAGCACCGACGTATAAGTGTTCTCAAACTGTGTGTATGTCGCGTAAAGGTTCGTGAACGCGGACTTGCGGAGCTCTCTGTCGTCGCTCTGCATCAGAGGGATATAGCTGCCGTGGGTTATCTGGTGCTTTTTACCGTCCTTGTCGGTAGCGTCCGGAAATTTTATATCCGCATTATCGAGCATTGAGAAGATCGTGTTCGGAGAAGTCTGCATTTCGCCCGCCATTGCCGCGATGCGTTCTTCGGCAGGGGAGAGGGTGTGCTTTCTGCGGCTGCGTATCCTGTCGAGCGCGAGACGGTAGTGTTCAAGTTCCGGCTGTTCTTTATAATAACGCTCCATATCCTCGTCGCTTATGGATATTATCTCCGGAACTGCAAATGCACCGGCACTCCAGATAGCGACGAAAAGCGCCGTAGTCTTTTCGCAGTAGCCTGAATAAAGGCTGACCGTGGTATCTTCATCGCTCTTTCTGTTAGCGTAATTTTCAAGATTTGAGACAATCTTTGTTATCTCGTCGTCGAGCTTCATATAATCAAGCATGGACTTGGACGATACTGCAAGCTTTCCTTCATATCCCGCGAGCATTTCCGGATATCTGCCGGCGTCATTAAGTGCTGATTCAAACGCTTCGTCAGACGGATAGATATCGTTTATATGCCATTTGTACTTTTCTTCGATCTCGCTGCGTCTGGGTATTCTTTTTTCTGACATTTCTTTTGGTTCCTTTCGGTTTTATTTGTATTCAGATGTGTCCATGCTTGCAAGAATGCTGGTATCCTTGTCTATATGGAGCGTATCGTAATCAACGGTATATTTATATTTTTCGAGCCACTTGCTGTATTCCTTGTTCTGTGCGTTGGTTTTTGCCTGAGATTCAAGGCTGCTTCGGATATATCCCTTTACGTTCTCGGTATCGTCGGGGCTTACTGCAGCATCGCCGACATACTGTATGAAATATATGCCGTTGTCGGTGATAACAGGTTCGCTGACATCGCCGGGTCTTGCGAGGGAATAAAGCGCATCAGTGTATTCCTTCGTAACTGATGTCGAATTCTTAAGGACAAGATGCGCTGATGTGTCTTCATCGTCTTTTTCCTCGCAGATCTTATCAAAGCTTTCGCCTTTGGCGAGACGTTCTTTTATCGCGTCGGAATCCTGCTTTACGCTGTCCTTGCTGCCGGTGTCGGTAAATGGAAGGAAGATGTGCTTTGAATTTCGTGTCCCGTCCGGAATGAATACGCTGTGATATATCAGATTGGCTTCGTATGTGCCCGGGTCATTGGCTGCTTTATCCTTTGCTTCTTCGATAAGATCACTCAGCATCTGATCTACTTCATCGTCAGTGACAACGGCATCCTTTACGATCTCTTCAATGACGAGTTCTTCGAGCGAACGGTTCAGCTCCCACCTGTAGAAGATGTCCTCGGAGAGTCCGCACTTTTTCAGTATCGCTCTGAGCACCTCGTCGCACAGTGCACTGATATCCTCTTCCGACGCACTCTCGCCAAGCTCTGCGCTGCACGCGGTGTAGAAGTTTGATGCCCAGTCATTTCTTACGGTCTCGGAGGAAGCGATGATCGAGTTCTTCTGATCTTCGGTAAGTGTATCCTCGCTTATGCCGTACTCGTTCTTTCCGACATATAGATACTGCCGCTCAAATGTCAGATAGGTGATTATATTGTCGCGGTAGCTCTCACATGCCGACTTGTTTTCATCGGACATATCATCGTCGATCTGGTAAGATACAAGATAATACATATATTCGCTGAAAAACTCGTCAAACGTGATATTGAAGTAATCGCTGTCTTCCGCTCCTTCAACGTAAGCGACGACCTTGCTGCGGTCGATGTCTTTCCATGCTTCGTAGCTTTTGTCATCGCCGGAGAAATACTTGTCGGCTATCGAGACAGCGCGGGGACTTATTTCTTTCTGCTGATCTTTCTTTGCTGCGCAGCCGGAAAGAAGCATGGCTGCCGCCAGAAATGATGTTACCAGGACTTCTTTTGTTTTTTTCATTACTCTGCCTTTCTTATACGGTTTATCACCGTAAATGTCTGCACTAAGGAATAGTATATCATAGATTTGTGAAAAAAGCAAAATATTTTTATAAAAATTATATAATTTTTTAAAAAAGTAGTGATTTTTTCCGAAAAATATGTTATAATAAATCGATACTATGAAAAACTATGCATTTTTGAGTAATATTATCATACATAAAGGAGTAATGAAATGTCCTGCATATTGAATAAAATGAAAAAAATAACGGTTTTGATGCTCGCGGCGTCATGTCTGTTCATATTTTCCGGATGTAACGGCGGAGAACCGGAAGAGACGGAAGAGATACCGACTAAAACCGTAGTTGAGACAGACGTTGACGGAAATCCGGTAACAAACGAAAAGGGCGAGACCCAGTACACCGAGGTGCCGAGAGATACGGTTGTCGCTACAGATGAAAACGGTGATCCGAAAACCGACGAAAGCGGAAACACTATTTATGAGTGGGAAGTTCTTCCCGAGGAAATCCCGACAGTATATAAAGTCGGCTTCGTTTACAGCGGATTCGTAAAGGACGGAGCTACCAACCTTTCATTCGAGAATGCGAGAGGTCAGATAGAAAAAGTCCTTGGACTTGATACCTGCTATGTTGAGAATGTGCTTGTTTCCGAGTTCCCGGAGGCGGTAAACGTTCTGAAAGAAGCCGGCTGCAACATAATCGTAGCATGCAGTCCGAAATATGCGAACGCTGTGGATAAGGAAGCCAAATCCGCTGCCGAAACATATTTCATGAACTTCGGCGGTTCCAAGACCGGAGCGTATGAGTCAAGCTTCGGCGGTGAGCTTTATCAGACCGCTGCGGTATGCGGAATAGCTGCCGCACATAATACCGGGTCAAATGTGATAGGTGTTGTTGCCGATCCCGGTGAGTACAATGTTTACGGCGTTGTGAACGCTTTCGTTCTCGGAGCTGCTGAGCTCTGGGGCGCGCATACCGACGTCAGGGTGAACTGGGCATGGTCCAACAGTCATTCCGAGATAGAAGCGGCAGTTGATGATCTTATCAAGCAGGGCTGCGATGTAATAATGTCTTATATGGAGACCGATTATGCGGTAAGATACTGCGAGAAAAAGAACGTGAAAGTAGTTGCAAACTGCTATAATATGCCGGAAATTGCACCGCAGAACTATATAACGGGATACTTCTTCAATTTCAGCACGTTCCTTGTAGATGAAATACGTTCGGTAATCAATGACAACTATAATCCCCGCGTTTATTCCGGAGATATTGCTGCCGGTATGGCAAGACTTGTAACATTCGGCACCAATGTTAAGGAAGGCACCGAAACGATAGGAAAGAAGCTCTATGATTACATCAAAGCGGGAAATGCGAAGGTATTTACCGGTGAGATAAAGAATACCGAAGGCGTGATAATGGTTGAAAAGGGTCAGTCCATGACCTTCGACAATATAAAGAAGATAAACTGGCTCGTCCAGGGTGTCCGCAAGACCGGAGATTTCACCGAGATAAACGAGAATCGCAAGGGAAGCACCGACGAGATCAGAAAATGGCAGACCACCGCAGCAGCGGAAACTCAGCAACCGCCTGAAGGCACCGCTGAGCAGTCCTCACCAGAAAGCGCCGACAACAGCAGAGCTGGTACTGCGGACTCTGTAAGCTTGACGATAACAAGCAGTGAAGATGCCGAAAAGCTGTTGAAAAGCATATATCCGGATTCCGGCTATCAATCAAATGGCTTGAAAAAACAGACCGCACTAAAAGATTTATTTGATATAGAAGTCGGAGAAACTATTGACTTGGATGTTCTTCTCAGTAATCCCGCGGGAAAAGAAGATGTTACTGTTTATTGTACACTCGTAAGAAATCTTTCAGATAACGATGTTTACAAAGTTTATATAGACGAACGTGGACGCGTTACTGTATATTATACGACTAAAGGAAGCGTCTGTGAAAGAATAAGATGATTCACATAAAAAACGTCGGTGAGCTTAACGCTTACCGGCGTTTTTTGGTATTTTGACACAGTGTAAGTATCAATAATAAACATGTTCAAGGTATTTGATAGGATTCAGCTTTGACTTGCCCGAACGTACCTCAAAGTGCAGATGAGGTCCTGTAACAACACCCGAACTTCCTTCCTTCGCAATACACTGACCCTGGATCACCTGTTCGCCGACAGCTACGAGAAGCTCGCTGCAGTGTCCGTAGAGCGTCTGATATCCGTTTCCGTGATCTATTATTACACAGTTTCCGTAGCCGTAGTTACGTCCGGAAAGAATAACCGTTCCGCTCGCTCCGGCATAGATAGGAGCACCGTAGTATTCGACAATATCAATGCCGAGATGTCCTGCATAGCCGCCGTCCCACTGAGTAAGCTCACTTATGTAGCTCTTGCCGACATCCATAGGCCAGATGAACTTTCCGTAGCCCGCGTCTTCCGGTGAATACT
>CAMVEM010000126.1 GCA_947166515.1 uncultured Clostridia bacterium | reverse complement strand
GGGGTGGGTCAATATTATTCGTCAGCGACGATGCGGACAGCTTCAGCTTCTGTCAGTAAGTCTTCCGGAAGAATGAGCTTCACGGCATCGCCGGTTATATCGTCCGAACGAACGACTCTCCTTTTGAGGTTGAGGGTCGTTTTTTCATATACCGTTCTTGCCGTTCTGCCGTTCGAGAAATACTCATACTGCTTCATCTTCTCAAACAGCGGCACGTATATCTCCTCGACGCCGTCCGCTATGCGGAAACCGTTCTTTTTGCAGAACAGAGCAAATATGTCATAGGTTTCCTTTGCGGTGTAATCCTTGAAACGGACTTCTTCAATGCGGGAACGCATACCGCTGTTGGATTTGTAGAGTCCCTGCATATCCTTCTCGTAGCCAGCGAAGATGATGCAGCAGGTGCGCCTGTGCTCCGGGTCGTCCATGAACGCGATGATCTGCTCAAGAGCTTCCTTCTTATAGTTTGTGCCGGAATGATCGTCCGCGTATGAAAGGCTGTATGCTTCATCAATGAACAGTACGCTGTTCACCGACTTCTGTAAAAGCGCCCATGTCTTTTTGTCCGTTTCGCCGACATACTGGCCGATAAGGTCTTTGGCGGTGCAGGAATAAAAATTATCCGTCTTTACTACGCCGAGCTTATGCAGGCACTCGGCGAAAAGCTTTGCGCTCGTAGATTTTCCGGTTCCGGGACTTCCGACAAAGAAGTAATATCCCGGACGTATATCGTCTGCGGAACCACCGCTTTTCTGCGCGAAGATGATCTCTTCCTGCTTGTGGATTATGATGTCTTTCAGGTCGGACATTCCGATCTGCTCGTCGAGTTCCTTCATGATATCTTCGAGCGACTTCGGGTCGGCCATGTCCTCTGTCATTTTCAGCAGAGCCGCCGGAATATCCGCCATTGTGTATTCATATCTGTTAACGTCCGGGGCGTTCGAGCCGTATGTTCGTTCGATCCGCAAGCGCTTCATATCTATGACGGTCTTCTTGACCTCGCCCGCATTGCCGAAATCCTCGCCGCGCGTGTTGTATTTGTGCGTGAATATCAGTTTCATGCGCTCGTGAGCGTCGTCGGTTATCGTACAGCCCTGCGCCTTTATCGTGCGGTCGAATATTTCGAGAAGCTGGTCTGGCGTGTAGTCCGGGAAATTCACCACGCGGAGCCTTCGCGACAGACCCGCGTTCATTTTTAAGAATGCCTCGACTTTGTTCGAGTACATTCCGAATATCATCTTGAAATCATCGGCGTTCTCGGTCATTTTCGTCATCATCGCGCCGATTATCTCGTTTCCGTATGCGGAATCCGAGATCTGGTATGCCTCGTCGATGTAAAGCACCTGATTGTGGTCGATAGCCTTCTGAATCACTTCGGAAGTCTTTGTTTTCGACTCGCCGACGTGTTCGCCGATAAGCTCCGACGCGTCAACGAACAGCGTTTCCGCTCCGCCAAGCACTCCCATGACATGATAGAGCTCTCCTATCATTTTGCCGACGGTTGTCTTGCCGGTGCCGGGATTGCCCGCGAAGATATAGTGGTCGGGGTACTGCTCCGGCGTAATGCCGCGCTTTTTGCTGTCTATCGTATCAAGAACCTCAAAGCGTATATTCTTGAAAAGGTCTTTTACGAAGCCCATTCCGACGTACTTATCTATCTTTTCGTATATCTCCTCTATCGAAGAAACGCCGTGCTTTTTAAAATATTTTGCGGACTCGCCGAAATCTTCCTTTTGGATGCATCTTAATGTGTCATCGCGCAGGCTGCACTGCATCTTGACTTCCTTGGCGAGTGCGACAATATCTCTCGCGTTGCCGAAATCGGAGCGGTTGCGCTGATCGTACAGATTTTTGAAGAATAAGTCAAGGTCAAGCGTTATCTCATCTTCGGTCTCATCGTTGTCGTCCTCGCCGTCAAAGCGGTAGCCGTCCTTATGGCAGTTTGACACGAAAATGTCTTTGAGCAGATCGGGTTTATAGTCCTCTATCGTGAGGATATTAGCGCGGCTGAAACGGCTGCGCAGTCCCGCGTTCATTTCGAGCAGCTCGTCCATGGGCTCAGGATAGCCCGCCATTATCATACAGAAGCGGTATTTTTCCGGGTTCGTCATTATCGGGACGAGCGTGTCTATCGCTTCTTTCGCATAGTTGCCCTCATCGCTCTTGTCTATGAGCGAATACGCGTCGTCGATGAACAGAACGCTTTCCTGCGCACGTTCAACGCATTCTGTCGTCTTTATCGCAGTTCCGCCGACGTACTGATCCACAAGATCGTCGCGCTTGGCTTCTATGGTAGTGCCTTTGAGGAGTATCCCCTCGTTGTGCAGTATCTGACCTATGAGCCGCGCAACAGTGGTCTTACCGACGCCGGGATTTCCGCGCAGTATAAAGTGCGGCACGGGATAGCGGTAGCCTGTGCTTTCGGGAGTGTCTATGCGCTCGTTTGAGCAGGCTGGAAGCTTGATGTTCTGCTTCACGCCGGAGTTTTTCTTTTCCGCGGCGGCTTTTTTCATGCGGCAGTCCCGCACTATCTCGCTTATTCTGTCCGCGACAGCTTCCCAGCCGCACGTGTTTTTCAGCTTTTCAAGCGGGTCTGCGTCGTCCGTGAGCTTATATCTGCGGTAGATCTGTTTTATCGCGCCCTCGTCTATCGGGACCTCCGCTCCGTCCGCAGCCTTCATGTAGTCTGCAAAATTATTGTATATCGCATACAGAAAGCCGGAGCGATTCTCGTCCTTTTCGGCTTCGTTGCTTAAAAACAGTATGTCCGAAATGAGTTTTTTCCGTCCGGACTGCTTATATGTTATGTGCTTGCCGTCAATTCCCACTATACGTAGCCAGTCGAGCAGGTATCCTATCTCGTCTGCGTTCGGGAGCCCGATCTCTATCGCTGTGCGGCGGTTTATCGTGCCGCTCTCGTTGAAGAACCTGTTTTTCAGCACATAGCCGTTCTCCATGGTGTCGAACATTCTGTTCAGGTCGGAAGCCGTCATCTGCGGCGCCAAAAATATGCAGATATTTTCGTTGTCAGCGCTGCCGTATTCGTCCCAGAGGTGCGAAACGAGCTCTAAGTACGGCTGGAGAGGTGCCGAACGGTCGGTGAAGAAGTCCTGCAGGAATGTGAATACGACGGCGGATTTTCTGCTCCCGTCTGACATCATTTTTTTCGCCTCGTCGAGAAACTCCACGGGCGTTATCTTAGGCTGTTTATATACGAGCTTTCGGTTTTCCTTTGCGGGAGCTGCAGATGCGATCTCTGCGGGAGATGCGGAGGATGCAGGAGCGGCACTCTCTGTCGCTGGCGGAGCCGGGGCATTGACGGCTGCTGCGGCGTTTTTTGCCGACGCGGCATTAGGGTTCATTATCCTGCGGCGTTTCGGAGCGGGAGCGGTTGCAGGCGCTGCGGCGGCACCAGCACCGGCAGCGGAGCTGTCCGTCGTGCGATATGCTTTGTTCTTGTTAATGGCGTAGATAGCGCTTTCGTCGTCAAGAACAAACTTTCCGACGTTTTTCGCACCAGAATAAAAGACTGTCTGCTGATAGCCGAGGCTTTTCAGATAGCCGTTAAGAAATGTGCGGAAGCTGCATCTGCGCAGATCGCGCGTTATGAACATATCGTCAAGATTTCCGTATATAAGGAATATCTTGTTTTGTTTCGCTTTTTCAAGCACAGAACTCATTGAAAAATACCCCTACCCCCAACCCCTCCCCCTTGGGGGAGGGGGGATTTTTTCTTTTGTGTAGTCAGATAAGAAAGTTTCTTTTCGCCCGCAATAATGTTCGTTTCCTTTTATCGCCTCGCTGCGGCGTGGCGAGTTACTTTCCGTCAATAGCGACGGAAAGTAACCAAAGGGCGCCAGTCTTCGGAGCTTTCGGAGTAGCTCTGATAGGGTCGATATATTCGTAGGTAGATGAGAGCTCTCCTCATACCTCCTCAGACGGACTGAGGCTTATCAGGCTGAGTAGTTCTTACAGATTTATCTGATTTGCATTTATGACCTTGTTTTTGCCGTTTGACAAGGCTTATTGTGTTTGTTTCCTGATTATTTTATTGTTTTAGCTTTATTGTTTCAGCTTATCCCGAAGTCCGATGTTGTCGGACAGTTTGTTTCTGTATGCTTTGTCGCATTCAAGGCTGATCTTTGCGCCGGGCGTGTTCTCGCAGACCACCTGCTCAATGCTCTTGCGATAGAACGCCTTGCGTTCCTCGTTGGCTTCATCGCCCATGATCTGGTCGATCTCTACCTTTGTCTGGACTTCGCCGTTCACGAGCTCGGGTGCGAGCGTCACGATTATCTCCTCGCCGGAGTCCTCATTTTCAAGCCCTATGCGCAGAGGGTCGCAGTGCTCGCCGTTGTCGTAGGAATATCCCTTGAACGTGAAGCTGTGTTCCTCAAAAAAGTCGATTATCTGCTCGCTTATGTTCTGGCGCGAGAACGCATTGCTCATATTGCAGATACCCTTGTAAACCACATCTGCGACAGCAGGGTACAACTTCCCGCTTATAATGTTAATGTAGCTTTTCAGCTCGCGCGTGTCGAGATCATAAGCTTTGTCGCTTTCAAGCTGCGCTTTTATCTCCGCCGCTGTTTTCTTCAGATATTCGAACTGAGTCATTCCGTCCGGGCGCTTATCAGTGTAATCGCTTATTTTCAGCCCGATGATCTCGTCTTCGAGCGGCTTTCCGGTCTTTTCCTCGACCTGAGCCTTTATCTCACCTGTGACGGTCTCCTGCGTCTCAAGGAATGCCACGAGCTCCGCCGACAGCGTAAGTGCCGCCGTGTAGTTGTTTTCCCACTCTCTGCGCTTGCAGTCCGTCTTGTATGTCTCCTCGATGACCGAGAGCGACGTATCCTTTGCCGCAGCTATCGCAGTCTCAAAATTGCCGAGTTCATACTGCCGCGCAGCATCGGAGAGTTCTCTGCGCAGTACAGCGAGCTGCGGTGCGGAGAACCTTCCGCCGTCTCCGCTCTGTTCAAGCTCCGTAAGAAGCGCGCTTGCTTCCTCAATATACCCTGCGGCAAGCTGCTCAGCCTTCTCGTTCTTCGCTCTGATATCATCGCCGAGCTGACGAAGCTCGTTCATTTGCGCGTCAAAGCGTGAATTTACAGTCCGCGAGATACTCTCCATGCTTTCGCTTATCTTTGTCTGATAGTTCTTCACAAAGCCGTCGTTCATCGCCTGTATCTTTGCGGTGAGCTCTTTTGAGGACTCGCGAAGCTCGTTTATATATTCCGCGAACTGCGCGGGGTCGGCGTTCGCGGCAAGTTCCGCCGATCTTCTGCGGCTGTTTTCGAGCTCAATGTACATCTGCTGCGATGTCCGCTCGCTGAGACGTGCCTGTTCGTTTATGTTCGCGGCCATTTCGTTTCTGACCGATAGCATAGACTGATTCACCGCGCCTGTTCTCTGCGCGCCTATGCGTGCCTGCTCCGACATTCTGCGGATCTCGGCGTCGCGCTGATATTCGTAGTTGTTGTACTCTGAGGAATACCTTTCTGCCGACATACGGCGCATATTTTCAAGCTGCCGGCGGCTGTAATCTCTGCTGTTTGCAGCAGATGTCATGCCTTTTTTTGATGCTGTGCTTATCGATGCGGACGCAAGCCCCGATACTGCCGAGATAAGTAACGGCAGCAGGAGCAGTCCGCCTGCTATCCCGCTCATAGTTAATCCTCCGTTTTAGGACGGGGCGCTTCGCCCCCGAGCCTCCCTTGTTTTTTACCCTACCCCCGACCCATCCCACTAAATCGAAGGTTTCTCTGATGCGCGCATCGTGCGCGCTTTTGGAAACCTTCTGTACGGCTTCCTGCCGTAGGGGGAGGGGGAATTTTTTCTTTGTGGGGCTTCGCCCCACACCCCTGCGCGGGGACTTTCCGGTCACCCCCACAAAAATATGGTTATTATTTCAGCTTCTCTGCGATAGACTGTCCGGCAGCGCGGAGAGTTTTATCGGTGTTGCCGGTGAGTTGGCAGACCTGCGAGGCGAACTCGACTTTTCCGCTGTCGTCATCGAGACCAATACAGGTGCAGATATGCTGATAGATCTGGCGCGAATATTCTGTGTTTTCGGCACCGGGGTAGTCGATGTACATTATAAGTCTGTTCTCGACGTGCGTTCCCTTTTCATACGGCACAATATACAGAAAGATCTTCGCATCCGCAGCGTTACGGAATACAAGCTCCAGCCACTCGCGGGTGTCGGCTTTCGGATAGTCCGCGCCGTACTGATATTCCATATATCTGCGGTAATCCTTTTTCCCGATAACTTCCGGAGCTGCCGCGCGGAAGCCGCTTTCGTCCTCGAGCCAGACAAGGTTGAGCTCCTCGGTCAGCATATCTATGATGCTCTCGCCCCAGTCTGCACGCTGACAGGCTGCGGTATAGCGCTCCTTGTACAGCGCCGAGGCAGTGTCGAGCTGTGCGGAAAGCCCGTCTATATCCGTGATGTTCTGTTCGAGCTCGTCAGGTGACAGGCTTCTGCCGCTTTTGAGATACTCCGTCAGTCCGGAGCTCTCCGCGCCGTTTATCTCCGCCATATATCCGGCGGCGCGGTCGCGTATCCCGCCGTAAACGCCGCCCGACCAGTGATCGACGCATTTTCCGGCATCGCTTTTTTCCGCGGTCGTCATATCGCCCGCCTTTTTCTGCACGCCGAGCGCGAATGAATACCACTCCGCGAGCTCGTCAGCGAGCCGCGCATTAAGGAGCTCCGCTTTCCCCTTGAAAATCCGGTAGCTGCGCTCCCATTCGTCAAATTTTTCGTCCGTATCATAACCGAGCCGGTCAAGCCCCGACCTTGCGGATATCGCTACCGCCGCGGAAGCCTCGTTAAGCCCGCTGCGCCGCAGGGCTCTCGCTTCCGCAAGCGCTTCTTTCAGCGATCTCATACGGTTCGGGAAGAATTTTTCGTGCGGCTTCTTGTCTATTTCCTTATACAGCTTTCCCGCCTCGAACATATAGTTCTCGGCTTCCTGACCGCTGACGGCGTTTTTGTCAGCAGTATTCTTTTTCAGCTCGGCAGTGAGCTGTTCGAGCTGGCGGTTCTTTTCCTGCCACTCGCGCTCTCTGCGCTTTATCTCTTCGGTAAGTCTGCGGTAATCCTCGTTCGCACGAAGGCGCTGCTCGTTCAGCTCTTTGTCGGTGCTTTTCCTGTATTCATCGAGCAGGCGCGAATATTCCTGCTGGACAGCCCTGTCGCGCATATCCAGACCGTTTCGCATCTGCGCCTCGTACGCCTGTAAATTGCGGCGCTGTTCTTCCGCGAGAGCACGCCGCATTCGTTCGGCATCGGCGTTCTGGCGCCTCAGCTCATCCTGAAGCACGCTTATCTGATACTGAAGCTGATTTATATCGTCCATATCTATCCGGTTCCCGGCTGCTGGTTTCTGTGCAGCCATAACATTATCGTCTCCCCAGCCTCCGGCAGGGGAGACGATAACAAATACTGATCATAATTTATTATCCGTTTTCTATCTCAGCCGCGCGCTTTTCGGCGGCTTTAACGAACACCTTTATCTGTTCTTCCAGCTTTTTTATGTCTTCTCCGGCCTTTGCGAGCAGCTCTTCGACAGGCGTTACGCCATTACTTTTATAATATTCCAGCACATTTTTGTCTATCTCATACTGCGCTTCAAGTTCGCCGGCATCGCTCTGTGCCTGTGAATAATCATTTTCGCACTCCGCTTTGAGGAGCTCTATGTCTCCGGCAAGCTTGTCGCGCTGTGCGGTGAGCTCGCGATTTTTGCGTTCAAGCTCTTCCTTTTGTCTGAGGAATCCGCTGATCTCCGCTTCGAGCTGTTCGTTGCTGCTTTCTATCGCTGCGAGTTCCGACTGCTGTTCCTCCGTCAGAGGTTCGTCGGTCTCTACGTACACGATGTACATTCTGAGTCCCTGCGGGCAGAATCCTACTTTTATCTCTCCTTCGTCAAGCTCGAAGCTTTCTGCGGGAGCGGTCTCGCCCTTTCTTATTATCTCCGATTTTATCGGCTGCGGAGACTTTATTGCAATATAAACGTAACAGCCTATCACATTCGGGCAGAATGTGATGCTGTTGTCTGAGGGGTCTTCCGTTATATTGAAATTGTTGAAGCGATAGCGCGGCTGTCCGGGAGTGCGGACATCGTGGATGTCTCTTTCGGCGCCGTCGCTTTCAAGGAACAGTCTGAACGATACCGTCCCGTCCTGTACAGCTTCTTTGAGGCAGTAGAGCTTAAGGCTGTCCTTGCCATAAAATTCAAATCCGGTTTCCATTACATTCAGCCCTTCTTTGCAGGTCTTTCCATGTTTCGAGTCCGTGTGCGGAGGGAACTCCGACGAGATAGACGTTTTTCCCGTCAACATTTATCTCAATGTTCCGCTTTTTTTCCGGGGAATAATAGCTTTCAAAGATGTCCGCATATCTCTGCGAAAGCTGTATTATACGCTGATTTGCGGAACCGCGGTATGCTTTTCCGTCGTCTGCGTTCTTGTCGTATCTTCCGTCTATCAGGATATCCGTCATACCGAGCAGCCGTTCGGTATTGCTGTCACGGCGCTCTTTCAGCTCTTCGAGCGTGAATCCGGTGTAAATTACCACACCATAGTTGCGCTTTTCCTTTATCGTTGACAGCATATCGGCGAGTGCTCCTGCCTGGAGAAACGCTTCTCCGCCGCTGATAGTTATGCCTTCGGTATCCTCGCAGGCGGCAAACATTTCTGCGAGCGCAGAAATGCTCCGCAGGTCGGGAGCCCGGCGGTTCATATCGTAAGCGAGGCAGCCCTCGCAGTCAAAGCAGCAGCCGCGCACCCAGAGGGCGCTTCTGACATACGGTCCGAGCACGTTTGTTTTCAGCACAAAATGAGTTATATCAATAGTTTGTTCCATAATTCAATGAGCCTGTCCGGTTCAATTGCGAAGCGATCCGCTTTCGCTTCCTTTCGCGTACGAAAGGAAGCGGGGTGCGGGGCAGAGCCCCGCTCTCAAGCGT
>CAMVEM010000125.1 GCA_947166515.1 uncultured Clostridia bacterium | reverse complement strand
GCGTAGCGTTTCTCTGAAATTCTCAAGCGCAAGCGACTTCTTTGACAGTCTGATAATAATATGCTTTTTGTGCTGTATAAAAAGCTAAGATTTTGTGTCCAGTTTTTACCCGGAGGAATTACTTATGAAGAAAATACTGAAACGTGTGACATCTGCGATAGCTGCCGCTGTTTTGACAATATCGTCCCTTGCCTTTACGTCATCAGCAAGTCTGGAAACCGATCAGCTCGCGAAACGTTTCCTTGAAGGAGCCCTGAAATTCCAGAACAAGATAGATATATCAGATATTGTTAAGGCGGGAGGCTGGAATGAGAACAATCTCGCGTCTATCGTGCTTCATGCGTTCCTGTATGAACCGGAGCTTTTCTTCGTAAGCAACAACATTTCTTTTTCATACAACGGGTCGAGATATAACATTTTGCCTCAATATACATACACCGGTACTGAGTATAAAGAAGCAAAGGCAAAGCTCGACGCTGCCGCAAAAAAAGCTGTCGAGGGAATAACAAGCGATATGACCGATGTCGAAAAAGCGCTCTATGTACATGATTATCTGATACTCAACTGTAAGTATGATTACGGAAAATCAGGCTATGACGCTTATGACTGCCTTGTAACAAAGGCTGCGGTATGTCAGGGATATGCGCTCGCTTATGAGTATATCCTCCGTAATTATCTCGGGATCGAATGCTCGATAGTTTATTCCGACAAAATGGTGCACGCGTGGAATTACGTCAGGATCGGGAACAACTGGTATCACGTTGATGTGACCAAAGACGACGCTGCAACGACTTATAAGGATCAGAGATATGATAATTACGGCGTTGTGATGCATACCAACTTTCTTCTGAGCGACAGCGCGATACGCAATACAAGCGAACCGCATTATGACTGGAAAGTAATCGGCGATTTCCCCGCAGCGACCGACAAATCGTTCGACAACGCCTTCTGGAAGAGCACATATTCGCCTATAGTATGTGACGGAAACTTAGGCTATTATGCAATAGGCGAGGACGACAGCCAGACCGGCACAAAATATGCGTTTATCTGCTCATACGATTTCAAGACCGGAAAAAACAAGCGCATCGCGAAAATAGCAGTAAAGTGGTATGCACACAGAAATGAATCCGGCACAGAAACTTACAAGGACGGAAGCTGTTCTTATCTGAGGATCTGGATGTCGCTCCAGAAACGCGGTTCAAAGCTTTATCTCAATACCAACAGAAGCGTATATTCGTTTGATATCAACACAAAGGCTTCAAAGAAGATCTACACGCTCGACAAAGGTACCGATCAGATATTCGGAATGATGTTTACATCGCCTGACAGGCTTCGTCTTGCATACAGGAGCGATCTAACATATTCCGAAAAATATCTGACGCTCCAGTTCGTGTGAACTGATAAAGGAAACCTCTGAATAAACTTCCGCACGGTTTTAAACCGAGCGGTCAGTAATCAAGATCAACAGGAGGAGCACCGTCCGGTGCAAATTTCAGCTATGGAAAAGCTCGGTGAAGTTTCTGAAAAAACCTCGTTTTTCGGCGAGATACCTTGTTCAGCATCGGTATTCGTATATGACAGGGGATTTGCCCGTCTTATATGGGCGAATGAGCGTTTTTTCGAACTTTTCGGATGTTCAAAGGACGAATATCTTGATGTAGAGCCCAATGAATTCGGTTTCAGGATGCTCGGAAGAGAATATTCCGCTTCAATAGTGGCGCAGGTCGAGGCTCTCAGTCATCATCTGCGCAGCTTTGAGATAGACGTTAACGCAAGCCGCCTCGACGGATCGCATATCCCGCTTCATGCTGAGGTCTCATACGAGACTGTAAATGACGGCATACGCTACAGCGTCCTGCTTCACGATGTGTCATCTATGGACGCGCAGGCAAAGAATAATTCCGACATGATAGACATGATGTTCTCGATCATGGCTATCTCGGCGGATTATATTTTCCGCTATGAGGCCGCGGACGACGTTATCGAGATATTTAAGAATATCGGCGGAACTTTCGTCAGCGATATTATTGTCTGTGATGTGGAGAACAATTTCCCGGAGAAGGGAATGATCTACGAAGACGACGAGGAGACCTTCGGCGTTATCTGCAACAACCTTAAGACCGGCATAGACAGCGGAGTTTTCGAGCTTCGTATGAAATTCCCGTCCGACGCTGATTTCCGCTGGTACAGATTTACGATAAAGACGAGAAGAAATGCCGCAGACGCCGTATATACCGGAGCCGTCGGCAAGATCGAGGATATCAGCACCATAAAGATCGCAAATCAGCGCCTTATCGACAAGGCGGAGCGTGACCCGCTGACCAAGCTATATAACAAGACCGCGACCAAGACTCTGATACAGAGCTTCCTGCGCACGGACAGCCGCGACACATACGACGCTTTCATCATAGTTGACGTAGATAATTTCAAGCAGGTGAACGATACTCTCGGACATCTGTTCGGAGACAGCGTGCTCACCGATATAGCACAGGAGATGCAGGACCTCTTCCGCGCGAACGACGTTATCGGACGTATCGGCGGCGATGAGTTCGTCGTGTTCCTGCGCGGCATGAACCATAAATCGCATATCGCGTCAAAAGCGGACGATATATGCAAGATATTCAATCTCATATACAACGATGAGGACGGAATGAAAATTTCCGGAAGCCTCGGTATCGCGCTGTTCCCGACTGACGGCGACACATTCGACGAGCTTTATAAAAAGGCTGATACCGCTCTTTATAAATCAAAGAGAGCAGGTAAGAGCTGCTTTACGTTCTATACCGAGGGAGAGACGGTGCCCGAAGAGGACGAAAAACCGACGTCCCGCGTCGAGCGCTATCAGAAGGGAATGGATTTCTTCTCCGGAGCTTCGGGCTTCGGCAGCGATATACTGACAAGCGCGTTCGAAATGGCGGAAGCCGGATTTGAAATGAACGAGGCGGTCGGCAAGATTCTCGAAAAGACCGGAAAGCATTTCCATTTCAGCCGCATAACTGTTTCCGAACCCCTCATCGAGAGCGGCGCATTCATGGATACCTATGTATGGCGCTCGAAGAGCTCCGACGCTGCGCGTTATGACAGACTGCGGTTTTCGGGCAAGGAGCTCAACGATTTCTGCAGCTGTTTTGATAAGAACTATATCCTTACCGTTTCCGCGGACGGCGATTCGCTTCTGAAAGACAATGCGTATGTTTCATATCTGAAAGCGAACAAGATAGGCTCGTCCACTGTATGCGGATTTTTCAGGGGCACAAAGCTCTGCGGTATGGTGAGCTTCCAGGATTCGGCTGGCTCGTACCGCTGCTCGATAGACGAGGTAAAAGTTCTCAAAGAGCTCACAAGAGTCATATTCTCATATCTCATCAAGCTGAGAGAATTCACTGCAGCGCGTGAAAAAGCGGAATATGCCGCAAATTACGACGAGCTTACCGGAATAATGAACTTCGGAAGCTTCAAAAAAGTCGTCAACAAATATATGTATTCCGCTTTTGAGAACGACAGGTTCATTTTCCTTATGGCTGATTTTTCCTGCTTCAGCTATATCAACAGCAGATACGGCTACGGCGCGGGAAATGAACTGCTTAAAAGCTTCGCGTCCGCGTTCTCGTATTTTTCCGACAAGGTAAGATATATCTGCCGCGCGGATGCCGACCGCTTCTGTGTGCTTACGGATTACGACAGCGGCATTATAACCGCGTTCGAGAATTTCACACGGCGTTTTACGCTGAATAAAGAGCTTGCAGGCGGAGATACGAGCTTCGGTATAAAGATGAGCGCGTACATTCCCGATATGAGTATGCCGTTCGATTTTGACAGCGCGTACGACTGTGTGAACCTTGCTCTGAAATATTCAAAGCTCCACAACATAGCGCACTGCAGCATCTACAAGCCTGAGATGAAGGAAGAGATAAACCGCACCGTAGAGATCGCGGCAGATGCGAAAAAAGCGCTTGAAAACAACGAATTCAAGGTATATTTCCAGCCGAAGGTATCCGTTTCAAAAGACTGCATAGTCGGCGCGGAGGCGCTTGTACGCTGGGTAAAGCCGGACGGTATGATCGTAACGCCAGACAGCTTCATACCTTATCTCGAAAAGAACGGATATATAGTACAGGTCGATTTCTTCGTTTATGAAGAGGTGTGCAGATATATCCGCTCAAAGCTTGATGCGGGTGAAAATGTATTGCCGATATCGGTGAATGTTTCGAGGATACACATGCTCACGAACGACTTTACCGGTCAGATACTCGACATGGTAAAACGTTATCGTATAGACCCGTCTCTCATCGAGCTTGAGCTTACCGAGAGCATATTCATCTCAAATGAGGAATCCGCAATACAAACACTTTCAAATCTCCGTGAAAAGGGATTCAAGGTATCTATCGACGATTTCGGCTCCGGTTATTCCTCGCTGTCGCTCCTTAAGAGAATGCCGATAGATGTTCTTAAGATAGACAAGGGATTCTTTGAAAGCGAGAGTATCGACGGAAACGACGATATTGTGCTTTCGAGCGTTATTGAAATGGCGGACAGAATGCACATCGACATTATCTGCGAGGGCATCGAGACCGAGAAACAGGTCGATTTCCTTAAACACAGCAAATGCGATACCGCACAGGGATTCTTCTACGCGAAGCCTGTTCCGATTGATGAATTTGAAGAGCTGACGAAAAGCGGCATCAAAGATCGTTATGAGCTGACATGATATATTTCCGACCCTTCCTTTCGGGGAAGGGTTTTTTTATTGTTCTAATTCCCGTACATGCCTCATAGAATAGAAGCATAGAAATACGAAAAGAAAGGACAGATAATATGGACGAGATAAAAAAATTCCGCGAAGCTGCGGATATGCTGCCGCCGTTCAGAAACGCGCTGCAGAATGTTCCCACAAAGATAGCGGAAAAAGCCTGTGAGATACGCGTGAGGGCGGGGAGACCGGTGACAGTGGAAACTCCGGATGAACGTCATGTCTGTACAGCGGCGAAGGCTTCTCCCGACGAAATAATGAACTGCATCAGATATTTCTGCGACTATTCTATATACAGCTTTGAAAAGGAGCTCTCCGAGGGGTGGATAACTCTGCGCGGCGGTCATCGTGCGGGATTCACCGGGACAGCCGTGGTTAAGAACGGCGTTATCACCACTATCAAGGATATATCGTCGATTGATCTGCGCATTGCCGCAGAACATAAGGGAATAGCCGAAAAGCTTATGAGCCTTACCGTTTTTGAGCGCGATTTCAGAGGCCTCGCGATTCTTGGACCTCCGCTCAGCGCAAAGACAACTATGCTGCGGGATTACGCAAGGCTTCTGTCCTCATTTGCACGTACGGCGATAATCGACGAGCGCGGTGAGATCGCGGCAGTCTGTAACGGAGTTCCTCAGAATGACATCGGACTGAACAGCGACGTGCTGGATCATTTCCCGAAAGAAACCGGGATAATGCAGGCGCTGAGATCGCTGTCGCCGGAGTATCTTATCTGTGATGAGGTGGGTCCGGAATACCCGCAGCTCGCCGAATGCGCCGGAAAAGGCGTAAGACTTATAATCACCGCACACTGCGGGAGCATAGAAGAAGCTTCTCGCAACCGCTCGGTCGGGTTCCTCATAGACAGCGGCGCTGTGAACTACATATCGCTGCAGCAGAAGGGCAGCGATATCGGAAAAATAACGGGATTGTGGAGAGTGGACAAAAGTGAGCATATTAGCGGCTGCGGGAACGGCAATGATCTGTACCGCGGCAGGAGCCGTGTTCTCGTCGGTGCTTGAACATCGCTGCGCTCAGCTTCGCAGCATAACTGCGCTTGTTGATGAGATGTCGGTCAAGATACGTTACCGCTCGGTGAGACTTCCGGAGCTCGTGCGTGAGATATCGGCGGAGAGTGCGTATTCCCGCTGTTCGTTCGTGAAGATACTTTCGGAGGATATACAGTGCGGAATGCGGATAAACGCAGCGTGGAAAGATGCCGCGGACAGAGCAGCATTTCTTGCGGACACTGACCGTGATATCCTCAGAAGCGTGAGCGAACAGCTCGGCGACAGCGATACCGACGGACAGATTTCACTTCTTGCTTCATGCGGGAGTATGCTGCTGCGTTCGCTTGATGAAGCGCAGGAAGAGCGTGACCGGAAAGCGCGGACGCTGCTTGGCGTATGGACTCTCTGCGGCATCGGAGCCGGGATAATTCTTATATGATGTGATGATGTTCCGCCCTAAACAGGAGGGGTATGCTCTCACGAAACAGGAGGGGTGTGGGGGGCTCTGCCCCCCACGGAAAGAAAAAATAGCCCCCTCCCCTTCAGGGGAGGGGGTTGGGGGTAGGGTCAATGAACATAGATCTTATTTTCAGGATAGCGGGCGTCGGGATAATAGTCGCAGTGCTGAATATGCTGCTCCAGCGGTCGGGGCGGGACGAGCAGGCGATGATGACGACAATAGCGGGTCTTGTCGTGGTGCTGATGATGCTTGTGGGTGAGATAGGCACGCTGTTCGATACGATCCGGGAAGTATTCAACTTATGAATATTGCTTCAATTGTCGGGATAGGGATAGTGGCGGCGGCGCTGTCTGCGGTGATGAAAAAGTTCGGCGGGATATCGTCGCTGTTCGTGTCGATAGCGGCGTCTCTGCTGATATTATACGCGGTTTTGTTATCGCTGTCCCCGCTGATCGGTCTGGTGGACGAGCTCTCGCAGTCCGCAAATGCCGAGAGCGCGTACATAACGATACTGATGAAAGCGCTTGCGGTGTGCTTCATAACTCAGCTCGCGGCGGACAGCTGCCGTGACAGCGGGGAAGGAGCTATCGCTTCAAAGATAGAGCTTGCGGGAAAGACCGCCGTTCTGCTGATATCCGTCCCGCTGTTCAGGAGTTTACTTGAGATAGTAAAGGAACTTATACTATGAAGTTACTGCTCAGGCTTACGGGGATATTTGCGGCACTTTTCATGCTTACATTCGGTTGCGGCGCGCAGTTTGCAGCGGACGAGCTGTACGGTGCTATCCCGGAGGAAGCGGCCTCTCAGCTTGAAGAGAGCGGCATCACGCCCGCCGGCGGAGTGCAGGAGCTTTCGCCCGGTGATATATTGGGATATCTGGCGGGACTTGTCACCGAAAACGCCGCAAAGCCGCTTAAAATGTTCGGGACGCTTCTTGCAGTGATAATGCTGTCGGCGCTGTTTTCGGGAATGTCCGACGCTGCCGGAGCCGCGCGAACGCGCATATATCCGCTTGTGACGTCGGCGGCATCCGCAGTTATAGTTTCGCTTTATCTGAGCGATATCATAAACACAGCATCGTCGGCGTTCGGAGCTGCTGCGGATATGATGCTCGTTTATCTCCCCGTTGTCGGCGGAGTGACCGCAATGGGCGGGCATACCGCCTCTGCTGCGATATTTACATCGGTAACGCTGACGGCGATACAGCTACTCGCGCGGATAGCGTCCTCGGTAATAATCCCGCTGACCGGCTGTATCATCGGAATTACCGCCGCAGGAAGCGCAGGCAGCGACCTTGCGCTCGACCGGCTTGCGGAGGGGATCAAAAAGCTCGTGATATGGGGGCTTGGACTGATAATGACGCTGTTTCTCGGAATTCTTTCGGTACAGACCATGATAACCGCTTCTTCGGACAATGCGGCGCTGAGAACTCTGAAATTCACGGTATCGTCAGCTGTCCCAATCGTAGGCGGAGCAGTGTCCGAGGCGCTTTCTACCGTTTCCGGCAGCATATCGCTGCTGCGTACGAGCATAGGCGGTTTCGGGATAGCTGCCGGAGCTGTGATCCTCGCGCCTGCGGTGGTAACGGCGCTCTGCTACAGGTTTTTCCTGTTTGCGGCAGGCGTAGTGAGCGATATATTCGGCTGTGCCGAGACCGGGAAGATGATAAAGTCCGGTGAGAACGTAATGGCGGTCGTAATAGCAGTGCTTAGCTGTTTTTTCGTGTTCATCACCGTTTCGACCGCGATACTGCTGACGTTCTGCCGATCTTAGATGATCGCTGCGCTTGAGAATTTCAGAGAATCGCTGCGCTTCAGAATGGGGCTCCGCCCCAAACCCCGCTTCCTTTCGGACGCGAAAGGAAGCGAAAGCGACTCGCTGCGCAAAAAAATATTGACATTATGGGTGCCGGTAAAAGTTATGAAAAATGTGCTGTTCTCGATATGTGCGGCGGCAATAATGACCGCAATATACAGGCTGATAGCACCGACAGACAGGTTCGGTGCACAGATAAAGCTTCTCGTTTCGTGCTTTGTTATTGTTACGGTGATAAGCGCGGTCAGCGGAGAGATACCCGCGTGGGACATCTCCGACATACTCAGCGCGGATACGTCGTACAATGACTACGCAGTGCAGCTCGACAACGCTGTTACCGAGGAAACCGCACGGAAGCTCCGCGACAGGATATCGGAAGTTCTTGCGGAGGAGGAAATATTCCCGGAAAAAATTTACATCGACATTAATATTTCGGACAAAGGCCGCATATCTATTAATGAAATAAAGCTTGTTTTCGGAATAAAAGAATATGAAGAAAAAGCGGAAAGAGCTGTCGTTCTTGTACAGCAAGAAGTAGGAACAAGGATAAAAGTAACTGCGGAGATTGCTTCCCGCGCAGAGAAGGAACAGGGTGTCCGATGAAAGCTATGATAGGATTGGGTGATATAAAGGAGTTGCTGAAAAGCAGTAAAGGGATAAAGGCAGCACTTATAGTGGGAGCTGTACTGATAATGTTCATAGCGTTCGGAGATGTGTTCACAGGCAGCCGCAGTAAGGAGACCATAAAGCAGATAAATACGGCGGATCAGCTCGCAGAGTACGAAAACAGGCTCGAACAACGGCTCACTGATATCCTTTCGCAGATAGACGGCGTCGGAAATGTCCGGGTCATGGTGACGCTCGATACGTCCGGTCAGACCGAATACGGCAGGAATTCCGACATGCTGCTCTCGGTGACAGCTCCGGAGGTGAGAGGAGTGATCGTTGTGTGCGACGGCGGAGACAGCGCTGCCGTTAAAGCCAAGGTCTATGACGCAGTATCCGGAGTGTTCGGCATAAACTCGCTGCACATAAGCGTTACACGATGCTGTACATATAAAGAAGAAACATGAAAGGCGCAA
>CAMVEM010000124.1 GCA_947166515.1 uncultured Clostridia bacterium | reverse complement strand
GAAATATCGTACAGCGTTCTTCGACGCCGTGTTCGGATGCGCAAATCCGTGGAGTCCGTCACCGACATTTATCGTCGTGTGCCAGTCGTAAAGGAAGAAATCGTGAAGTATCGCGCCCCTGATAAGGCTCTTGCGGTCATATTTCAGTCCGAGCTTATCCGCGAGCTTTATACTGTAAGCAGCGACCGCCATTGAATGCGCGAATACAGAAACATTTCCGTGCTGTATAAGCTTGCGGGTATGCTGCATTCTCTCGTGTCCGACGATCGGTCCCGCCGTTTTTTCAAAAAACTCCTGTTCAGATTCTTTCTGTCTGTTCATCTGAGACAATTTTCACCGTCTTCCTTTCCGTTTTCTTTTTCGTCTTTTTCCTGCGCTTCGCATTCTTCAATGAATTTTTTCTTCAGCGCGCTCTCCCGTCTTATCGTAAAAAACGTATCAAATGACATCGCCGTTCCCAT
The DNA here is from genome assembly GCA_947166515.1 of uncultured Clostridia bacterium. Classification (GTDB taxonomy): domain Bacteria; phylum Bacillota; class Clostridia; order Oscillospirales; family Ruminococcaceae; genus Ruminiclostridium_E. The sequence continues at coordinate 8,691 of CAMVEM010000124.1, read as the reverse complement.
TATGCAGTCATAGACAATTATCACAACAGGAGGAAGCAGACCTATGAACCAGGTTACGAGCCCATACAGCAGATAGACCATTACCAACGCCATAAGTCCCCAGAAAAGCGACGATATGAGCGAAATACGGTTTTTGTAAACAAATTTCAGCATACTGTAATCCCAGAACTGCTTCCTGAACACCTTTTCCATGAGTATCCCCACCGAGAATTCAAGGAATGTGCAGCTTACAATGCCGATGATATACACGAGCCAACCGTTCCACCTGAACGGCAAACACAAAAGCAGGAGCAACAGTCCTCCGCAGCCGTATATCGGTATATACGGACCTTTCAGAAAGCCTCTGTTTATCAGCTTGTGATGATATGTAGATTCGATTATTGATTCCTGTACCCAGCCTATGTTGCAGAAAATAAAATACATAAACAGTATTTCAGCGGCTGAATGTTCAAATATGCTCATCTGTTTTTTTCACCTTAATTGTTTGCAGTTCCGCTCTGCGCAGATGTTATATTTCTGTTCACGACTGAGCAGTCCACCTTTTCCCAGTCCTCCGAGCCGGATCTGATAAGTTCATCTATCTGCATGGTATTATCATAATGGTACTGGAGCTGTGCGTACTGCATGGATATCTCTCTGTTGGTGCTGTTGAGATTGCGCTGGAACTCCTCGCTGTTCTCATCTATCGTGTAGTAGATATTTATACTGTGCTGCGGGTCGTCATTCTCAACAACAACTCTGTATATATCAAGCTTCTCTTCGCCGGCGTAGGAAGTAAGTCCGTACAGCATACATTCTTCGGCAGCAGTACCTTTATGGACATAGCATCTGTAAACATAGAACTCCGAGTTCAGCACAAGCCTGCTGTTCACCGCATTTGCCGCTGTGATAGCGAATTTTTCACTGTCTGTTTTAATTATATCGGTGTACATGAAAAGCGGGATCGCAAATCCGATACACGCTGCAACAAGCACTGCCGCGACTGTTGCGATTCGCTTTACGAGCACCTTGTTTATCGGCTTCTTTTCTTTCTTTACCTTCGGCTTTTTTTCTTTCTTCTTTTTCTTGCCCTTTTTTCCGGAGCTCTCTTCACCCGCTCCGTCTTCGCCTTCGGTATTCTCGCCGCTTTCCGTTCCGTCAGATGAATCTTCGCCCTCTGCCGGTGCAGGTTCACCCGCTTTATCGTTCCCGCCGGAAGCTATGTCCAGATCATCGTCGTCATCATCAACGTCGAGCATTGCTTCGAGGTCGCTCTTAGACCCGGAACCGCCAGCGTCATCCATGCCGACGTGTTTTTTGGCCGCATTTAACATCGAATTGACGTGTTCGGATTCGCGGTCTTCATTTAATTCTTCATCAGCCACGGCGATCACTTCCCTTTGCTGTTAATAGAAATATTATACCATAAATGCGTATAAAATGCAATACTTTATTTCTTTGCGCAATGCTGTCAGTATTCTAATACTCGATTCCCTTTCGTGCATTGACGCCTTTCTGATAGGGGTGCTTTATACACTTTATCTCACTTACATAATCCGCGGCATCAACGAATATCTGAGCCGGATCGCGTCCCGTCAGTATCAGCTCACACTCGCGCGTAACAGCAAGTATAAGCTCCTCTGCCCTGCTTTTATCCATAAGTCCGAAATTATATGCGCAGTTGAACTCATCGAGTATCACCGCGTCATAACCGCCGGAGAACGCACTTTCAAGCAACCTGTTATGGCACTGAGTGAGCGCTTTTTTATCGCTTTCCGACAAGGTGGAGAAAAAGCCGTAATCCCTGTCACAGCGTAAAACAGTAATAGCGGGAATGTGCTTCAGCGTTTCAAGCTCCGCTGTTTCTCCGCCCTTCATGAACTGAACGAACGCGGTCTTCATTCCTGCTCCGGTCATTCTGACGGCAAGCCCGAGCGACGCGGTTGTCTTGCCCTTTCCATCGCCGCAGTAGATATGCAGAAGTCCCATTTTTTCCTCCCGAAATAAATCAACCTCACGATACGGTGAGGTTGATCAGATTTATCAAGATACTGATATTTTGTCATAATATAAGTCGCTTTTGCTTCTTTTCGCGTCCGAAAAGAAGCGGGGTGCGGGGCAGAGCCCCGCTCTTGAGCGAAGCGTTTCTCTGCTTACTTAGCTTTGCCCTGATTTGCAACGCCGGCCATTTTAGCCTTGAGTTCCTCGGGATCGCAGAGGTAGTTCTTGCTTATTACCTTGAAATCATCGTCGAACTCATAAACAAGCGGGATAGCTGTAGGAATATTCTCGTTGATGATGTCCTCGTCGCTCATGTTGTCAAAATACTTTACAAGAGCACGGAGCGAGTTGCCGTGAGCTGCGATAAGAACGCGCTTGCCAGCTTTCATCTGAGGCTTGATCTCACTCTCAAAGTAAGGAACAGCACGCTCGATTGTTGTCTTTAAGCTCTCCTGAAGCGGAAGAAGCTTGGGGTCAACATCTCTGTACTTGGGATCCTTGCGAGGGTTGCGGGGATCGTCCTCTGTAAGAGCCATAGGCGGAACATCGAACGATCTTCTCCAGATCTTTACCTGCTCTTCGCCGTACTTAGCAGCTGTCTCGGACTTGTTGAGTCCCTGGAGAGCACCATAGTGACGCTCATTGAGCTGCCATGCCTTTATAACGGGGAGCCATTCTCTGTCCATTTCGGCGAGGACATTGTTGAGTGTGTGGATAGCTCTCTTGAGATAAGATGTGTAGCAGAGATCGAAGTCAAAGCCTGCTTCCTTAAGAGCGCGGCCGCCCTTCTTTGCTTCTTCAACACCGTTTGCGGACAGTTCAACGTCTGTCCAGCCGGTAAATTTGTTTTCCTTGTTCCATTCACTTTCGCCGTGACGGATAAGTACAAGTTTCATGCTCATAGTTTTTATTTCCTTTCAGATCAATTATTATTCCTGCCAATATATGATACAAAGCCCTGTATCAATATTCAGATAATAGAACTTTTTATCATTGTTGAGATCGAGCTCCGAGAAGCTGAAACATTCTTCATTTCCGGATGCGGCATCTATCCCAAGAATCTCTCGGTATGTACCTATCATTCCGGAATCCTTTCCCGGATTTTCGTTGTATTCAGAGATACCGGCTTTTTCATAGACTTTCCCGGCGTATTCGGACAGAAAGCGTATTCCTTCGTCATTGGTATAAAATGATACCTTGATATAGCCTTTCCGTGTGCCAAAAGCGCCGTGCGGAACGAACTCCATTCTTACGTCATTCGTAAAAGCGGGCAGGTCGTCCGGCAGCATACAGAACCGTTCGTCGATATATTTCGCCCCGTAGTCGCCGTAAAGCAACAGATCGCGATGTATTCGGTACATTCCCCTGTTATTGTTATAAGGATATATCGTCATTATCCACCAGACGGATATCAGAGCTCCGATAACGCGGAACACTATCCTGCAGATCTGTTTTGCTCGTTTCTGAGATCCGATGCAAAGTATCATCTGAACAGAGAGATAGATAATTCCGCCGAAAAACGGTATAAACAAAAGATTGAAATACCCGCCGAGCATATAAAACGGCGCAAGTATCAGGACCGCCGCGACAGCTATATCAAACGCGGAAGTCTTCCTGCGCTCCGCTTTTTCCGGAGCAACCGCTTTTTCCGGTATATCAGCCAACTTCTGCAGCCTTTACGATCTCTGTGAAATCAGGAGCCTTAAGCGATGCACCGCCGATAAGTCCGCCGTCAACGTTCTCCTTTGCTACGAGCTCAGCTGCGTTCTTAGCGTTCATCGAGCCGCCGTACTGAATAGTAGCAGCGTCCGCAACAGCCTTTCCGTACTTCTTAGCGAGCTGTGCTCTGATGAATGCGCATACTTCCTCGGCCTGATCCGCTGTAGCGGTCTTGCCGGTACCGATAGCCCATACGGGCTCGTACGCGATGATGCACTTTGCGAAATCCTCTGCGGGAATATCATAGAAATCAAGCTTAATCTGACGTGCGATAACTTCTTCTGTGATATTGCACTCGCGCTCCCAGAGAAGCTCACCTACGCATACTATCGGCTTAAGGCCGGCCGCGAGAGCAGCCTTTGTGCGCTTGTTTACAGTCTCGTCGGACTCTGCGAAATACTGTCTGCGCTCGCTGTGGCCGAGTACAACGTACTCAACGCCCATTTCCTTGAGCATATCGGCGGAGATTTCACCTGTGAACGCGCCGCTCTTTTCAAAGTGGCAGTTCTGTGCGCCGATCTTTATATTTGTTCCCTTTGTGGCTTCGAGAGCTGTTTCAAGGTTTGTGAAAGGTACGCACGCTACGACCTCAACACTCTTGATGTCCTTTACCATAGGTGCAAGCTCTGTGAGCAGAGCCTTAGCCTCGGGACGTGTCTTGTTCATTTTCCAGTTACCAGCGATAACTGCTTTTCTGACAGATTTGTTCATGTTATTATCCTCTGTGAAATTATTTCTTTTTTGCTTTTTTAGGCTTTTTCTTGATTATCTTCTTCGCAGACTTTGAACTTACAACACAGTCTGCGCCGTTGTTCATATATATGTTCAGGGTATCGGGAGTTGCCGCCTTTATTATCAGAAGAACAAGCCCGATCCCCGCAGCAACGGAAACAAGTTTCCCGTTATCCGATTTAAGGAATTTCATAAGCTTGTCCATAAAAACAACTCCTTTTCACATCATTTGTCTTTTTTGTTTGAGATGAGATAAATAATGAACCGAACTATCGCAACGACGAATATCAATCCGCATACAACAATGCTGACAATACTGCCTGCATCAAGGTTTGAAAAATCCATCCGGGATCCTTTCTCCGAAAAGTATGATCTGCGGACGGGAAGGTTCCCGCCCGTAGATCAGTAATAAATTACTTATCCTGAATAACGTCGATACCCGGAAGTACCTTACCCTCGAGATACTCAAGAGATGCACCGCCGCCTGTGGAGATGTGGCTCATCTTATCTGCAAAGCCGAGCTGTACAACAGCAGCCGCGGAATCGCCGCCGCCGATTATCGTTGTTGCGTCTGCTTCTGCAAGAGCCTTTGCAACTGCGATAGTTCCCTTTGCGAGAGTGGGGTTCTCAAAAACGCCCATCGGTCCGTTCCATACAACGGTCTTTGCACCCTTTGCTTCGTTTGCGAAGAGTTCCATTGTCTTAGGTCCGATATCAAGGCCCATCATATCAGCGGGTATCTTATCAGCATCAACAACGCTTGTCTCGATAGGTCCGTCGATAGGATCCGGGAATTCCTTAGCGATCGTGGTATCGATAGGAAGAAGGAGCTTCTTACCGAGCTTTTCAGCCTTAGCGATCATTTCCTTGCAGTAGTCTATCTTTTCATCATCAACCAGGGATGTACCTACCTCAAAGCCCTTAGCCTTCTGGAATGTATAAGCCATACCGCCTCCGATGATGAGTGTATCGCACTTTTCAAGAAGATTGGAGATAACGTTGAGCTTATCTGCAACCTTTGCGCCGCCGAGAATAGCAACGAACGGTCTTACAGGGTTCTCAACTGCGTTTCCGAGGAATTCGATCTCCTTGTTCATGAGGTAACCTACAGCTGTCTCCTTTACGAACTTGGTAACGCCGGCTGTAGAAGCGTGTGCGCGGTGAGCCGAACCGAACGCGTCCATTACGAAAATATCGTTGTCAACGAGGTCTGCAAGTTCCTTAGCGAAGCCTTCGCCGTTCTTGGTCTCGTCGTTGCCTCTGAAACGTGTATTCTCGAGAACGACGATCTCGCCGTCCTTCATCTCTGCAACAGCCTTCTTTGCGTTCTCGCCGACTACGTTGTCATCCTTTGCGAATGTTACCTTTGTCTTTACGAGTTCAGCAAGTCTGTCTGCCGCTGCTTTAAGGGAGAACTTATCCTCAGGTCCGTTCTTCGGCTTGCCGAGATGTGAACAGAGCACGATCTTCGCGCCATTCTCGGAAAGCTTGTTGATAGTCGGAAGAGCGGCAACTATTCTGTTGTCGTTTGTGATAACGCCGTCCTTCATAGGAACGTTGAAATCGACTCTTACGAGTACCTTTCTGCCCTTAACGTTAAGGTCTTCCACATTCTTTTTGTTCAGTTTGCTCATTGAAGTATCTTCCTTTCGATATTATTTGGGAATACATCCGGAATATTCTCCGTAATGCTTCCTAAAAATTAACAGTATTATTATATCATATCTCTGTACTTTTTTCAATAGCCAGAAAAAATTTTGTTCCACTAAAAGTGTGCATACCGTCGACAATTATGCACGGCCGCATCATTTTTCTTTCTTCTTTCTGATAACGAACTTCTGCTCATCCGTTCCTATGCTGAATCCGTCGCCTTCCTTTAATACAGCGGTCTCGTTCGGCGACAGCTTTCCGGCCGACGAGAGCACAGTTCCGTGCGGCGATCCCGCGTCTCTTATGCAGACCTCGCTTCCGTTGTACCATATCTCACAGTGCCGTGAGCCTACGCCTGCGGGATTCCCGGGTATCACAACGCTGCACATTCCGGGCTTGCTTCCTATTACAAGTGTGCCACTTGTCTTTATCATTATCTTTTTCCCCGCGAGCGCTCCCTCAACGCATTCGATGCGGAATCCGGAATCGCCGGACTGCTCCGAAGACACAGTCGGTATGGGTCCCTGACCGTTCGCCTGTAATTTCGGGGGATTTTTCTTTCTTGCTATAACGCGAGCTATAACAAGTATCGCAAATATCGCTATTATGACCGAAACTGCGATAAGTACGACCGTTAACCACGGGAAAGCGGCTTCGGCCTCGTTTGCAATGAGCTTACTGTCCAACAACATTTTTGTTACCTCAATACTTTCAGCATATTCTGCTTTTTTATTTTCCGGAGAGTCTTCTGCGGTATCCGTTCCGGGCGGATAATTTCCGCAGAATACAGCTATAACGCTTCCGTTTTCGTTTATCACCGGCGAACCGGGCAGATACCCCGCCGTGTCACCGTTCAGCAGCAGCCACTGGACGCTGCTTCCGGCTTCGGTATATATCCGCTCGACAGTCGCCGTCTTCACCAAGAGCTCTGCTTTGGTCACATCTTCCGAACTGCCGGTAGCTCCGGTATATCCGGCTATCCGGACGTTACTGCCGGTCATTTCATCATACGGGATCGCTGTTTTCAGCGGAACATTGCTCACTGAAGGCTCGCTGAGCCTCAGTACTGCAATATCATGATCTGCGTCGGAAGCGGCCAGAGCTGAATTTATATATTTTTCTCCGGATACATATACCCTTATTTCCGTTTTTGCTTCAGTGTACGGCACAGTGATCTTTTCGCCCGTGATACCGACAGTCCGTCCGCTTGTAATGACCGTATCCGGAGCAGTTCCGTGTTTGCCGACAAAGAATCCGGTACCGCGAACAAGCGGTTCCCACATATCGTCGCTATGCAGAAGACCCGTCTCTACAAGCACTACGGAACCGCGCACCTCCTGCTCTGCCCCGCATCCGCCGAGACAAAGCAATGAAATTACGATACCGACTAATGATATCAATATTTTTAAGTTACACTTTTTTAATGACATAATATCATTCTCCGGTCATAATGCCATTGCCGATAAGAGCAAATCAACTGCCCATTCTCTTTGACGTGATATTCTTGCTGATAACAGAAGCACTGATGCGTTTCCACTCGGGAGAACCTATCTGTATCTTCTTGTCCTCAGTCTTTAAAATATCGGAATAACGCTTTACGCGATATGCCTGTTCCCTGTACGCTTCGTTATCGCTCTTTTCGAGCTCTACGAACTGCTCGCTTGTGGTATCCACAACATAATATATGGTACTCTGTGCGGGATTATCGTGTTCAACAACGACCATGCAGATCTCATTCTCGTCGTGACCGTTCTTATCTGACGCCACATAGAAGATACACTCGTCCTTGTCCGCGCTGCTTCTGACATACGCTTTATAAATATACATATCCACATCTTCCGAATATGTCTTGTTAAGCGTATTTGCGGCCCTTATCGCAAACTTGTCCTGATCGTCGAGAATCTGTTCCGTAAAGAACAACAGCGATACACAGAATCCGAGAGCAGCGGCAGAAAGCACGGTCGCGGCTGTGATGATCTTGACGAAAAGACCCTTTTTCTTGTCTCCGCTCGGTTCCCTTTTTGCTTTGGACTTTGCTTTTGCGGCTTTTTCGGCTTCTGCTGCCGCGGCAGCCTCTTTGGCGTCGGCGTCTATGTTTGCTTTGAGTCTTTCCGCGATAGCTGCTGTATCATCATTGTCGTCGGACGATCCGCTTTCGGCGGATGCCGGTGCAGCAGAACTGGTGGGACTATCAAGCTCAGCTTCATCTTCATCGCCCTCATTCAGCATTGCTTCAAGCTGTTCTTTGGTGAATTTGGTGCTGAGCACCATGTCGTCACTGTCGTCGTCAGAACCGGAAGAACGGGAAGAACCGAACATAAGAGCATCAATATCCGCCTGAGAGACCTCGCCGCCGTCATTTGATCCACTGCCCGGCTCAGATCCGGATTTCGACTCAGACGGAGCAGGATTAGAACCGTTCAGCAATTGTTCGATCTGTTCCTGAGTAAGCTGTCCGCCGCCATCCTCAGAATCATCATCACCTTCATCTGCGAGCAGCGCATCAATATCCGCCTGTGATATCTTACCGCTTTCAGGCGCTTTCGGCACGGGCTGAGGCTCGGAAGCAGGTGCAGGTTCCGGCTCCGGTGTTGTAGCTCCTGCGAGCAT
>CAMVEM010000123.1 GCA_947166515.1 uncultured Clostridia bacterium | reverse complement strand
TTTTGAAAGTTTTTCTCTACTTTTTTATTGTAACATATCTATTGTATCATAACAATTTTTCCGGACAAAAAAAACACCGGTCCGAGAAGACACGGATGTCATAAGGAAGTTTTCCAAAGCGCCGCATGGACGCGGCGCATATGAAAGAAAACTTCCGAAACCGGTGCTGAATTCAATTATAGATATACATTGTCATCTGTAGATGTTTTTTCAGGATCACCCAAGTATATTCTTTGCAAAATCTACGGTGTCCTTTGCGTCCTTCGCATAGCAGTCAGCTCCGATAGCGTCGGCATAATCCTTTGTAAGTACGGCGCCGCCGACAACTACCTTGCACTCATGTCCGCTCTGACGGAGCAGCTTTATCGTGTTTTCCATTGCTCCGAGCGTTGTAGTCATAAGCGCGCTGAGCCCTACAAGCTTCACATCATGCTCGATCGCGGCATCAACGACCTTCTGCTCCGGAACATCCTTGCCGAGATCAATTACAGTATAGCCATAGTTTTCGAGCAGTGTTTTCACGATGTTCTTGCCGATATCGTGGATATCGCCCTTTACGGTCGCAAGCACGATCTTGCCTTTGCTGACGCGCTCTTCACCGCTCATTGCGGATTTTATCGCGGCAAAGCACGCCTGTGCAGCGTTTGCGGAAAGAATGAGCTGCGGGAGAAATATCTTGTTTTTTCCGAAGTCGTCCCCTGCCCTGTCAAGCGCCGGTATAAGCTCTCCATTTATGATCTCCATAGGATCAGCGCCGGCTTCGAGCTTCTGCTTTGTGAGTTGCTCGGCATCTTTGTCGAGACCTTTTTCGATAGCATACGAAAGGGTAACTTCCGCTTTCGGAACAGTCGGTTTCTTTGCAGTATCGCCGCCGAAACGCTCAATAAATTCTGTTGCATTTTCATCGTGCGCGGCAAGTACGCGGTAAGCGAACACCGTTCCCGACATTGATGTTATATTCGGATTGATTATCGGAAGATCAAGTCCGCATTCAAGCGCCATAGACAGGAATGTGCTGTTTATGAGCTCTCTTGTCGGAAGACCGAACGAAATGTTTGAAACTCCGAGCACAGTATGAAGTCCGAGCTTTTCTTTTACGGTACGGACAGCGTTCAGGGTTTCATAGACTGCTTTCTGCTCGGTACTTACAGTAAGGGTCAGGCAGTCGATATATACATCCTCGCGTGGTATGCCGTATTCAGCGGCTTTCTGTACGATCCGTTCAGCGATAGCGACGCGCTGCTCCGCTTTCTGGGGAATGCCGTTCTCATCAAGAGTGAGACCGACTACCGATGCGCCGTATTTTTTAACGATCGGAAGAATGCGCTCCATTACCGCGTTCTCACCGTTTACCGAGTTTACGATAGCTTTTCCGTTATATACACGCAGAGCGGCTTCTATGACATCCGGCTTGGTGCTGTCTATCTGGAGCGGCAGGTCGGTGATTCCCTGCAGAGCCTTTACAACGCGCACCATCATTTTCTTCTCGTCGATCTCGGGAAGTCCGACATTCACATCGAGGATATCCGCGCCTGCGCTCACCTGTTCGAGTGCCTGATTAAGGATATAGTTGATGTCGTTGTTGCGGAGAGCTTCCTTGAAAAGCTTCTTACCTGTAGGGTTGATGCGTTCGCCGATTATTTTCGGACAGGTTATATCAACAGTACGGCTGTAGCTGCATATCGAGCCGCATCTCTTACGTTCGCCCTTCTGTACCGGAGTACGGACTGCAAGCATATTTTTCAATCCGCTGATATATTCCGGAGTTGTTCCGCAGCATCCGCCGTATATTTTAACACCCATTCCGGTGTATTTTTCACAGTCTTTTACATATTTTTCAGCAGAAACGCTGTAGCTTCCGTCCGACGGGTCGGGAAGTCCCGCATTCGCCTTTACCATAACAGGAAGATCGGTATAACGCATCATCTCCGCAACTATCTCATACAACTCGTCCGGCGCGAGCGAACAGTTCACGCCGACAGCGTCCGAGCCGAGACCGGAAAGCGTCATAGCAGCCGCCGAAGGAAGACATCCCGTGAATGTTCTTCCGTTCTTCTCAAACGACATGAATGTGAATACCGGAAGGTCGGAGTTCTCCTTAACTGCGAGCAGTGCCGCCTTTATCTCGTACAGATCTGTCATTGTCTCGATCATAACAAGATCTGCAAGATCTTTTCCGGCTTCGACGATCTCACGGAAAATGTCGTAAGCGTCTTCAAAAGAAAGTGTTCCCGACGGTTCAAGGAGCTGTCCGGTGGGTCCTATGTCAAGAGCGACAAGCGTGTCGGTTCCTTCCGCGGCTCTGCGCGCGATACTCAGCGCTTTTTTCACTACTTCCGCGGTGGAATACTGCGTTTTAGCGAGTTTGAGACGGTTGGCACCGAATGTGTTCGCGTTGATTATATCCGAACCCGCTTCAATATATGAACGGTGTATTGCGTAAACGTCGTCCTCACGTTTAAAATTCATTATCTCGGAAGTTTCTCCCGGTTTCATTCCGCGCTTCTGTAGCTCCGAACCGAAGCCGCCGTCGAGTATCACATATTCTTTTTTGAGCAGTTCTCGTACCTTGTTCATAACTGTTTTCTCCTGTAGATTTTGGTCGCTTCGCTCGAGTTTTTTTGTCGCTTCGCTCGAGATTTTTTGTCGCTTCGCTCGAGATCGGGGGAAACCTTTTGTGAACAAAAGGTTATCCCCCGGACCCCCTTCCCAAAAACTTTACTCATTTAATTTCCGCAGTTTTTTCCTGATTTCCGGAAAGCGCAGTTCTCACGCATTTTACATACCTCGCACCCGCTTTTCCCGCCCGGCTGTTCGTTATCCGAAATGCCAATAACAGCAGTCACAGACTTACGCGGCAATAGTATGTTGCTTTCGGTCACGGTAAGCCCTATCTGCTTGTCTGCGTTAAGAAACCGGATAATGTCCGGCTGGAGCTCGATAGGATAATCACCGTAACCCGGACTGTACCGCCATGTAAAATATCCGCTTACTGTATTTTTTATCTCGTTTTCGGCAATATCGCAGTATTCCTCGATCAGTGCGCTCGCAAGTGCGTCAAGAATCAGCGCATAAGCCATATTTCCGATCTCTGCGCGTCTGATGATGCTGTCTGCAGCGCTTCCGAGCGTTGCTGCGAAAAATATCACACGGCTGCTTGCAGACAGATGATCATTTATGTCTTCTCCGGCAATAAGCTCTGAAACATAGCTCTTTTCCGCAATCTTATAGCAGTAACGTTTTACAGCAGCCGCGGAAAGCTCCGAATATCCCTTTTCAAGAAGCTCCGCCGTAGCGCTGTCGGGTCCGTTTCCGCGGTAGCCGAGATAGCGCAAAGCTTCCTTCTGTACGTAGTTCATCACAGCAGTTTTTCGATTATGCCGACAAGCTTTTTCGCAACATACGGGTTGTTCATAGTGTAGATATGCACACCGTCAACGCCGTTTGCAAGAAGATCGGTTATCTGATCGGCAGCATAAGCAATGCCCGCATCTATAAGCGCTTCCGGCTTCTGTTCGTATTTGGTTATCATACGCACAAACTTCTGCGGCAGACTTGCTCCGCACATTGTGACCATGCGTTCTATCTGGCTCTTGCTCGTAACGGGCATTATTCCCGCAGAGATCGGAACATTTATTCCGGCGATCTTTGCTTTTTCCCTGAAATCATAAAAGAACTGATTGTCGAAGAAAAGCTGGGTGATGAGTTCCTCTGCACCCGCATCTACCTTTCTGCGCAGATTGAGTATATCCGCTGTCAGGCTCTCTGCCTCCGTGTGTCCCTCGGGATAGCATGCGCCGGATATGCCGATGCTGCTGTACTTGTTCTGACTTCTTATGAACGATATAAGTTCGCTTGCATATTTAAAGTCGGTCCTGGGCGGCTTGTCGGGACTTATATCACCGCGCAGCGCGAGGATATTCTCTATCCCGGCGTCAAGAAATCCGTCCATTACGGTCACGACTTCATCTTTGGAGTTGTTCACACAGGTGATGTGCGCCATGGCTTCTATTCCGCAGTCATTCTTTATATGAGCTGCGATATCACGGGTCGAAGTATTCGCGACATTACCGCCCGCGCCGTATGTTACGCTGATATAATCAGGTTTCAGCTGCGCAAGCTCGTCGATCGTGGAATAGACCGTCTCGATGCCGCTCGTTTTCTTTGGCGGGAATATCTCAAAGGACATCACAGCCCTTCCCTTGCCGAAAAATTCAGATATTTTCATTTTATGTCTCCTTTTCAGTTCTTTCGTTCTTTTTCATAGCCGATGTAAATACTATCTCAGCCGCGAGCATGAGTGATATCCCTATTCCGATAATCGTGTAGGATTTAAACAGTATCGGAAGTACTGACACGATCACTGCCGCAATGCTCAAGCCGAAAATAACGTTCAGCAGCGTAAATTTTCCGGTGAACGTATATATCACTGCGAGCAGCAGGATGATACAGGTCAGCGCCGCGCATATCAGCGGGAAAAAGTCTCCGTACCCGAACGGAAGCGTATCGAAATATGAATAGTAATTCTTTATGACGCTGACAGTGCCGGTCTCTGCATCATAATCGGCAAAGTTCATAACGACGCTCTGCGGGAGCAGCTCGAGCAGTATCGCTATCACCGGAAAGATCAACAGGAATGAGCGTTTATTCATTTTCCTACTCTCCCTTTATCAAAGTTTTCCAGCCGAACGGTTCTTTAAAATCTTTGAAACAGGTGTCACATATCCAGTACTCCCCGTCGGCGGTGACATAGCCTTCCGTCGAGCAGTCCTTGTCTCCGTTCGTTTCTTTCATAAATTTATGCCAGCATAATACACAGTGCTCATGATCGTCACCGTCGTATTTTCTGCGGACAAGCTCAGCGCCGATCAGGAAATCCTCCTGCCCGGTTATGCGCCAGTCATTTTTCAAGTCGTCCGGTTTCATAGCTTTTTACCGTTATAAATAACATTCACCTTGTCGGCATTTGCGCCGGAAAGGTCGTTGCCGAGGTCCATTTCAGACCAGTCGGACTTGTGTATGCGGATATTTATAGTAAGAGTATCACCGACCGCAAGCGTTCCCGAAGACTTGACAGTGCATTTTGTGTCCGTCTTGTCGCCGGACGCTTTCGAGAAGCTTCCGGAAATGCTTTCTTTCATCGCCTGATACGCGCTTCCCTGTATATCTGCATAATCGCATTCAAACACGAGGTTCCCACCGCCGTCATTGGTGAAGAAATAGTCCATGCTGAGCTTAGAGAGGTCAACAGCAGAACTTCCGTTATTGGTGATCTTTATTGTGAAGGCGATAGTATTGCCTTTTCCGCTTGCCTGCTGCTGTTCAAGAGATAGCTTTAGATCTCCTCTTGTGGATTCCTGGACTGCAGGATCGTTGTTTACAGTTCCCGAGCCTGTATATCCGCCGCCGTTATTGCCGGAATTACCGTTGTTTCCGTTATTACCCGAATTGCCGGAATTTCCGCTGTTTGCCGAAGGCTTGATGTCCTTTATCGCGTCTCCGGTGTTCTTATCATTGGGTTCGGTGCCGAAAACGAGCTTTGTTCCCTCATACAGAGCCATATTGTTCGCTTTGGTGAGAGTTCCCATGCTCACCTGACCAACATCTATGAACGACGGGTCGTTGGTGCTGTCCCAGACTCCTTTTGTATTGCGTATGCGGAACTGCACTTCCTTTTTATATGAATCCTGACCGCCGGGGTAAATGTCAACTCCCGTAAAATCTATCGCCACATAATAAAGATTCTTTTCCTTGTTCCAGCATAGAACATCGCTGGCTTTTCCGCCCTGCATGTAGTTGGTGCTGACAACGAGGTCTGCCGCACTTCCTCCTGCATTTACTATCTCGGAGATATCAAAGAAGTAGCAGAGTTTCAGATTGTTCGTGTTTCTTGCCGGGAACGCGGTCTTGTTGTACACAAGAGCCTTTATCTCAACAAAATCCTGTCCGTTTACATTAACTGTGGCATCCGCGTAAAGCTCATCATCGGGAGTTTCTATCGCGCCGAAGTTTTTGAGCGTCTTTCCGCCGTACTGTTTATAGAGTTTAACGAGAGCTCCGGTGAATCCTGCGTTATAGTCGCAGGCTACTTCGGTGTTCTGATAGTTGGCTCTCTCGTCATTATAATTGTCGTTCGCGTCGGGACCGCCTATCAGCGCGCCGTAGAGTATATGCCGCGTGTTGGACGGGTCGCCTATATTATTGGTATAAGAACCGTGAGCCGTTCTGTGGTGAGGATTTTTCGGATAGTTGCTGCCAAATCCTATAAGATAGCTTGTTCCGGAGCTTCCGAGCGCGTAATTCACCTGAGTTTCGGCGAATTCCTTATATTTCTTAGCCTTGTCTGCGGGGCATACGCTGCTTTCCGCGTAGGAAAGAGCAACAAACGCCGTGGTCGTCGCATAGCGTATCGGAGCCCACTGATCGAGATATGCGAGTCCCTTCGGAGTCTTTCTGATCTCGTTCACCCAATAGTCAAGATGCTTTTCAAGCGCGTTCTTATATTTTGCATCGCCGGTCTCCTTTGCAAGCAGGAGAGCAGTTCCCCAGCTCTTGTCGTCCCAGCAGAGCGCCCATTTGTAATCGCCGTCGCCGTAATATGTCTTTGCCTTATTAAGATAACCCGTATCTCCGGTAGCCTTGTACAGCCAGTATGCAGCGAATGCAAGCTCGTCCTTGAAGCCGCCGTACGACTGATAAAATCCGTTGGCCGCGGTATATCCGCTGTCGCTCTGTACTTTCTCGGCATAAGCGTATAGGCTCTTTGCGTGTTTCAGACATTCTGCGGAGAACATCTTGTCCGTGTCTGCGAAAACTATCGCGCTCAGCGCAAGAGAAGCTGCTGTTCCGCCTGCGACCGTGGAGCCGGGATGCTCAAGATCAACTTTGTATGAGGGACGTTTCATCTGAACATCAACGACCTCGCAGGGTCCCCACCAGCCGTGATCGGCGTTTCCGTCGCCTACCTGATAATAATATACGTTATCCTGCGGGTGACATTTGATGAAATATTCGTTTCCCCAGCGGATATTGTCAAGTATGTATGAAAGCTGTCCGCTCTCTTTATATGAAGCCTTGTCCTCAACGACCGACCATGCGAGCAGCGCGGTGCTGTAGGACATCGGAAGATTGAACTTCACATTATCCCCTGCATCGTAAAATCCTCCTGACAGATCTATGCCGTTGTCGTTTCCGTCTTTAAGGCAGGAATCTCCTCTCCAGTTGCATCTGAAACCGTCCGGAAGATCGCCGGAACGCTGGAGATCGTAAAACATTATGGATTTCTGCAGCGCTTCGCCGTAGTTGTACTTTCCGGTACCTTCTCTGCCTTCATAGACGCCGGAATTCTGAGAAAGTCCCGAAGCGGGCTTGTTCGGAGCGACAGCTGTCCCCGCGGAAGTTCCGGCTGTTGTGCCAGAGGAGGTTTCTGTGGGCGTTCCTGCCGTTGTTCCGGAATTGCTTTCGCTTGTTTCAGAAGAAACGCCTGTATTGTCTGTCGCGGAAGCGCTTTCCTGCTGAACTTCATTATCAGCGGAAGAAGTGTCCGCATCTGTCGCTGCGGCAGCGGAAGCTGTATCCGACGAAGAAGACGGAGCAGATGTATCTGCCGGAGCTTCCAGAGAAGGAGGCTCTGTTACCTGTGCGTTCCTGTTTCCCGCACAGCCGGAGAACGTGAATATCACCGCAGCAGCGGCGGAAACAAAGCGTAATGAATGCTTCATATCATAATACCCTTTCACCTCATCACGAGAGGCTGAAAAACATAATAACAAAGGTATTATAACATAACAGAGACAAATAATCAACCGTAATTATCATTTTTTAAAAATGTTTTAAAAAAAATTTAAAAAACACTTGCATTTGAAAATAAATTGTGATATAATATAGCGAATGTTACTTGAAGAACAAAAGAAAAAACATCGGAGGAATCTTAAATGACAGTCATAGAAATAGTTTTCGCAATACTGCTTATAATAGCTTGTATTTTTATTATAGCAGTCGTTCTTATGCAGGAATCCAAGCAGGGTATGTCCAACGTCATTTCCGGCGGAAGTTCTGACAACTACTTCCAGAAAAACAGCGGAAGGACGAGAGAAGCCAAGCTTTCCCGCATCACAAAGGTTGCTGCCATACTCGTTTTCGTAGCAGCGATAGCAGTAAACCTCATTACCATGTACGCTTCCGGCGACTCGGCAGACAACTCCGGTTCGTCTTCGGGCACGAGCATTGAATCCGACGGCAGCACAACAACGACAACTGCTGCCGAAACATCTGCGGAAGGCTCCGCTGACGCTTCCGATACCACAGCTGAAACAACTGCTGCAGCTTCCGAAACATCTGCCGATACAACAACGGCTGCTGAAACAACGACCACAGCAGCTGCTCAGTAATAAGAAAGACAGAAATCAGCGGTACGGTTTTCCGTACCGCATAATTTTTAAGCGGAGGAAAAAATGTCCGAAAACAACGAGATAAATTCGACCGAAGAACAGGCTTCGGATATACATAAGAAAAAATCCTTCTCGAATTTTTTCTATATTCCGCATATATCGCTTTTTCTTGAAGGAAATCCGTATATCAGCAGCGAGAACACGTTCAATTACCGCATAAAGCCCGAGGATGACAAGCTTACCCTTACGGTCTGGTACGGTATGAAGTGTCTTGAACTTTCAGAGCCCGTTTCTCGGTTTGAAGATGAAAAAAGCGAAAAAGGTCTTGCAGCGTTAGCTTCACACATTGACAATGAGTTCATCGAATACAGAAATAAGGTGGATTCCGGCGAGGTCAAAGGCAGAAGAACTTATAAGATCACCGATAAAAAATAATTTTTAAAAAATACTTGACAAAGCGGAAAAGATGTAGTATAATATCAAAGTATTATAAACAAAAAGAGATTTTTCTCACCCGCCGACGCAGCAGGCTGTCAGGCGCGGTCGTTTATAAGATCCGTTCATAGCGAATAAAAGGATCATGTAGGCGCAGGTGAGAACTGCGTCTTTTTGTTTGGTTTGAAAGGGAGTGTACACTATCAGCAAAAAGGATCTTCTCATCAACGATGAGATACACGAAAAAGAAGTCAGAGTTATCGGAGCGGAAGGCGAACAGCTCGGTATAATGTCGTCGGCAGACGCACTCGCAAAAGCCGAAGAGTCGGATCTCGACCTCGTGCTTATCGCACCGACAGGAAA
>CAMVEM010000122.1 GCA_947166515.1 uncultured Clostridia bacterium | reverse complement strand
CATCTGGATGCTGCTTCTTGCCATAGCCTTCGGCACACTGTCGAAAAGCGGGCTGTATGATTTGCTGAAGCAACTGTTGCTGCGCAGGGTTAGCAGGCATGAGCTGCGATACAGGCAGCGGTTTGCCCTGCAGATGGCTGTGCTCATGTTTGTGCTGCTCGTGGCTGTCGTAGTGCTTATGACGTGTGTCTCTCAGGCTGCGCTGATGAGCATTACAGGAAGCCTTGCCAACGGTGTATTCCCTAAAAGCATAGTCCCTCTGGTGGCTTTTGCGGTCAGTCTCGTGTCTGTGGTCTACGGCTATTTCAGCGGCACGTTGTCCAGTCTTGATGCCGTATTCCAGTCGCTTCATTATGGGATTCGCGTCGCTGCGCCGTATCTGCTGCTCTATGTCATGACGGCATCGCTTGTCAGCAGTCTGTTCTTTGTTTTCGGCTGATGTATGTAAACAAAACAAATGAGCCTGTTGCCGTCGTGCAGCAGGCTCATTTGCTATATGTATTCTTGATGTTGTCCTGTGTCGCTCAGTCTTAGTAAGCGCGGGCTATGATGACGCGGCACTTGGCAGGCTTGCCGCTGACCATGTCGACGCCCTCCGTCTGCTCAAATCCGTAAGGCACACAGCGTATCGTTGCCTGTGTTTCTTCCTTAATCTTTGCCTCCGTTTCTTCCGTTCCGTTATTTTCGGGGACTTCTCCGGTCGTCCCGCCTTTTGTCATTATGATATGCTCCCCGTCTTCCGAGAACTCCACTCTGCCGCGCTTTGAAAGCTCCAGAAGCGCTAAGAATATCGCGACCTGCGATGATCTGGTCTGTCCCTTGTACAGCGACTTCACCACGATCTCGTCGCCCGTCCGGAGACGTTTGATAACGAAGATCAGCTTTGAGAACACGCTGACATAAGTCTGCGCAACGATCGGCTTGAGCACCTGTCTCGCATCGCGCTTGAGCTGTTCGCTCTTTGTGCTTACAGCGGTATAATTGTCGAGCAGCTCGTATCTGTCGTGCCGCAGGCGGTAGGTGTTATCCACCGGAAGATCGAGCGGTTCGCGCACAAATACCGAATCGCCGCAGAAATGCCTTTTAAGGCGTTCAGCGGCAGCCTTGCACATCGCGTATTCGATGAGACGTCCCGAGAGCTCCTTTTTAAGCTCCTCGACCTCGTGCTTCGGCAGGAGGTCGGCGGTCTTGATGTATATGAGATGAGCCGCCATTTCGACGAACTCTCCGGCGACCTCGATGTCCGCTTCCTTGAGCTTGTCCAGGTAATTCAGAAACTGTTCGAGCAGTATGTTTATCTCGATGTCCCGTATGTTGAGCTTATGTTTTGAGATAAGGCTCAGCATAAGGTCGAGCGGACCTTCGAAAATTTCGAGCTTGAAGCTTAATTCGTCCATTTCAGCAGATAAAGCCTGTTATAAGATCGAACAGCCAGTATATAGCGTTTGATAAGATCTCGAAAGGTATTGATATTATACCGGTGAGCATAAGGCCGAGGATAACAAACATTATTATCTGTTCATACTTCATTATCGCAAAGTAAGTTCTCTCAGGCAGAAAAGCCCATACAATGCGAGAACCGTCAAACGGCGGTACAGGGAGAAGATTGAATACGCCGTTGAGCAGATCTATGTTGATTATTAAGAATATTGCCTTTATAATATAAGTGTAAACGTTAGGTCCTGCGTTCGGATAATCTATCAGCAGGGCACCGGCCATATTTATAATATTATGTCCGGTCGATATAACTATCACCTTCATTATTATCATGAATACAAGCGCGGAAAGCAGGTTGGCAGCGGGTCCGGCTGCCGCGGTTATCGCCATTGCGGCCTTCTGGCTCTTTACTTTGCGGCATCTTACGGTATTTACCGGAACAGGCTTTGCCCAGCCAACACCGAACAGCAGTATGCCGATAGTTCCGAGCATATCAAGATGAGCGAGAGGATTCAGCGTTATGCGTCCCTCACGTTCCGCGGTATCATCTCCGAGAAGTTTGGCAGCCAGCGCGTGCGCGCTCTCATGCAGCGGGAATACGACCAACAGTATCACCAGAAGCGAGAATGCTGTCAGCACCATTGTTAATATATCGCCCGATCGTATAGCACTAATCATTGTTGTTCCTCAATTCGTAAGTTCTGTATGTTGTTTCTGTTTACGCATATATATTTTATATTATACTATATATTGTACAAATTTGCAAGCATTTTTTTCACAAATAAGTCAAAACCGTTTCATAGCCGCATTTGCTGACATGAGAAGATAAAATCCTGCAAATTTTTCGGAAAATTTTCAAAAAACACTTGACAAACAGTGTTATATCTGCTAAAATATCAAGGTATTGATATGTACTGAAAAAATTCTGAAAACAGATTTTATTATTCTGCATTAAGAATTAAAACGGTATAAAGCCCAACATTTTATGTATTTAAGGAGGTGCATGACCCATGGCAAAATGCGAGATCTGCGGCAAGGGTGTCACTTTCGGTATCACGGTTTCTCATTCACACAGACGTACAAACAGAACCTTCAAGCCCAATGTTCAGAAGGTAAAAGCGATCGTTGACGGAACTCCGTGCAGAGTATATGCCTGCACAAGATGCCTGCGTTCGGGTAAGGTTCAGCGTGCGCAGTAATAAGGAATGCACCTGTTTCTTCCGATGATATGACACAAATGTCAGAAAGACAGCGTAAGCCCTCTGTTCATTCAGAGGGCAGTTTGTTTATACGGAGAAAATGGTAAGGAGCCCCACCCCCGGCCCCTCCCCTTCAGGGGAGGGGAGAGATTTTTCTTTATGTGGGGAGCTTTGCTCCCCACACCCCTGTTAGGGGGGCTTTCCGTGTCGCCTATGACCGCCTTTTATGCGCGCGTCCTGCGCGCCTTTGGGCGGTCAATCGCTGCATCATGCAGCGTCCCTGCACCCCTTCGGGTGTGTCCACCACAAACAGGTGGGGTTTGGGGAGCTCTGCTCCCCACATTAAGTAAAAAATCCTCCCCTCCCCTTTAGGGGAGGGGGCGGGGGCAGGGTTCTATGATTTGCAGAAATAATTAAGAGGAATCAAAAATGCAAAAAGGAATTGACGAGCGTGCCAAAGAAGTTATGCACCTGTCCGGATTTACCGGAGATATCACCGAAAAACGCATAGAACACAGGCTGAGGCTTGTCGATCAGTGGAAGATATTCTACGGCAGCAGAGTTCTTGAAATAGGCTGCGGACAGGGCGAGACCACCGCTGTAATAGCCTATACCGTCGGCGAAGACGGATTTGTTTATGCTGTCGATCTTGCGAATGAGAACTACGGCTCTCCCGAGAATCTCGGCACAGCGCGCGAACGCCTTATGAGCTCGCATCTCGGAGACCGCCTGAACGTTGACCTCGGAGTGAACATTCTCGACCCGTCATTCGATTTCGAGCCGAATTCATTCGGATATGTGGTGCTGTCGCATTGTCTCTGGTATCTTTCCTCGCAGGAGGAACTCCACGACATTCTGTTCAAGGTGCGCAAATGGGCACCGAGGATATGCATAGCTGAGTGGGACCCGCGGCCTTCGACATTCGGGCAGTATCATCATTTCATGGCAGCGAATATACAGGCGATATGCGAGTCTTTCCGCGTTACCGACCATTTCAACATAAAGACGCTTTTCTATCCGCATGAGATAGAGAATGCGCTGTGCTCCTGCGGCTGGGACATAACCTCACAGGAAAGCATCGACGCGTTTGATGTTCAGGACGCGATGTGGGAGATCGACATTGTGAAGGATATGTTCCCGCGCAAGATAAGCGAGCACAAGACGATGCCGCCGAAGCTGAGACGGCTGCTGCTGTCGCAGATATATTCGCTCGGAGAGCCAGAGGCGTCGGAACCGCTTCCGGTATATGCAGTTACGGCGGAAAGGTTCGGCGAGATTTAGGTTGCAAAACATCATCAAATATGTTATAATATAGTTTATTGATAACTCAGTAAATGCGAAGCGAGTCGCTTTCGCTTCCTTTCGCGACGAAAGGAAGCGGGGTGCGGGGCAGAGCCCCGCTCTCAAGCGTGAGCGACAGCTCTCAAGCGAAGCGACAGCTCTCAAGCGAAGCGACAGCTCTAAAGCGCAGCGACAAGAGGTGAGAAAATGACCGAGAAGCTCAGTGAAGCGGAGAAAAGGTTCGAAGAGATAAACGAAAAGCTGTCCGATCCGGATGTGATAAGCGATCAGGAGCAGTACAAAAAGCTGATGAAAGAGCACAAGAACCTGTCTCCGCTGGTGGAGAAGTTCCGCGAGTACAAGAAAGCCGAGTCGGACTTTGACGAGGCGAAGGAGATGCTCGATGACTCGGGCAGCGACAAGGAGCTCAAAGAAATGGCTCAGCAGCAGCTTAATGAGAGCCGCGATCTTATCGCGTCACTCACAGAGGAGCTGAAAATAATGCTGCTTCCGAAGGACCCGAACGACGACAGGAGCGTTATCATAGAGATACGCGCGGGAGCCGGCGGCGAGGAAGCTGCGCTGTTTGCAAATTCTTTGTTCAGAATGTACACAATGTATGCACAGACGCAGGGCTGGAAATTTGAGATAGTCGGCTCAAATCCCACCGAGCTTGGCGGATTCAAGGAGATAAGCTTCTCGATAGACGGCGACGGCGCTTATGCAAAGCTGAAATATGAGAGCGGAGTCCACCGCGTTCAGCGCGTTCCCGAAACAGAAGCGCAGGGCAGGATACAGACTTCCACCGTGACGGTAGCGGTGCTTCCGGAAATGGAGGCTGTCGATGTGGAGATAAATCCCGCTGACCTCGAATATCAGACCTACCGGTCGAGCGGAGCAGGCGGTCAGCACATAAACAAGACTGAGTCCGCGATACGTATAATCCACAAGCCGACAGGAACGATAGTTGAGTGTCAGGAAGAGCGCAGCCAGTACAAGAACAAGGATAAAGCGATGAAGATGCTCTATTCCAAGCTGTATGAAGCAAAACTCAATGAACAGACGAGCAGGATAGCCGAAGAACGCCGCGTACAGGTCGGAACGGGAGATCGTTCGGAGCGCATCAGAACGTATAATTTCCCGCAGAGCCGCGTCACCGATCACCGCATCGGACTTACGCTGTACAAACTCGAACAATTTATGAACGGCACCTGCGACGAGGTGTTCGACGCGCTCGCAATAGCCGACAGAGCAGCAAAGCTCGCAGGAACTTCGGATAAAACTGACTGACAATAAAGGTGACAATATGATAACAAAGCTTGCGAAAGCTGACGACAGCCTGATAGATGAGGCTGCGAAAATACTGAAAGACGGCGGAGTGGTGGCAATACCCACCGAGACGGTCTATGGCCTTGCGGCGAACGCTCTGGACGTTGAAGCGGTACGCTCTGTTTTCCGCGCAAAGGGACGTCCGCAGGATAACCCGCTGATACTTCATATCGGCTCGGTCGATATGCTCTATGATATTGCGGAAACTGTAAACCCGCTCGCACTTAAGCTTGCGGAGGCTTTCTGGCCGGGACCGCTCACGATGATATTTCCGAGGAAACCGCATATCCCCGCGGAGACCTGCGGCGGACTTGATACCGCTGCGGTCAGAATGCCAAAAAACAATTTTACGCTGAAACTGATCGAAAAGTGCGGATTCCCGCTTGCGGCACCGTCTGCGAATACGTCCGGCAAGCCGAGCCCGACGAGTGCTGTTCACGTATTCGACGATATGAACAGCAAGATACCGCTGATAGCTGACGGCGGGGACTGCCGGTTCGGCGTGGAAAGCACGGTTATCTGCTTTGACAGCAATGAGCGTGTACGAATATTAAGACCCGGTGCAGTAACGCCGGAAATGCTGCTTGAATTCTGCGATACCGTGATCGACAGCGGCGTACTCGAAAAGATAAAGCCTGACGTTAAGGTCATCTCGCCCGGCATGAAGTACAAGCACTATTCGCCCGAAGCCGAGGTGTTTATCCTCATGGGTGAAAGTGACTGTGTTGAAAGATTTTTAAGTTCGCAAAATGCTGAAAACATCGGATTTCTCGGCCACGGCGATGAGAAGCTGCCGGAAAGCGTGATGAGATTTCCGTACGGAAAAAGCTCAGAAGTACAGGCGGAAAACCTGTTCGCAAGTCTCAGAAAGGCTGATGAATACGGCTGTAAGACCGTTTATGTCAGAATGCCGGAGACAGTGGGAATGGGGCTCGCAGTTTACAATCGTCTGCTTCGTGCGGCGGGTTTCCGCGTGATAGACGCCGGGGACGGTGAAGATAATGCTGTTTGAAGGCGATAACGTTTATATCGCCGGGCTTACTGGAATGTCCGGCGCCGGAAAGACAACAGCCTGCGAAGTGTTTGAAGATCACGGTTTCCACATCATCGACTGCGATATCGTATCGCGTGAGGTCGTTGAAAAGGGAAGACCCGCTCTATCCGAAATAGCCGCGGAGTTCGGAAGCGATGTCATTACTCCGGACGGCGTGCTTGACAGAAAAAAACTCGGCAGCATCGTTTTCGGAAGCCGTGAGAAGCTTGACCGCCTGAACGCGCTTATCTATCCGTACATCACTTTTGAGATAATAAGAAAGATCAGAAATATTTCAGAAAGCGGCGGAAATCTGTTGCTGCTGGACGCGCCGACGCTTTTTGAGAGCGGAGCGGACGCGCTCTGCGACACTGTAGTGAGCGTTACCGCGGACATAAAAAAATGCTCAGAGCGTATAATGAAGCGTGACGGACTTACCATTGAACAGGCGGAAAAGCGGCTCTCGTCGCAGCACGGGGCTGAATTTTACCGTGAACGCTCGCGGTTCTGTGCGGAAAATACCGGCACGCGTGAGGAGTTCGTCAGAAATCTTTCCGTGATCGCGGAAGAGATAAAGTCACTTGTCCTGAATTAGGAGATAAGATTTGGCAAAAGGTTTAAAAATTGCAATTATCGCTGTATTGTTTCTGCTGCTGCTGTCCGTCGGAGCATATTTCGGCTGGCAGGTGTATGAACGCAGCGTGTATGAATATAAGCTAGCGTCGCATCCGCTGCTTTATTCCGAATATGTGGAGAAATATTCCGCAGAATATGATATGGACAAATATCTGCTGTATTCCGTTATCAAGACAGAGAGCGGCTTCGACCCGAACGCAGAGTCAAATATCGGCGCGCGGGGACTGATGCAGCTTACCAAAGAAACGTTCGACTGGGTGAAGTACAGGCTCGGCGACGGAGACGAGATAACGTATGATCAGATGTTCGACCCGGAGATGAACATACGCTACGGCGCGTATCTTTTTGGTTTTCTGACAGGATATTTCGGCTGTACAGATACTGCCGCAGCGGCTTATTTTTCAGGTATCGGAGAGGTCGGAAAATGGGTATCCGACAAGCAGTATTCAAAGGACGGAGTGCATCTTGACACTATCCCGAGCAAGAACGCCGCGCATTATGTGAATAAAATAAACAACGCATATAAAACATATATCGAGTTATATGTCAACGAAAGGAAAAACTGATATGGCAAAGAAAGAAAATTCAAAGAAGAACGAAGCTTCCGAGCTTAAAGAAAAGCTCTTCATGAAGCGTAAGGTAACGGGTGCGGAAATGTCCGACGCCGAGATCAAAAAGGCTGATAAGTTCTGCGAGGGATACAAGGCGTTTCTCGATACCGGAAAGACAGAGAGAGAGGCCTGTGCGGAGGCGGTGCGCCTTGCGGAAGACGCCGGATTTGTTCCGTTTGACAGAAATGCGAAGTATTCCGCCGGTGACAGGGTTTACCGCGTAAACAGAGAAAAAGCGATAATTCTCGCTGTGATCGGCAAACAGTCAGTTGCGGACGGCGTGAATCTTGTAGCAGCTCATATCGACTCGCCGCGCATAGATTTAAAGCAGAACCCGCTGTATGAATCCGAGGGACTTGGTTATTTCAAGACGCATTACTACGGCGGTATAAAGAAATATCAGTGGCCGACCATACCGCTCGCGCTGCACGGAGTCATCTATAAAGCGGACGGAGAGCGCGTTGATGTGAAGCTCGGCGAGGACGAGAGCGACCCTGTTCTCGTTATAACCGACATTCTCCCGCATCTTGCGGACGAACAGTACAAGCGCCCCGCACCGAAGCTCATCAAGGGCGAGGAGCTCAACATACTCATCGGCTCGCGTCCGTTCAAGGACGATAAGGGAAGCGAGAACGTAAAGCTGAACATCATGAAGCTGCTCAATGAGAAATATGGCATTACCGAGAGCGACTTCATTTCTGCGGAGCTCGAATGTGTTCCCGCTTATAAGGCAAAGGACGTCGGATTTGACAGGAGCATGATAGGCGCCTACGGTCAGGACGACAGAGTATGCGCATATACAGCGCTTTCCGCTATCCTTTCTCTGAGAGGCACGCCCGACAGAACTGCGGTAACGATACTCACCGACAAGGAAGAGATCGGAAGCGAGGGCTGCACGGGATTACAGTCGTCATACCTTAAATATTTTATAAGCGATCTCGGGGACTGCTTCGGCGTTGAGGGAAGGCATATCCTTTCTGCGTCAAAGTGCCTTTCTGCGGATGTGAACGCAGCGTTCGACCCGACGTTTGCAGACCCGTTTGAGAAGCTCAACGCGGCTTATCTCGGCAGGGGAGTAGTACTCACGAAATATACGGGCGCAAGAGGAAAATCCGGCACGAATGACGCTTCGGCGGAGTTTGTCGGCGAAGTAAGGCGCATATTTGACAAAGAAGATATAATCTGGCAGACCGGCGAGCTCGGAAAAGTTGATTTCGGCGGCGGCGGAACGGTTGCGATGTATATTTCGAACCTTGATGTTGATACTGTTGACATCGGAGTTCCGGTTATTTCGATGCACGCACCGTTCGAGGTAACGGGCAAGAACGACGTTTATATGACGTATAAGGCGTTCAGAGCATTCTTCAAAGCGTAAAAACGGATCAATTATCATAATCCCCGTAATCATCATATAATGAGATAAACTTTGCGTCGGCGCAGAAGGTTTCTGGTTTAAATGCGAAGCGAGTAAAGTTTTTTGGAAGGGGGTCCGGGGGATAACCTTTTGTTCACAAAAGGTTTCCCCCGGTCTCAAGCGCAAGCGACGAAAATCTCAAGCGCAAGCGACAAAAGTCTCAAGCGCAAGCGACAGCAGTCTCAAGCGTGAGCGACAGATCTCATACGGGGTGATGAAATGATCTACAGGAAAACCATGGCTTTCCGGAAGCTGGGGACAGCTCTGATACTGCTCGGTGTG
>CAMVEM010000121.1 GCA_947166515.1 uncultured Clostridia bacterium | reverse complement strand
GGGGCTTGCGCCCCGTGCCCCCTTTTTGCGGGGCTTGCGCCCCGCACCCCCTCAATTGATATGAAAGGTAAAACCCATTGACATACGTTCGCAAAAGTAATATAATAGAATTATCGACCGAAAGGGGCATAAATCATGGCAAAAGAACCGATCATTAGCGAAGCGGCATTCCGAAAGGTAAAGAGTCCTTCGACCGTTGAAGATCAGATAGAAAAGCTCAGAAGCAGAGGGTGCGTCATCGAGGATTACGATCACGCCGTCTGCGCGCTCTCAAATATAAATTACTACCGTCTCGCGCATTATTTCGCGATATTTCTCGAAACAAAGAACCGTTACCGCGAGGGAACAAGCTTCGAAGCGGTAATGCACATATACGATTTCGACCGCCTGCTGCGCTCGCTGCTGCTGCTGGCGCTGGAGGAAGTCGAGATAACCATGCGCGCGAACATCTCGAACTACCACGCACTCAAATACGGAGCCCTCGGATATCTCAACGATTCGAGCTTTGACGCGCGCCATAACCACAGATCGTTCCTCAAAAAGATAGACCGCATGATCGAAAACAACACGGGTGAGCAGCTCGTAACTCACCACATGAAAAAATACGGCGGCGCTTTCCCGCTCTGGGTAATAATGGAACTTTTCAGCTTCGGCAATCTTAACGCATTTTACAGCGATATGAAGACCGAGGACAAACGCGCGGTCGCCGAAAATGCCTTTGATCTCCCGTACAGATGCGTTGAGAACTGGCTGCAGTGCCTGTCCGAGCTCAGAAACCACTGCGCACACTACAATCGCCTGTACGCAAACCCGATGTCTGCAGTTCCGAAGCAGATACCTGATTCCGAACGGCATATGTCCAACACGCTGTTTGACTATCTGCTCATACTCAAACAGCTCTATCCGCGCAATGAGATCTGGAATACCGCGTTTGCCGGAAAACTTTCGCTTCTTATGGCGGAATACAACGATGTGGTCGATCTTAACTGCCTCGGATTCCCGACCGACTGGCAGGCACGCCTCATGGATCCATGATAATGGTTACCCCACCCCCAACCCCCTCCCCAAGGTGAGGGGGCTCTTTGTTTTCCATGCGGGGGCCAGTGCCCCCCACTCCCCTCCTGTTAAAGTCCCAGCAAAAAGGCAGTTTTGCGTTTTCATCACGATTCCGGCAAAAAAATTTCAAAAAACGCTTGCAATATAATATAATTTATAGTATAATAGATTGGATAATCACCAATGATACAGGAAAGGAACAAAAGAATGGATATTGCTACCCTCGATCACATCTGTCAGCTTTCGAAGCTCAACTTCAATGAAGAAGAACAGCGTTCGATGCTCGCGCAGATGACCGATATCATCGACCTTATGGATACGATAAAAGAGTATGATATAACCTACGACGACACTAAGGATCATAACGAGATACGCTACGACGATCTCAGAAAAGATGTCCCCGAGCCTTCGTTCCCGACAGAAAAGCTCCAGCAGAACACTTCGCCGAGAGACAACTGCTACGTTGTCCCCAAAATGATGGAATAACGGAGGGCTCGTCACAATGGATCTTAAAAACATTACAGCCGCGAAGCTCAGAAAAATGCTCGACGGCAAAGAAATAAGCGCTAAGGAAGCGGCTTCCGAGTTCCTCGCGGAAATAAAGAAGAACGACGGAAAGGTGCTCTCATACATCACCGTTACCGAGGACGAAGCGTTAAAGAACGCCGAAGCTGCACAAAAGCGAATTGACGCCGGAAATGCCGCGCCTCTCACGGGAATACCGCTTGCGATAAAGGACAACCTCTGCACCGACGGCATAAAGACCACCTGCTCGTCTAAGATGCTCAGCGATTTCGTACCGCCGTACAATGCCACCGCGGTCGAAAAGCTCATAGCGCAGGATTACGTCATTCTCGGAAAAGCGTCTATGGACGAATTCGCTATGGGCGGCTCGACGCAGACAAGCGCTTTTGCAAAGACAAAGAATCCATATAACACCGAATGCGTACCGGGCGGCTCGTCCGGCGGCTCGGCTGCCGCAGTATCCGCGGGATTCTGCGCAGCGGCTCTCGGAAGCGACACCGGCGGCTCGATACGTCAGCCCTCGTCGTTCTGCGGAGTGACAGGCTTAAAGCCCACCTACGGCAGAGTTTCGAGATACGGCCTCGTCGCATTCGCAAGCTCGCTCGACCAGATAGGCCCGATAGCAAGAAGCGCCGAGGACTGCGGCATGATATTAAACGCGATCGCGGGCGTTGACCCTAAAGACGCGACAAGCAAGAACGTGCCGTTCACCGATTTCAACGAGAAGCTCGGACAGAGTGTTTCGGGAATGAAGATAGCGATACCGAAGGAGTTCTACGGCGACGCTGTTGACGATGAAGTTAAGACCGCGGTAATGAATGCCGCTCACGAGTACGAAAAAATGGGCGCATCGCTCGTTGACTGCTCGATAAGCACACTGAAATACGCAGTTCAGGCATATTACCTCATATCTTCGGCGGAGGCTGCATCCAACCTTTCGCGCTATGACGGCATCAAGTACGGACTGCGAGGCGAAGGCCACAGCTTCGACGAAATGATACGCGACAGCCGCAACAGAGGCTTCGGCGACGAAGTAAAGAGGCGCATACTTCTCGGAAACTACGCACTTTCGAGCGGATATTATGACGCATATTACCGCAAGGCTCTCGCGCTCAAACAGCAGATAATAGCCGAGTATAACGCGGTGTTTGAAAAAGCGGACGTGATACTCACTCCGACGGCTCCGAGCGTTGCATATAAGATAGGCGTACAGGACAACGACCCCGTAAAGATGTACACTGCTGACATCTGCACCGTAACAGTAAATATCGCCGGACTTCCCGCGATAAACACGACCTGCGGATATGACAAGGACGGTATGCCGATAGGAATGTCGCTTGTCGGCAAGCGCTTCGATGAAGCTACGATAATCCAGGCGGCGGACGCGTTTGAGAGAACATTCACGCCCGTGCGCTGCACATTATAAGAAAGGAGAACGGTTAAAATGTCTGATCTTTACCCGACGATAGGGCTTGAGATACACGCCGAGCTCCTTACAAAATCAAAGGTGTTCTGCACCTGCTCGGCCGAATTCGGCGGAGAGCCCAACTCGCGCTGCTGTCCCGTATGCTCCGGAATGCCCGGAACTCTCCCGGTGCTCAATCACACGGCGGTGGAATATATCATCAGGGCGGGATATGTCACAAACTGCGAGATATCGCGCTTTACGAAGTGGGACAGAAAGAATTATTTCTATCCCGACCTCCCGAAAGCATATCAGATATCTCAGATGCCGCGTCCCGTATGCCTTAACGGATATGTCGATATCGTGGCGAACGGCCAGGAAAAGCGCATAAGAGTCAACCGCATACATCTTGAAGAGGACGCGGGAAAGCTCGTACATGATGAGGCGACGCGTTCAAGTCTTGCGGACTACAACCGCTGCGGCATTCCGCTCATCGAAATGGTCACCGAGCCCGATTTCCACAGCGCTGAGGAAGTAATAGCATACGTTGAGAAGATAAAGCTGCTTTATAAATACGCGGGAATATGCGACTGCAAAATGGAGCAGGGCTCGCTGAGATGCGATGTAAACATCTCGCTCGCACCGAGGGACTCAAAGGAGCTCGGCACGCGCGCGGAGCTCAAAAACCTCAACTCCACCAAGGCGATAGCCCGCGCGATAGAATATGAGATCTACCGTCAGACCGAGATAATCGAATCCGGCGGAAAGGTTCTCCAGGAAACGAGAAGATTTTCCGACACGACAGGCGAGACAACGGCGCTACGCTCGAAAGAGGACGCGCATGATTACAGATATTTCCCCGACCCGGATATCCCGCCGATAATCTTCACGGAGGAGGAGCTCGATGAGATAAAAGCGAAGCTCCCGGAGATGCCGGAAGCGAGAAAAGAGCGCTATATGTCGCAGTATGGCATATCCGCCGCGGATGCCGACAATATTATAAATGACAAGGATATCTGCGATTTCTTCGAGGACGCGATAAAGGCTTACGACAAGCCGAAGAGCGTTGCGAACTTCATTCTCGGTGAGTTCATGCGCCGCATAAATCTCGGCGAGATGACAATGGAAGACCTGAAGTTCACTCCCGCTGATCTCGCAAGACTGATCGAGCTCGGAGATACTGACAAGATAAACAAGAACAACTACAAGACGATATTCGTCGAGATGATAAATTCGGGCAAGACTCCCGATGCCGTATGCGACGAGCTTGACCTTTGGGTACACGACGACACATCGGCAGTCGAGGAAGTCATCGACAAGCTTATAGCTGACAACCCGAAGCCTGTTGAACAATACCGTGCCGGCGAACAGAAGGTGTTCGGCTTCTTCATGGGTCAGGCGAACAAGGCGCTCAAAGGCAAAGCAACCCCCAACGCGATCAAGACTATTCTTGAGCAGAAGCTCAAAGGGTGAGATCGGTCGCTTGCGCTTGAGACCGGGGCAAACCTTTTCTGAAGAAAAGGTTCTTCCCCAGACCCCTTTCCAAAAAACTTTACACATTGAATTATCGAAAAGTGCGTCTAAAAATGCGCGAAGCGCGAGTGGATCCAGCTTGATCTCCCCTGAAGCGGGGAGGTGGAGCTGACCGACAGACCAACGCCCCTGTCTAAATATCGTTCAAAGGGGTTTGGGGAGAAGTCCCAAGAATGAGTAAGTATAACATAAACATATATAGAAAGGACAAACAGCTAATGTTTACAGCAAACAAGTACCGTGACCATACCACCGTGATGCTCTCCGAAGCCGATATCGGCTCGACAGTAAGAGTTTCCGGCTGGGTAGAAAACATAAGAGATCACGGCGGTATCGAATTCATCGACCTCAGAGATCACTACGGAATGTTACAGGTCACATTCCAGAACAACGAAAAGCTCCTTGAAGGCATTTCAAAGGAATGTGCAGTATCTATCGCAGGTAAGATCATCAAAAGAGATGAGAGCACCTACAACCCGAAGATAGCTACCGGAACCATAGAGCTCGCAGCCGAGAGCGTGGATATTCTCGGAAAGATAACCACTCCGCTGCCGTTCGAGGTTCCGACATCTCACGAGAGCAATGAGGATATAAGACTTCGCTATCGCTTCCTCGACATGAGAAACAGAAGAGTTCACGACAACATCGTATTCCGCTCAAAGGTTATGAGCTTCATGCGCGAGAAGATGACAGAGCTCGGATTCCTGGAACTCCAGACCCCTATCCTTTCGACATCGTCACCGGAGGGCGCGCGCGATTATCTGATACCGAGCAGAAAGCATCACGGAAAGTTCTACGCTCTGCCACAGGCTCCGCAGATCTTCAAGCAGCTCTATATGGTGTCGGGATTTGATAAGTATTTCCAGCTCGCGCCGTGCTTCCGCGACGAAGATGCAAGAGCGGACAGAACGCCTGGTGAATTCTATCAGCTCGACCTTGAAATGTCGTTTGCGACACAGGAGGACGTTTTCGCGGCTGCAGAGCAGGTATTCCCCGCTATACTCGAAAAATTCGGCAAGAAAACATACACACACGCACCGTTCCCGCGCATTACATTTGAGGAAGCGATGCTGAAATATGGCTCCGACAAGCCCGACCTTCGCAACCCGCTGTTCATTATCGACGTTTCCGACCTGTTCGTTGACAGCTCGTTCAAGCCGTTCTCGAACAAGACAGTCAGAGCGATAAGAGTTCCGAAAATGGCTGAAAAGTCGAAGAGCTTCTTCGAGAAAATGGAAGAATTCGCACTCTCTATCGGAATGAAGGGTCTTGGATATTTCAAGGTGGAAGAAGGCCTCAAATTCAACGGACCTATCGACAAGTTCTTACGCGAGGGCGACCGTGAGGAACTTGCAAAGCGTGCGGAACTCGAAGTGGGCGACGTGCTCTACTTCATCGCTGACAACAAGAAGAATGCGGAAAAGTTCGCAGGTCAGATCAGAAACGAAGTTGCCGAGAGAATGGGACTTATCGACAAGGACAGATTCGAGATCTGCTGGATCGTTGATTTCCCGATGTACGAAGAGGACGAGGAGACCGGAAAGCCGATCTTCACACACAACCCATTCTCTATGCCGCAGGGCGAGCTTGAAGCTCTCAACACGAAGAATCCCTGCGATGTGCTCGCTTATCAGTACGACGTTGTATGCAACGGCGTTGAGCTCGCTTCCGGCGCCGTAAGAAACCACGATATAGACGTTATGGTAAAGGCATTCGAGATCGCCGGATATACCGAGGAAGATGTAAAGGCAAAATTCGGAGCTCTTTACAGCGCGTTCAAGTTCGGCGCACCGCCGCACGCAGGCATGGCATTCGGTATAGACAGAATGATAATGCTGCTGCTCGATGAAGAGAGCATACGCGAAGTCATAGCGTTCCCGCTCAACTCAAACGCACAGGATCTGCTTCTCGGAGCTCCTACGGAAGTCACCGAACAGCAGCTCAGAGAAGTTCACATCAAAGTCCGTCAGCGTCCGCAGGACATAAAGGCAAATCAGGCTCCGGAGGTAAAATAAATGGCAGATACAAAGTTCATAACATATAAAGGATTCCCGCTTGTAAGAAAGGGAAACGAGATTTACTACGGAAATATGAGCGATGATACAGTCGCTTGCCTGAACGTGATGTCAACGCACAAGGAAGGCGACCTTGAAGTTGCCGACAAGATTATGGTTGCGCTGATGCGCACAGCAAAGGACATTGATCCTCTGCAGGCTGTTCTGAAAACAAGCAACAGAACAAACCTCTATGACGCGCTCGATGTTGCGAATATCTGGCTGACAAGAGAAAATGTATAAAAAATATCCCGCATCTGCTTCACACAGGTGCGGGATCCTTATTATACATTATTGAGCTGAGCTTTCAGCTGATTCTGCTGTTTTGGCTTCTTCTGCTGATACAGATGCTGCATATTCAAAGAAATCTATCACTTCATAATCAGCGGGGACTTCATAGTATTTATTGTCCGGATCAGCAGCTTCAAGCTTCAGTATCTCGGTAACAGTATTTCCGTTAACTATAAATCTGAGCTCATCGTTGCTTTTGTCAAAATAATACGTCGTCAATCCGCTGTCATCGGTTACGGATTCGGTTTTATAAACTGCACCGTTATATTCAGCCTCTTCCTGCATGGTGGATTCTGTTATTTTCTTCATATCCTCCATAGTGACGCCAAATTTGAACTGATCCATCTGGCTTTTTATCACATCTTCATTATAGTTGAACTTGTATGCCTTTTTTTCGGCATGATCAAGGAAATAATATCCGTCAAGTGAAATAATAGTCGTGCTTTCCGTTGAGTCCAGATTCTTGGCATAGGTCGATACGCTTTCATCTGCCTTGATATACAGATTTCTTAAAATTGTACCTTCGGGAGACGTTATCTTGCATTCAAGTACAAGCGGGATCGACATTCTTTTTTCAAGATATTTCCTGTACAGCGGTAAGTTCTGTGAAATTATTTCAAGCGCATCTTCGGACAATCTTTCCTGTGTAGGCATTGTAACAGCCATTTCTGTCACTTTATTGCCGGTAGTTGTTGTTTCACCGTTCTGAGATGTGCCGTCAGCCTTTTTGTTATCATTCGAGCAGCCCGCGATCGCAAGAACTGCAATAAGCGCGAAAAGCGCAGCGATTTTTTTCATAAGTTTATTTCCTTTCTTTTTTATATTCTGTCCTGATGCATTATAATATACATTATTTTTATCGTTTCGTCAATGGCTGTAAGTCAATATTCATTATTTCCACAGATATTTTTCATTTATCGTTCATCTGCGGCAGAGAAACACCCTGCTTTGGAACGGGTTGGAAACCTTCGATATGCAGGGTGAGATTTTTATTATTTTCTTCTTACGTTTCTTTTTTTGCTGCTGTTCTTTTTCTTTTTCATATTGGCACTGACTATGCCGAACACTATACATCCTGCAAGAAATACGCCGGATACTATGAATATCCATATCGGGAACTGCTCTGTGCCTGTTGCCGGGTTTGCTGCCGCAATTATAAACTCCATATTTTTTCCTTCCTTTTGATCTTACTTTTTCTTTTTTAACTTCATTATCAGAAGAAACAGGATTACCGCGAGAATTATCGCGCCTGCCGCTATACCAACTATTAGCAGTACAGTATCGCGATCGTTGAAGCTGCTGTTGGTTGTCTTTTTCACAGACTTTGTAGTTGCCGCAGTGGTCTCGGCAGTCTGTTCGGCGGAAGTCTGTGCCTCCGTATCTGCCGCAATAGTAGTTTCCTCTGCTTTTGTTGTCGTTGTGGCCGCTGCTGTAGTCGTTGTTTCCGATGTTTCCGAAGCAGAAGCATCTGTTTCGCTCGTTTCTTCCGCAGAGGTTTCTGAAGTTGTGGTTTCTTCAGATGTTGTAGTGGTGGCTTCGGTCGTTGTCGCTACTGTGGTCGTAGTCGTAGCTTCCGTGGTCGTTTCGGCAGTAGTCTGTGCAGCGCCGAATGACATTTTTACATTTCCGGATCCGTCTGAATGGATCACGACAGTGCCGTCGGGTCCGTAAACTGACAGCTCTTCAACTGTGAGTGAATAGTTGGGCGATTTATTTCCCCAATCCTTGAATCTGATCTGGATATCGCTGTCAGGCGAAGGATGAACCTTTATGCTGCCGAATGTTCCGGTAAACCTGTATTTACCGCCGCCGAGCGATTTTACCGCGGCCTGTGTGCTTCCGCCGTTTGTTTCGGAAAGGCTGTGGTAATTGAACGAATGCCAGTATTTGTTATCGGTTCCATCAATTACTGCGCCAATACCGATATGTCCTTCAAAATCAGCGAATGGGGTCTTCTTTCCGTCATCGTAATATCCGCTGGATTTTTCCTTGTCATATTTATCCTGACCGCCGGCAATAGATACCACAACTTCTACTTTCGACATTCCCTCGACGGGAGCGTTGGACTCTTTCGGGAAAACAAGCGCCCAATCGTCCTCGCTTGATTCCAGATAGGATGAGGAAGACGAAACCGTGGTGATATATGCTCCTGCCGATACTGCAAGAACTGCCGATACAGCAAGAGAGATCAATGCCATTATGAGTTTCTTTGCTTTCATTATACCCAGTTCCTCCGTTTTCATAACTTATCTTTTTTATGCTCTGACATATTATTGTACAGGTAAATCATAATTTGTGGGGCTATCGCCCCACACCCCATTTTCTGGGGGGGGCTTTCCGGTCGCCCCCCAGACCCCCTTCGGGTGGGGACTCCGTCCCCACGCCC
>CAMVEM010000120.1 GCA_947166515.1 uncultured Clostridia bacterium | reverse complement strand
CAGTTCGCACACAGCCTGCCATTCCTTGCTCAGTTCGTTGTATCTCATAGGCTCACTACCTTTCGGTTTTCATCAAAGCTCTGCAAGCTCCGCAAATGTCTGTTTCATTCTCGGATAGAGCTTTCTGTAAAGATCGTATATCTTCTCATATTTCTCACTGTTTGCGGGTATAGGCTGCTGTATCTTGTCTTCCTTTATAACAGCCTTGCACGCTTCGGGAACGCTCGAATAGATACCGGTACCGACAGCCGCAAGAAGTGCAACGCCAAGTGCGGGACCTTCCTTGTTCTGAGTTGTCTTTACGGGACATCCGTACAGGTCTGCGAGCATCTGCCTCCAGAGCGGGGAAGTGCCTCCGCCTCCGCAAGCCATCATATCGCTTACGTTTATTCTCATTTCACGCATGACCTCGATACAGTCGCGCAGAGAATACGAAACGCCTTCCATTACAGCTCTTATCATATCTTTTTTCTTATGCATCGTCGAAAGACCGATAAACGCGCCTCTCGCGTCGGGATCAAGATGAGGAGTGCGCTCGCCGTTCAGATAAGGCATATAGAGAAGTCTGTTCGCGCCGATAGGCACTTCCATAGCAGCCTTGTCTGTGAGATAATAAGGGTCAACGCCCATATTTATTGCGGTCTCCATTTCGCTCCAGCAGAGATTGTCCCTGAACCATTTCAGCGAAAGTCCGGCGCTCTGGGTAACTCCCATAACATGCCAGCAGCCGGGAACAGCGCAGCAGAACGTATGAACTCTGCCTTTCTTATCAATTGAAATATCAGAAGTGTGCGCGAATACAACGCCGCTAGATCCGATAGTCGTGAAAGCAGTTCCGTCTTCAACAACACCTGTTCCGACAGCTGCTGCAGCATTATCTCCGGCACCGCCCACAACGGGAGTTCCCTCGGCAAGTCCGGTCATTTCGGCTACTTTCTTTGTAACTTTACCTGTTATCTCGGGGCTCTCATAAACTTTAGCGAGCAAAGATTTATCTATGCCGAGCTTATCGAGCACTTCATCTGACCACTGGCGCTTGGGGATATCAAGGAGCTGCATTCCCGAAGCGTCTGAAACTTCCGTCGCATATTCACCGGTCAGCATGAATCTTATATAATCTTTAGGAAGAAGGATATGACGGCAGCGTTCATAATTCTGCGGCTCGTTATTCTTCACCCACATTATCTTGGCAGCTGTGAAGCCTGTGATAGCGGGATTGGCGGTGATCTCGACCAGCTTTTCGTGTCCTACCTTCTCGGTGATCTCTATGACTTCCTTCGAAGTTCTCTGGTCGCACCAGATAATGCTCTTTCTGATGACTTTATTGTCGGCATCGAGCATTACAAGTCCGTGCATCTGACCAGACAGACCTATGCCTTTTATGTCGGAAGCGGATACACCGCTTTCCGCGACAACATCGGAGATGCCGCTGACGACCGCTCTCCACCAGTCTTCTGGATCCTGCTCAGCATAGCCGTTCTGAGGCGTATAGAGCGGATATTCATAAGTTGCGGACGAAAGGGCGTTTCCTTGTTCGTCGAAAAGAACTGTTTTTGTTCCGGAAGTTCCGATATCAACACCTAAAATATAAGCCATAAGAATCATATCCTTTCTGAGTTGTCAGTGACAACAGTTACTAATTTTATTATAATACAACGATTACAATTTGTCAATATATACTAAAAGCAAAAAAATGATTGATTCTGCGGTTGATACTCCTGTAATTTCCTAATAAAACTATGAAAGCTTTTCATACTAAACAACCGATTAATAGCAATATTTATAAGTAAAATTTGTGTTGACAACAGCGAAAAAAAAAGATATACTAATATCATCGGAAAAAGAAATGAATGTCTTAATCCGACAACTATACAAAAGGAGATATAACACTATGAAAAAGAAAATTATAATTTCACTTCTTCTTGCAGGTATTCTTGCAGTTTCCGGCTGCTCAAGCAACAGCGAAAAGAAGGCAGAAGAAAGCACGACAACAACCACAACCGCCACAACAACCGCGGCAGCTTCAGCCGATGAAAAGTCCACAGACGCACCCGAAACGTCAGAGACCGAAGCTCCCGAAACGACACCTGACGAATCCACATCAGAGACTGAGTCAGGCACAGCAGCATCAGGCGAAGAGATACCCGGTGATACAGTTATCAATGCGGGTGTTGAATGTTCGTTTGAGACTGTCATGAACAATACATCTGATTTTCTTAAAAATGGCAGCTTTTCATATGATATGACAGCAGATATGGTTTACAGCGGCCAGACGGTCCAGATGAAAACCTTAATGGTGAGGTCTGCTGAAAAGGGTACATATACCGATATGGATATGATCTTCATGAAGATGAAGGCTATATACTTCAACGATGGAAAGGTCGTTATCATTCTTGATGACAGCAAACAGTATGTAGTGACCGATACGGCTGAATCCGGCATGTCTGCGAATACAGATACAAGTACCGGTCTTGTTCCTGTTAAAGAGCCTGTAAACACTGCGGATCTCGTTCAGCTCGAAAACGGTAAAAAGGCTTACAGATTCCTTATAACGAAGGAAAATAACGCGTCTGAGGATGCTTCCGCCGATATTTATGTATATGCAGATTCAGATACAATGCTGCTCTGTGGTATGTACACCGTTCAGAACGGTACATCTCAGAAAGCTTTCATAACGCTTTCCGAAAATGTTGACGAAAGCTATTTCGAGATTCCTGCTGATTATACTGAGATCACAATGGAAGAATACCAGAAGAAGATGACGGAAGCATTACAGGTAAATATTTCTGAAAACGGCGGCGAAGAAGACGAAGCCAATGCTTCCAATGCTCAGTAATAACAGAGCCGGCGTAAGTATATAACAATGATGATAACCCCGTGAACCGGAAGAAACGGTTTGCGGGGGACTTTTTTTTCCGCTGAAACCCATATCATACAGAAATATAAAAGAATGGCACGATTTATACTTGACTTTTGGGCAGAATGATGTTATTATTATAAAGGTGTATTATGCTTAAAAAGAAAATGAACCTTTGATATAAGGTGGTCTGTCTGTATGCGAAAAATTAGGATAACAGCCTTCTTTGCATCATTTCTGTGCGTTTTTGCACTGATAACAGGAAGATACTGCAACATACAGGCATTCGCCGTGTTTTATCCGGGATTTGATACATACTGCAAAGGCTACTACATGGTAAACCTTGAGCTCGGAACTGTCGTTGCAGCCAAAAATGAGACCGATCGCTGTTTTCCCGCTTCACTCACCAAGCTTATGACCGCAATCGTCGCGTATGAAAACTGCTCGGATCTTTCTTCTCCCGCAGAAGTTACCCATGAAGCTATGGATGTATTCGACACCGACGACCCTAATATCCACGGAGCAAGCGTCTGCGGACTTTGCGTCGGTCAGACGGGACTCACGATAAGGGACTGCCTCTACGGTCTTCTTGTCAAATCGGGCTGTGAAGCCGGGAACGTCATAGCTTACAATATCGGGAAAGGCGAAGGGGAAGAACGCATACAGGATTTCATCGCAAAGATGAACGCAAAAGCAACCGAGATTGGCTGCAAAGATACACATTTCAGCAACACGCACGGTCTCTGGGAGGAAGAAAACTACTCCACTCCATACGACCTCTATCTGATTGCAAAATACATATATGATAATCTGCCGGAAATAATGGAGATCTCAGACACGTTTGAATATGTCATGCCGGCGAATAATGACAATCCCGAACCCTATAGCATTTATAATGTGAACGGTCTTGTGAACAGATCGTCAAATAATGAGTATTATTACCCTTACGCCCGTGGAATGAAAACCGGAAGCATGGGAGATTATTACACAAAAGACTCAAACGGCAATTACACTGTAAAGCACGAAGGATTTGCAAACCTTATCTCCATAGCGTCGCAAAACGGCGTGAGCTATATGCTCGTGTGCTGTGAGGCAAATTTCCATGACACCGACGGTTCGCGCCTGTACGGGCATTATAAAGATTCCCTTGCACTTTACAGCTGGACGTTCAGCAGATTCAAGATCGTGAACATTGTTAGCGCTGACACCGTTGTTTCACAGATAAAGGTTTCTTCCGGCGT
This sequence comes from uncultured Clostridia bacterium, assembly GCA_947166515.1. Taxonomy (GTDB): domain Bacteria; phylum Bacillota; class Clostridia; order Oscillospirales; family Ruminococcaceae; genus Ruminiclostridium_E. The sequence goes on along the minus strand of CAMVEM010000120.1, from coordinate 5,206 downwards.
ATCGGACAGCGTATCGCTTGTTCCTGAAAAAGAACTTTCGGTACTGCTGCCGTATAATTACGGAAAAGACAAAGTACAGCAGAAAATAACGATAACCGCTGACAAAGATGATAACGGAGCAGTTTCCGCGCCGATCAAACAAGGGCAGATAATGGGGTCTCTTGATCTGATAATGGACGGGGAAGTACTGATGTCTTCCGGACTCGTCGCTTCACAGAGCGTTGAAAAGTATGTTCCTGCTATCGCGGAAGATGATATACCGGATATTACCGCCGATGAAAGCGGAAACGAACCTGTGGTTCCGGAGGATAAAGACACAAAGACAGAAAACGGTGCAGCCATACTTGTTATTATGAGCGTAATTGCCGGACTTTCGGTTGCAAGTGTGTGTGTAGTTACAGTAGTTTATAATAAGAAAAAGAAAAACTGATCTTTTGAATTTTCTGGAGGATAGTAATGAAAAAGAAGATATTCCTGATACTCGCAGTGATAATGTCAGCACTGATGATATTCAGTCTTGTTGGTTCTGCTGATTTCAACGACTACGACTACAATGATTACGACTATGGCGGTTATGACGATTACGATTACGGCGGCAACTCACGCGACGATGACAGCTACTACGGCGGAGGCAGTACGAGCAGTTACGGCGGCGGTGGTGGCGGCGGTTCGCTTGGTGTCATAATCCCCGTTGTGATCATAATAATAATCATTATTGTAATAGCTTCTTCTAAGAAGGGCAGCAGTGAACAGCAGGGCGGAGGAGTGCGTTCGGCTGTCGGCGGCGGTCAGGGCAGAAATGTGGTTGTTCCCGACAGAACTGCTGAAATCGAAGCTATCATAAAGAAAAATGACCCGAATTTTACCGCAAGCGATATAAACGCTTTCGTCAAGGAAGTATATATGGATTACCTCGACGCTTGGAACAAGCGTGATCCCGAACCGCTCAGACCTGTTCTGCACACAAATCTCTACAATACTACAGCAAAGCAGATACAGTCGAAGATAGATCAGCATGTTACATACCACTACGAGAGCATCAACGTAAACACATCGTATCTTACAAGCTATGTGCGCGACAGCGAGTATGAATATCTCACGGTTTATCTCAACGCCCGCACAATAGACTATCAGACGGATGACAACACCGGAAACATTTTAAGAGGCGACAAGAATACCCGCTGGGATTTCCGCCACAAGATAAAGCTCATGCGTTCTGTCGGTGTTAAGACAGTCAGCGCCGGTGAAAATAACATGAACGGTCATACCTGCCCGAACTGCGGCGCTCCACTTGAAATGTCGAGCTCCGGCAAGTGCGTTTACTGCGGTTCTGTTGTTACCACAGGTCTTTACAGCTGGGTAATGAGCGAGATCACCGTTATACGCGACGATACAAAGGACGAAGGAATAAAAGTTCCCGAAGAAGACAAAAAAGATACGGACAATACAAACCAAGAATAACGAATGAATCCGATAATCACAACACTCATCATTATAGGCATAGTCCTGCTGATTATTGCGGCGATAGTGCTGTTTGTCAAATGGAAGCTCAACTCCGTGACAAGAAAATATCTCAACATGAATCTGAAACAGACGGCCGACCTTATCGGAAAGGGTCTGAAAGAAGAAGTCACGACTCCGAAGCCTATCTCAAATGTCTCCGCTGTTTATAAGCCGCGGCTTATGCGGGATTTCCCGGATATGTCGTATGAACGGTTTCTCGACATGGCGAACACGGCGCTGACATCGATACTTGTTGCGATACAGACCGGAAATACGGACAGCATAAAGGACGCAACAGATACTGTAAAACAGAAAGTCATCAATATCGTCGCCGGCAACAACAGCAGAAATACTGTCGAGCATTATGATGATATAAAGATTCACCGTACGGCAATTTCGGATTACAGAAGCACAAGCGATACAGCGACCGCAGTATTTGAGATCTCGTTTCAGTGTTTTCACTGGCTCGAAGGCGAAAAGAAAAGCAGCAGACCCGAAAATCCCACTCAGTACGCAGCGAGCGTAACGCTCAGCTATGGAAAGGAATTCGCCGAGAATGCCACAAACCTTACTTATTCTCACAACTGCCCGAACTGCGGAGCTCCTGTATATGCGGTCGGAGGAAAAATAGTCTGCAAGTTCTGCGGAACCGGAATAACCGAGGATATTTATAAGAGCTGGCTCGTTTCGGCTTACAATTTCATCAAATAAACAGAAATGTTTAAAAATAAATCTTTAAACGAAAGGAAATGATAACCTATGGGACTTATCAAAGCTGCGATAGGCGCATTAGGCGGAACTCTCGGTGATACCTGGAAGGAAGCCATACACTGCGAATCTATCAACAACAAGACTCTGCTCAAGGTCGGCACAAAGATGCACGACGGATCTTCAAGATCGAGCAACACAAAGGGCACCGAAAACTACATAAGCAACGGCTCCGCTATAATGGTAGAGACCGGAACATGCATGCTTACCATTGATAACGGTAAGATCACGAACATTGTTACAGAGCCCGGACGTTATATTCTCGACAACTCTTCCGCTCCGTCCATTTTTGCAGGCAACATCAAGGATTCCCTCAAGGATCTGCTCAGCCGTTTCACATACGGCGGAACTCCTGCGGCAGAGCAGAAAGTCGTTTATATCAACCTTCAGGAAATCCCCGATCTTCTGTTCGGAACAAGCGAGCCTATGCCTTATTTTGATCCGTATTACAATACGTCGATCGAGCTTAAATGCTACGGTTCGTTCTCGATACAGATCCCCGACGCGGAAGCTGCGGTAAGATTCTATACTGAAGTATGCCCGAAGGGTGTTGACGCAGGCGATGTAATGGCTCAGGACATCTTCGGAAGAGACCAGTACAAGGGCGAATTCATACAGGCTCTTCTCGGCGGTCTTTCCGCACTGTCCGATCAGGGCGTTATGTATGCGAAGATACAGTCTCATCTTCCTCAGCTTGCTCAGGAAGCTTCCAGAAACGCTGTTGACTGGAGCGAAAGAGGCTTCACTATCAAGCGCGTAGCCTTCAGAGGACCGGTTACTCTCTCCGAAGAATCTAAGAAGCGTCTCGGCGCGCGTCTCGAAGCGGATACTCAGCTCGACCAGAACGTTCAGCGTGCTATGATGAACAAGAGTATCGCAAACGGCATCGAAGCTATGGGTTCAAATACAGGATCCGGCGGCGGAATGATGGGCGTTATGGGTATGGGTCAGATGATGAACATGGGTGCTAACCTCATGGGCTCGTACAATACTCAGCAGCCTGCTCCGTCTGCTCCCGCGGCTCCTGCCGCACCTGCTGCGGACACATGGAAATGCGAATGCGGCGCTGTGAACACCAAGAATTTCTGCGCTGAATGCGGAAAGCCGAAGCCTGCCGCTCCAGATAGCTGGAAGTGCCCTAACTGTGGTGCCGAGAATACGACCAATTTCTGCTCCGAATGCGGCACCAAAAAAGGGGAGAGCAAGCCTGATGTAGCTCCGCTCACATGGAAATGCGAGTGCGGCGCTGAGAATACGACCAAGTTCTGTTCAGAATGCGGCAAACCGAAACCGTCTGCTCCCAAGAAGTATAAGTGCGACAAGTGCGGCTGGGAGCCTGCTGATCCCGAAAAGCCCCCGAAGTTCTGTCCTGAGTGCGGCGACATCTTCGACGAGAATGATCTTGTATAAACTTTATCAAAACAACAAAACAGACCGGATTTTTCTTCCGGTCTGTTTTATTTCAGCTTTGATGATATTTTTGGCTTTATTACCTGGGTATAGGCTTTTTTGATAACTCCAAGCGACAGGTCATAAATCACAAATGCGATATTTCCCAATATCCAGAACGCATATACCGCAAATTCGCCGAAGAATTCCATTCCTTCGAGCATTTCCTCGGCAGAAAGAAGCAGCACCGTGAGATTATACGCAGCAACTACAGCTGCGTTGAATACTGCAAGCTTTATGATGAAGCGCAGAACTTTGCTTTTTATCTTTTCAAGATGAATGCATAGGGTAGGGAAGTATCCGAAAAAGAATATAAAAAACAGATTGGCTTCCGGCTCCGGTATCAGCATAAAGCATATCAGCGATGCCGCAGCGTAACACAGATAAGCCCATTTTACGCTCATGTGTTCGCTTACTGTCCAGATGACCATACCCGCGATTGCAGGTACCGCATACGCAAATGCCGGTACCAGGCTGAGATACATTATAATTATCGCAAATGCAGTCGCTATACCGCAGAATGCGACGTTAAAAGCAAGTTGATTTGTTTTTCTGCTCATGGCAACTCACTTGCTGTATATCTCAATGCTTTTTTCTTTGAGCTCGCGGCCTTCACGGAGTATCTTTATCAGCGTTTCGCTGTCTTCGTTCACAAGAGCGTCGCGGTACTCGGTAAGATGCTCAAGGATACAGTTTATCTCGCGGAGAAGAGCTGTCTTGTTGCAGAGGAAAAGCTCCGACCACATATATTCGTTCAGTTTTGCGACACGGGTAAGGTCCTGGAAGCTTCCCGCGGAAAATCCGTCATAATTGAGCATTACCGGGCTCTTAACATAAGCGTTCGATACAACATGCGCGAGCTGAGAAGTGTATGCTATGACTTCATCATGTTTCTGAGGTGTGGAAATTACAGCCTTACCGAATCCTACGCTTCCGGCGAGCGTCTGGAGAAGATCGACAGCTATCTGCGGAGTCTTTTCGGTGGGAGTGATTATAAAGCTTGCGCCTGTGAACAGATCGTCCTGTGAATAATCGAAACCGGAGAATTCACGTCCCGCCATAGGGTGAGTTCCTACGAAGATAACGTCCTGTTCTTCAAGTACGGGAGTACATTCGTTGACAACATATTCCTTTATACCGCAGGAATCTATAACGATCCCGCCTTTTTTGAACTTGTCGGCATTCTGCTTTACAAATTTTACAATTGCTTCCGGATAAAGGCATATTATCGTAAGATTGGCTTCGTTCAGCCTGTCAACGGATATTTCCTCATCTATTGCGCCGTAATCAAGCGCTTTTTTTATTGCTTCCTTGTCGTTGTCTATACCCATTATATGATGGAACGTATGCTTTTTCAGCGCCTTACAGAAAGAGCCGCCTATAAGTCCGAGTCCTACTACCGCAATATTCATAATTCTTTCTCTTCTTTCCTGAAATAATTATCACACTTTAAAGTAAATTGACATTATTATTATAATACTATTCT
>CAMVEM010000119.1 GCA_947166515.1 uncultured Clostridia bacterium | reverse complement strand
CCCGCAGCCGGAAATGCCTGCTGCTCCCGCGGCATTTGTCCCGCAGCCGGAAATGCCTGCCGCTCCCGAGACATTTGCACCGCAGCCGGAGATGCCTGCTGCTCCTGCGGCATTCGCTCCGCAGCCGGAAGCTCCCGCCGCTCCCGCGGCAGAAATAAATACTGCCGCAATGCCGATGCAGGGCGGTATCTACGCAAGCTCACCGGAAGTTACCGCTGCCCCCGCGGCAAATACCAACACAACAGAGCTCCCCATGCCTGGCGGACTTTTCACGAACACATCGACAGGACCTGTTGATCCGGTCATCCCTCAGCAGCCGGTCGAGAACGTGATACCCAATGAGCCGGCTCCGATCCCGCCGACCGACTCAGCGCCCCCAGAAACGCCTGCTAAGCCGGTGTATGAAGCTCCCGCTCCCGTGAAGCCGAAGAAAAAAGGCAAAGCAGGACTCATTATAGGACTTTCGGCAGCCGCAGTAGTCGGCGGAAGTGCCGCTGTGGGATATTTCCTGTTCCACGACGATATCACAAGACTTATAATGGGCGAATCCGGATATGCACAGATGATAAGCCACAGCGCTTTCAAGGATATAGAGAACGAAACTGAGACTGCCGGAAAGATCATTGCAAGATCGCTCAGCTCGTCGCGCGTTGGCGTCCCGCAGCTCAATATGATGCAGGCAGCGGGAAAAACTATTGCCGACGCCGTAGCTTCCCCACTCAGCACTGTAGCGGATATGTCCGGAATGGTACCTGAAGGCTCGTCGCTTGAATATTCGCTCAATATCAATCTTGCTGCCGGAAGTATTATCAACAGCATTATGCCCATGGGCTCACAGGACATTATCGATCTACTGAACAGCCTGACGTTCACGGCAAAGCAGGTCGGTGGAAAGCCGTCGCTCGTTTCGTTCGGATTGAACGACAACAGCGGCAATAACGGCTCGATCGAGATATATAAGACGCAGCAGGGCGATATAATCGCTGCGTTCCCGGGTATTTCGGACAAGACGGTTGAGATAAAGAAGGATAAGCTCGACCAGATAACCGGCGGAGCCGCGCAGAATCTGAGCAGCGTTAAATTCAGCGATGCCGAGGCTAAGCGCATACTCGACGAGATAATAAAGATATATTATGATAGCTATGGCAGCGCCCGGATATCTTATACCGACGGCGCGTCCATGTCGTGCGCGCTCAACGGCGCAGATACAGATGTGAACATCTCCGTCACCGGAACGGAAACAAAGGTCGTTTTCACCGGCGAGCAGATGATCGCGATAGCAAAAAAGACAAGCGAGTTCCTCATAAACGACGAATATATCAAAAAATATGTGAAGGAAGCGTACGGCTTTGACGAGGCGAAGCTTGCAGAGACGCTTACGATAAAGGATACCGACGCGTCCAGGCTCCCGACGGTAACGGTGAGCCATATCGTTGATGTTCACAATAACGTGCTTGCAAGCTCGGTCAACGTAAAGTTCTCCGGCAACTCTCAGGAATATGAGCTTAAGTGGCTCGACAACAAGAAGAACAAATTTGTTGCCGCTGAAATGAACGATACAGGCGGAAATCACTATATGATACAGGCCGCAGCAAACAAAAACAGCGAGACGGACGGAAACGCCATAATCAGCTATCTTCAGAGCGGAAAGAACCAGTATTACTTCTCGTTTGACTGCGCATATTCCGGCTACTCTACGGAAAAATGGATGGACGGAAAAGTGCCGGTCGGAAAATTCGAGATAAAGCTTTCTGATCCCGAATCGTTCGCCTCACAGCTCAAAAAGGCCGAAAAGCCGAACGGAACAACAATGAGCGTGACCTCTGATCCAGGAACAGATACCAATAAGCTGATCGACGAGCTCAAAAAGCTGAAGATAACGTCCGATGCTTCTGTAAGCGGTAATAAGTACAGCTCTTCGTGCGCCGTATCCGTCGGCGATATAGGCACCGTAACCATAAAGTCGTCCGCTGAGACAGGCTCGGCTTCTGTTACAGTACCGACGGCAAACAATATCGACCTTAACGACAGCGAGGCTCTGGGCGGACTTGTCGTTGACGCGGCGAAATGGGCCAGAAAGCTCGTTGAACGCAGCAATACCCTCAATATGCTGATCGGGCCGTCGCTCGATTCGTTCATAAACAATTCTCAGCCCGGAAGCGGCGATCCTTACGATCCGGACGATCCTGACGATCCTTACAATCCCAACAATCCGGATGATCCGGATAATCCCGATCATCCTGACACGCCGGCCGGGCCGGGAACTTCGGATTCCGAATCCAAAGTAATGAACGACGCAGCAAAGAAGCTTTCCGAGCAGGCAGAACTCCTGCTCGGAAACAGCGGAAAAATACACACTTACACAACCTCCGACGCAGATCAGATCCTGGTGGTGTTCAAATGCGGCGAGGACGGCAAGTGGGAGCCGGTCACCGTTTATACAGAAAAGCGTGATTCCGGAAAGACTACTCTCAACGATACCTTCTGGAATTCTATGACAGAGCGTCTCAACGGCGTTTCCGAAGCGGACAGCAATATAGGAGGAATGCTCGCCGGATTCTATTTCAGCGACAAAAAGTATGTCGGCGATCTTGTAATGAAGACATCCGGCAATGTTGACTTCGACCTTTACGGTCTGCCCGACGCAGATAATTTCCGTACCGGTATTTTCGCCGGCTGGTATTCTTCCGGTGAGAACAGCGGAGAATCCGGATATTTCGCAGATTATGACGGCAACACCATTTATCTCGGTACATACTGCGTGAACACAAATATGCCGCTCAGCAATCCCGAAGAAATTCCCGCGCAGATATATATGGAAATCGACGGAGACTGGGAGATCGTAAGCGACAGCACGGGCTTATTTGAAGCCGGAGCAAACGCTGTAAAGATAAACAGTACCGCACTTATGATCGGCCAGGACGTATATAGTATGTCTTTCAGATCGGGCGAAGGTGATGATCCGATAACAGCAGAGATCTACATTGACCAGAACAGCAGCGATCCGATCGGAACCATTGAATTCAGCGGCAGCGGTGAGAATGCCGTTATAACTGATAAAGACAAATCTTTTGAAATCAAGATAAAGAAGATAGATTACGGCGCTGTTGCCAAACCGTATATCGGCGAGATAACTTACACTCCCGACTTTGAAGAAGTTGCCGGCGCATGGGTGACCACATCTCTTGATGAACAGCGCTGCATGGCTGTTTCATGCGACGGTATAATGGCGCCGTATGAAACTAATCAGTCTGCATTCTACCTTATCAATCCGAGAGGATGCATCGTGGATATTTACGCAAGTCTGTATGTTTCCGGCCCCGAAGATCTGATAGGTTATATGCTGTTCAGTGCGGACGGCAAGAAAATGATGATACAGTATAAAGGCTCCGACGCCCCCGTTGTCTTCGAGAAATCGGAGGATGCAACTAAACCGCCGTATTACGGCAAATGGAAGATCAGTTCCATGGAGGGAGCAGATTTCGGCGAGAATACTGTATTAAGCGTCACGGATTACTTTGCTGTCTTCTCGGAAAATGGCAATGTCGAAGCAAATATCGTATTCGGCAAGGCAGGCGACGACAGCGACAAGATGTTCCGCCTGTATCCCGATCATAACGATCCGGTAAACAGCAGAGAGCTGGTAGTGGAATATGACAAAGACGCCGATACGCTCACATTGACCGGAAAAACTGCCGACGGCGAAAAAATGGTGGTAGGATTCGAGCGCAGCTGACATGCCCGAATGACCGCATACGGAGGAAAAAAGCAAATGAGGCTTGCTGTTACAAACGAACAGATGGCAACGGCGGAATCCAACGCCGAACGAAACGGCATATCGTACATGAAGCTGATGAAGAACGCCGGTGAGGCGTGCTTCGGACGTATCTCAAAGATACTTGGCGGGGTCGCGGACAAGAATTTCGTGATCCTTGCCGGGCGCGGCAACAACGGCGGTGACGGCATCGTCATCACCGATATGCTGACAGAGGCGGGAGCTTCCGCGATACTCGTTTTCGTGCAGGATCTGCCAAAATCCAACTGCGCAAGACAGTGCTATTCAACATATGAGAAGGATATAAAGTCCTGCATCTACGTCCACAGAAAAGATGTGGTGATGCGCGCGATAAGCAACTGCGACGCGGTCATAGACTGCGTTTTCGGTACCGGTTTCCACGGAGAGCTTGACGAAAACGCCGCCGCGCTGTTCGATCATGTAGCCGAAACCTGTCCGGGAGTGAAGATCTCCGTGGATGTACCGAGCGGCATCAACAGCGATACCGGAGAGATCGCGGAGCACGCGTTCAGACCCGACTGCACTATCGTCCTCGGCGCAATGAAAAAAGGACTGTACTCGCACCCGGCTTATGAGAGCTGCGGGAATATCTATCTTGCGGATATCGGCATTCCTCAGCAGTGCTTTGAGGGCTGCGAGGGTGTGCTGTCGGAAAAAGTCCTGCTCGAATTCATACCCGAGCGGAAAAAGGTCTCGCACAAGGGAACATACGGCAGAATGCTCAATATAAGCGGCAGCGCTCATTATACCGGAGCGGCAATGCTTTCAACGAACGGCGCGCTGAGGTCCGGCGTCGGGCTCTGCACGCTCGCCACTCCGATGAGAGTCATCAATGCGATAGCCGCGGCGATACCGGAGGCTGTTTATCTTCCGCTCGAACAGGATTTTGACGGATTTATAAATGAAAAGGCTGCCGATGTGATAAAGCCTGAGATTGAAAAGCACAGATATGACGCAATACTTATCGGCTGCGGCCTCGGCGACAGAGAAGCTACCGCCGGTCTGACAGAAATCGTCATAAAAAGTGCAGATTGTCCGATAATTATTGATGCTGACGGTCTTAATTCGATTTGCCGGAATATAAATATACTAAAGGAAAGCAAAAAGGGCATCATCGTAACTCCCCACCCTGCGGAATTTGCACGCATGACGGGAAAGACCGTTGAGGAGATACAGAGTGACCGCATATCCGCGGCAAAGAATTTCGCAAAGACTTACGGCTGTGTGACCGTGCTGAAAGGCGTGAACACTGTTATCGCGTCGCCGACGGGAGAGACATTCATCAACACATCGGGAAATGCCGGTCTCGCAAAGGGCGGCAGCGGAGATGTGCTTGCGGGAATGATAGCGTCATTCGCGGCTCAGGGCGTTGAGCTGAACTATGCGGCGGCGCTCGGGGCATATCTCCACGGGCTTGCAGCGGACGTGCTGTCCACGCGTATGGGCATGGGCGGCATACTTCCGAGGGATATTGCGGAAACTCTTCCCGAAATAATGAAACGTCAGTAACAGGAACGAAATGTCTGAATTAAACTGCGCGAAGCGTGAGCGGGTCCAGCGTCACGCTGGCGCCGGAAGTCCAGAGGGGTGGCGTTAGCCCCTCTGGTAGGGTTATAGGGGCGAAGCCCCTATCTAAATATCGTTCAAAAGAGGTTTGGTGGCGAAGCCCCCAAAAAAGACGTTTCACAGCTCTTAACTTTCCTAATAACCAAGGAAAAGGTGAAAGCTGTGAAACGTCTTATTTTTGTTGTATTCATGTTATTTACGCTGTCTGCGTGCTCGGCGGGAGAAACCGCAAAAGCCGTGAAGCCGGAGCTCGATGTTCCGTTCAGCGCTGAAGCCGAGATAAGCTACGGCGGCGAAGAATGTACCGCTCTGATACAGCGTATCCAGAGCGGCAGGTGGGAATTTGCTATCACCTCGCCGAAGCCGCTCGAAGGACTTATCATAACGGTCGCAAACGGCGAGACAAAGCTGAAAATGTATGACCTTGAAAGCATTTCTGATGTGAGCGGAGAAGCCGTCAGCATGACAAAAGTGTTCGTGTCGGCATACGACTGCGCTGCAAAGGACGGCGAGGCAGTGTCCGACAGCGGAACTCTCTCGGTGTCCGGAAGCTCTCCGTTCGGCGAGTATAAACTCATGCTCGGCGACGACAGCCTGCCTGCACTTTTCAGTGTGGATTCCTGCGGCCTGACCGCGGGAATATCAAGGTTCTCGCCGCTCGAACGCGGAGAGGAAGAACCGCCAGACGCGCGCATCGTTGAGTGAGAGAGCCGCTGCGCTCGAGACTTTTGTCGCTAACGCTCGAGACCGGGGGAAACCTTTTGTGAACAAAAGGTTATCCCCCAAACCCCTTTCCAAAAAACTTCACTTGCTTCGCAATTGAATACGAGAATGTGATTCTTTAAAAATAGCTATACTTCCACTTCTCCGAGCTCAAATGAATAGAGCAGCTTCTGCTTTACTCGCATACCTGTCGATTCCGACAGCGCGCTGGCGTAAATTTCGAGCTGACCTTTGTATTCCTCGACAAGGAGCTCAGGCGTTGTATGAGTGTTTGTCTTATAATCCACCAGCACTATCTCGCCGTCCTCAACAAAGAACATATCCGCTATACCCTGTATGAACGGCTTTTCTTCACCTGTCCAGTCGGATATGCCGGATTCCTCCGCCGTCGGCTCATATTCGCAGAATATCGGGAACTCGCGGTTTATATCCCCGCTTTTTGCGGCTCTGCGGCAGATGTCGCTCCCGAGGAACCGTACTATATCTTCCTCGCTGACAGACATTCTTTCAAGCTCCGTGAGCTTTCCGCGCGCCTGTAGATCATCAAGTATCGCGGGAACTTCGTCCGGCTTTGCAGAAAAATCAAGCAGCTCCATGACCTTGTGATATGCGTCGCCGCGCTTTTTTCCTGTGAGCTTCGATGTCTCCCTTGTTCCGATAAATGTCGGCACGCGCAGGAAACGGTCTATCTTATCACCGTATTCCGCAAAATCATCAACGCTCTTTACGCCGATCTGCGTTGCGGTCACCTTCGCGGGTATCTTCGTGAACTTCTCGTAGGCGTAACCGGTAAACGGCGGTATCGTTATTTCGGGCTGTCCGGAATATTCTGCGGTGACTTCTTCCGCGGCAGTATATTCCTCATAATTGCGGACATCTATAAATCCGTCGCGGACGGCACTGCTGTTGATGATCCAGTTGTAGTATATGTTCTCTCCGCTTCTTTTGCCGGAGGGAACGGTGAATATCAGTTTTTCCTTCGCTCTCGTTGCGGCAACGTAAAGCAGCCTCATTCTCTCGCTGAGCTCAAGCCTCCTGTACTCGCGCGAGACCAGTTCATACGGCAGTGTGTCTATGGTAAGCATAGCCGCGCTGTCGTTTATTTTCATGCCTATGCCATAGTTCGGGTCGCATATTATACTTCCGGAAGGAGCGGAAGGAGCTGCGCCCGTAACGTTTGCCACAAAGCATACCGGGAATTCGAGTCCCTTCGAGCCGTGTATCGTCATAAGCCTGATGCAGTTTCCGCCGGCGCTGTCGCCTTTTGCCTGCGGGAGCTCTATCTTCTCGCTTCCGAGCTTTTCGATGTATTTTATCAGATCATAAAGGCTGGCACTCTCGCCTCCGGAGAAGCTTTCCGCGTAATGTATCAGCATTCTCAGGTTCGCTCCGCGCTTTGCGCCGTCCGGACGGGCTTCCGCCGCCGGTATCAGCATGCTTTCGTCGCATATCTTCCGTATCAGACGCTCGGGAGAATTGTCCGCCGCGAATTCTCTGTATCCGTTTATCTCCGCAAGAACTTCCGCAGCGTGAGCGTCGCTTTTCGCGTATTCGCAGAATCCCGCCCACAGGCTGTCGCGCTTTATCCCGCCGGCAAGCTTTATTTCCGCCATTTCGTCGGCGGTGAACATGAACGGTTCTTTCATCAGCACAGCGGCAAGGTCGCTGTCGCGGTACGGGTCGTCGATGACCCGCAGCAGCGCGAGCGCGTGACGAACTTCCTCAAAGTCGGTATATCCGCCGTCTTCCTTTGCGTTATATGGTATTCCGGCATTGTCGAGAGCGGCTTTGTATGTTCCGATATGGCTGCTGTATCTTCCCATGAGCAACGCGAAATCGCCGTAATTGCACGGCCTTTTGTTTTCACCCGTGCCGACGGTGAATCCGCGCTGCACCATATTTTTTATGCGGTCGGATATGTATGCCGCTTCGGAGCGCCGCGCGTCGTCTATCTGCCCGCTTGTGAATGTTATCATCTCGGTGCGGTTCTTTTCATCGGTATCATACTGGGCACCCTGAACGAGCGCACAGCTTTCGTCGTAGTTCACATCGCCGGTCTCTTCGGTCATAGTTCCCGTAAAGATGCCGTTTGCGGCGTCTATGACTTCTTTGCAGCTCCGGAAGTTGCGGTTAAGATCTATCACCGTGAAATCCTTGTCTTTCGTCAGTCGCGAGAATACCAGCGGATCCGCGCCTCTGAACCGGTAGATCGACTGCTTTATGTCGCCGACAAAATATAGGTTCTTCTTGTTGTCGGAGATGAGACGGAATATCTCGTACTGCACCTCGTTGCTGTCCTGGAACTCGTCAACAATTATGATCTTTGCGCTTTTGGATATCTCTTTCGCGGTATCGCTCGGCTCGCCGTTTTCACCGCGCAGCATTTTAAGGGTCATCAGCTCGATATCGGAGAAATCGACGCGTCCTTTTTCGAGCTTCATTGCGGAATATCTGACTTCAAGCGCCTTTACAAGTGATATGAGTATCTCCAGGACCGGCGCGCAGGTCTTCATATCGTTATTTCTGCGCGAAACGAGTCCCGCCGCGTGGATGAGCTTTTCCCACATCTTTTTAAGCACCGCGTGATATTCTTTGAGCGCGGAATTATCGAAGCTCTTTGTTTTTCGCGGAAGTGTTGGTATTTCCGCTTTTTTCAGCTCATCGGCGCTGATATCCGCTGCAGACGCTTTTTCTGCAAGTGAGCGCCACTGTTCACAGAACAGAGCTGTCTGCGTTTCATTCGACGCTGACGACATTTCGGCGCACAGTGTGAAAATATCTGCTGCGGTATTTTTTATATGTTTGTTTATGAAATCGTTGAGATTTTCCCTGTTTTTTCCGGAGATATTTTCCGGACTGCGGTAAGCGTCGAGCTGTGCGGCAAAGAATCCGTCCGCATCGGGTAAATTTCTTGAAAAGTCATACAGATAGCGTATTGCGGCTTCGATGTTCCTGTCGTCCTTGTCGGCAAACCAGTCATACAGCAGGTCGCGCTTTTCAGCGTTATCCTGTTCGCAGAACTCTTCCATAACGTCCGTGAGCGCCTGAGACAGCATAAGAGCAGCCTCTGACTCGTCAAGTACGGATATATCCGGCGGAAGTCCCGCGTCTGCGCTGTGACGGCGCAGTATATTAAGGCAGAACGAGTTTATCGTGGAGATCGACGCATCATTCAGGCGCAGGCGCTGTTCTGTCAGCCTCCTGTTGTCGGGAGCTTTTGCGAGTTCTTCTTCCACTGCTTTTTCGAGCCTGGATTTCATCTCGTCGGCTGCCTTGTTTGTGAATGTCGAGATCACCATTTCGTCCGCGTTGACAGGGTCGTTCTCATCAAGTATCAGCCGTTTTACGCGCTCAACAAGAACGGCGGTCTTTCCGCTTCCCGCCGCCGCCGATATTATTGCCGCACCTTCGCGGTGTGTTATCGCTTTTTCCTGTTCGGCTGTCCATTCCATGTAAGAGACCTCCTGAGATTTTGCCGCTTACGCTTGAGACTGGGGGAAACCCTTTGTGAACAAAGGGTTATCCCCCAGACCCCCT
>CAMVEM010000118.1 GCA_947166515.1 uncultured Clostridia bacterium | reverse complement strand
GCACCATAGCTTATTTTTGACTGACGAGTGTAACATATCATTGACATATCAACACCGGTGTTTTTTTTGTCCGGAAAAATATACTTGATTTTTTTTATAAAATATGGTATAATATTATGGAGAATGTATTCGTGAAATGGGGTGACGCTTTGTCGGATCTGCAGAATGCCGTGTTCAGCGGAACAAATGATATTCCGGGAAGCGTCAGACCTCCGGCAGAACAGGAGATCGAGGGTCAGGTGCTTCTTGGAGAAGCCTACCAGCCGACATATATTGATGAAGAAACGCAGGAGCATGTAGAAACTCCGGAAGAGATGATCCGTGAAAGCCTGACTGCCGTTGAGCGCATGAAGCAGGAAATAGCTGCGGAGAATAAAGATCTCGACAGACGCTTTGCTGAGACACGTTACGGCCAGACGCGTGTTCGTACGGTACGAAAAAGAAGACCGGTATATGTGATAGGAGTTCTTTCGTCCGCAGTTTCACTGATCTTTATGGGAATTGCAATGACGATCTCGGTATCGTCATCACCTATCGGGATATACGCAGCTTTGAAGCTCTCTCCGATCATGCTTATCTTTATCGGGTTCGATATTATTTTTGCAGCGCTTCGAAGCAGATCACTCCGTATAAAGATAGATATAAGAAGTGTTATTCTCATAACCGCGCTTATAGGTCTTTCATCCGCGCTTTCGATCGTTTCGGTCACCGCCTCCAGCGGGAAAGGCGAGCGTTTATATGCCGAACAGCGCATACAGAATATGCTTGCAAACGATCTTCACGATACCATAGCGAAGGATTACATACGAAGCGTTGATATTGAGACCCAGCTTTTCGGCGAAAACGCAGAGATGTATGAGACTCCGGCAGACCTTACAGAGGGAGACATCATCAATCTTACTATCAATTTTTCCGACGCACAGATGTCTGTAAGAGAATTTGCAAAGGACTGCAGAGATACCCTTGACAATATCAAGAAGCTGAAATACAATTTCGGGCATATAGTTTTCGTCGCGGATGACAGCGTCAACCACTATACGCTTGATATCGACTGGCATTATCAGTCGGATTTCAGCGCAGATAAATTAGCGTCGCTGGTTAATTATTTCGGAGATGATATCTCTGACAGCGATATAAGGGATATTACTGATGACAGTGCGGATAAATGATGATCCGCTAATAAATAAAGGACGGAAAACTTATGGCTTTTGAATCTTTACCGGGTTTCATGATAGATGTTACCCAGAACAATCAGACGTTCATAATCGGAGATTACTTTGCTGTATTCAACGATGACAGCAATATGCCGCATGTTTATGAGTGGGACGCTGTCAGAGAGTATTCCGAGACCAATGACAGCTTCAGTATCTCATTTGACAGAGAACAGTATTTCCTGCCTAAGAATGCTTTTTTAGACAATATGCAGCTCATTCATTTCAGGACGATAGCGGAAGGTATGCTGTCCGGTAACAAATCTGCGGTCAAGAATGTAAAGAGTCGTATAATCCCGCCTAAATATGATTATGTTAACGCCGACCTCTCACAGAATCTCATGACAGGTACCGGAATTTATTCCGAAAAAGAGATAAATACAGGAAGCGTTTCACATATCTACGGAAAGATAAAGGTCCCGATCTGGCTGATAGCTGCAGCGTCCGCTGTTCTCATGTTTTTAGCGCTCTGGATGATGGGCGGAAATCTCGAAAAGAATTACATTTTCTATCTTGTGATCTCATTTTTTATAGGACTTGCCGTGGGAACAGTGATATACCTGATACTCTGCGTAGTCGCAAGATACAGATATTCCGGATTTCTGAGACATGATGTCTCCACAGTGGAGAATATAGTCTTTGTGGTCGCGGCCGACGGATTCGGTGCGATAGAACAGTGCATCTACTGCGGAAATGAGCTGATACCGTGGTCTTTCGCTAAATATTTCTATGAGACTAAACATTCGATCTCGATAGTATGTAAGGATAAATCGGTATGCTGCATACCCAAACGTCTGTTTCAGAAAAGCGAGCAGTCAAATCTGCTTGATTTTATTTCCGCAAGAGTTGACCAGGACTGATTATATAATTACTACGCCTTTGACGAAAGGATAATTTCCGATAATGAAAACGAGTGTTACAATTGAATCAATGAGAGGACCAGCTGGAGAATTTCTTCTTGCGAGCGTAACGAACAGCGACAGTATCATCGGTATATGCGATACTTCGGTCAAGAACGGGATACGCAGAAAGACTCTCTATGCCGGAAGCGAGGCTCTTATAGATATCCAGTACAGAGACAATAACTACGAGTCAAACCGTGTTATCTGGCAGACATCGTCAATAGAAAAATCAAAATCCATGATAGGAACACGTCTGCCTAAGTCCTGCGACAATTATTTCAGCGGCTCGGCACCGCTTTCAAAAGCTATCATGCCTGTTCTCGAACTGCTCTCGAACGGTCTTTATGTCATACACGTTGCAAAAGTAATTCCGACTGACGGTGCAGGCAATTTCTTCTGGGAAGCATTTACCGTCAAGCATGAGATAGCAGGCTCGGCACCGTATAATCCGGTCATAGGACACGAAAAATGCTTTTCACCGCCGTTTATTATCCCTACGCAGTCATTTGCGGGCTATACCGAAAGCGCGGTCGGAGCTGCCGCAGAAAAGCTTGTAAACGGCAAAAAGCTTGGCGGTATCGCACTTCATGTATGCGGAATGTTCTCGGCGCTTCTTGAAGGCCACATAAACGCTTCCGCGTGTGTTGCAAACAACTATGATTTCAACTGCATTATCATCGAGCCGCTGAATCAGGTGATCTACGGCGAACCGAACAGCATTGATGAAAACAAGATTGTTGCTCTTGCGTGCCCGTTTGTGAAGATTTCTTTCGACAATATCTCAAGAAAAATGCTTGAAAACTTCCTTATAAACAGAAGCGTATGCGTTCCGAGAGATTATGAAGAAATAAAGTGGAAAGCCGATAAGATGCTCAGCAACGGTGTACTTTCACGAAAAGTTTCAATTGCTATCGACCGGAATGTGGAAGGTCTTCCGGATGCTGAAATGATGGCGTCAGCTTTTGCGATAGACGAGCTTACAGATAATGATATAGATGTTCTTCTCAGCGGCAGAACCGTTGATGACGAAGGAAATGTTATTATTTCACAGAACTTCTATGAGAGCATAACATACGCCGTGAATTATCTCCAACTTAAAGATAAGCGCAGATTCATTGATTTTTCTGACGCAATAATCAGGAATCCCGATCTTTCCGCTGCATACGGGTATATTACAAACCGTCTGAAATATATAATGGACGCAAAGGTCAACGAGATATTCAAGTATATCAAGGATTCGGAAGACCCGAACTACAATTCGCTGAAAGCTATTGCGGAAAGATATGAGAAAGCATACAGCGATTACACCGAGGGAAATGTCAAGAGATTCCTGAATTCGTCTGTACAGTCATCATCGTCTTCTTCCGGACAATCGACGGGATCCGGTTCAGCGCGGTCAGCAGCGGACGCTCTTATGGAGTTTGCAGAAAGACGCGGACCTTCAGTAAACAGGGAAGACGGTACTCTTTCATCTCTTGAGCTTTCAAAACAGATCGGAAACTCAAAATAAAAACAACAAGGGAACCTTCCCACGATTTGAAGGTTCCTTTTTATTGTTCCGCTTTTGGGACAATTAACACTTGAATTTTTTTTCTGTTTGTGATAATATAATAGAAGTAACAGTCCCAAAAAAGGAACAACCAAGGAGGTTAATCCAATAATGCCCGATGAAGAAAAATCTGTTGTAAAACAGCAGCGCAACAGGATATTGTATCTGTATAAGATACTTTTGGAAGAGACAGATGAAGAACATTCGATATCAATGCCGCAGATACTCAAAAAGCTCTCGGAATACGGCGTAAATGCAGCGAGAAAAGCTATCTATGACGATATTGCCGCACTGAGAGAATTCGGCATCGACATCGGTATCAGTCACGGAAGCAATGCAGGATACAGCCTTCTCGGCCGTGATTTCGAGCTCCCGGAGCTTACGCTTCTTGCTGACGCGGTATCTTCTTCAAAATTCATAACAGAAAAAAAGTCCTCGGAGCTCATAAAAAAGCTCGAAGGACTTGCAAGCAAATATGAAGCGGCCGGGATAGAACGTCAGATATTTGTCGCGGACAGAGTAAAAGCGTCCAACGAGAAGATATACATAAATATAGACGTTATACACCGTGCAATAGCAGAAAAAAGAAAGATAGAGTTTAAATATTTCAGCTATGACCCGTCTATGAAAAAGTTATATCACGAAGGAGATCATATCTGCTCGCCTTATGCGTTGACATGGAGCGATGAGCATTATTATCTTGTTGCGCATTATGAAAAATATCCGGATAGTTACACGAATTTCCGCATTGACAGAATGGAGAAGGTATCGCTGCTTGACGAGCCGGTTAAAACAATGCCGCGAAAGCTCAATCTTTCAAAATATCTGAACGCAACATTCTCAATGTTCAGCGGCAAAGCGGAGATCATAACGCTGAGATTTGAAAACCAGCTCATGAATCCCGTAATAGACAGGTTCGGCTATAATATAACATCATATCCGGAAGATGAGGAACATTTTTCGGTAAAGGTGAGCGTTCGCACAGAACAGCCGATGCCGTTTTTTGCGTGGCTTTTCCAGTTCGGAAAACGAGTGGAGATCGTCGAGCCCGAAAGTCTGAGGAAAAAATACATCGAGGCTCTATCCGACGTGTCGGAGCTCTATAGAAAATGATATGATCTCAGCTTTCAATGACTCTTTCGGCGCATTTCATTCCGTCAACTGCGGCCGAAACGATACCGCCGGCATATCCGGCGCCTTCACCGCAGGGATAAAGCCCTTTCAGCGAGACAGAGCACAGATCGTCGCCGCGTGTGATCCTGACAGGCGATGAACTGCGCGTCTCCGGCGCTGTGATGACAGCTTCGGGCTCAGCGAAAAAGTCAGCCTTTTTTGCAAGCAGCGGAAGTCCGGTCCTGAGAGTGTCGGTAATGAACGCGGGGAATATCTCATCAAGCATGGAAAATCTGTATCCCGGCTCAATGCTCGGAACAACTTTGCCGATGCCGGTCGGGAGCCTGCTTTTGAGGAAGTCTCCCGCAAGCGTAACAGGAAGTGAATAGTACGAACCGCCGGCAATGAACGCTGCACGCTCTATCTTTCTTTGCAGCTCGATGCCTGAAAGCGGTGAGTCGTCCGGAAGGTCGGAAGGCTCAACATTCACAAGAAGCGCTGAGTTCGCATTTACCGCATCGCGCGCAAATAAGCTCATGCCGTTTGTTACAGCGGTTCCTTTTTCGGAAGCGGCAGCCACTACATATCCGCCGGGACACATACAGAATGTATAGAGACTTCTGCCGTTCGGAAGATGTACGGCGTATTTATATTCTGCGGGCGGCAGGGCAGGGTGCCCCGCAAAGCTCCCGTAAAGCGACCTGTTCACATCGGACTGTAAATGCTCGATGCGAACGCCCATTGCGAAGATCTTTTTCGTCATCTCAATGCCGGAGCTGTGAAGATACCCGAAAGAATCGCGCGCGCTGTGACCGATAGCAAGTATGACCGAATCTGTCGTAAGTTCGGTCTCTTTTCCGTCTTTCTCATATACAATACCGCTTACAGCACCGTTTTTTCTGATAATGCCGGTCATTTTGGCTTCAAATATAACGTCCGCGCCGAGGGAAATTATCTCACGGCGCAGATTTTTTACGACTTCACGAAGAATGTCGGTGCCGATATGCGGCTTTGCGTTGCGGAGTATATCGTCTGGCGCGCCGAAACGAACAAGTTCTTCAAAAATATGGCGTATGCGTCTGTCGCGGATACCGGTGGTGAGCTTTCCATCGGAGAATGTTCCTGCACCGCCTTCGCCGAACTGTATATTTGATATTTCGCTGAATATCCGCTTTTCCCGGAATATCTTCACAGCTTCGGCGCGTTTGTCGCAGTCGCCGCCGCGCTCGATCACAACAGGTTTGAGTCCGCTCTGTGCAAGTATCAGCGCGGCGAACATCCCGGCAGGCCCGAATCCGACAACAACCGGCCTGTGCGCACGATCTCCGGCGTGAGTAATGATATATGGCTCGTGTACGGCTTTTGATACTTTATTCTGCGGGAACTTTTTCAGTATCGCATCTTCACCGGGAACGGAAAGCTCCACAGATACCGAAAAACGCACGTCATTTTTCTTACGCGCGTCCACTGATCTTTTGATTGTTTTCAGCCCTGAGATACTGCCGGGCTTTACATTTATTTCCTTTGCCGCTTTGTTCCGGAGCATTTCCTCCGTGTAGCCGAGCGGCATATTAAGTTCGTTTATTCTTATCATTTTTAAAGCCATTGAATAAATGCGGTCTTGTCGTTTTTGTTGTATCCGGCGCGTTCGTAGAAATCGAGCGTGCTCTTTTCCTTTGAGCCGGTAAGCAGCATCATCTTATAGCAGTTCTCGCGCTCGGCTATGTCTTTTGCAAAGTTAAGACAAGCAGTTGCCAGTCCTTTTTTGCGATAGTCCTTATCGGTGACAACATTCTCGACAAACGCATAGGGACGTTGTCCTCTTGTAAGATTCGGAATTATCACACAGACGCATGTTGATACTATCTTGCCGTCTTCTTCGGCGACGATGATATGGTGGTTCCTGTCATTAAGAATGGTATTCCAGACAGAAATAACACGCTCGTCCTTTTTGGGGAACGGGTTGTCATGGAGCTGCATATAAAGTGTCATAAGTCCGTCGAAGTCCGCTGATGTTATTTCTCGTATCATATAAAATCTCTCCGTCAGATGTTATTCAGATGTCCGTGCGCAGTGCAGCGTTCTTCCCCGCGATAGCACCGCTTGAAAACGCAAAGTCAAGATTAAATCCGCCGCATACACCTATAATGTCGAGAAGCTCTCCGCAGGCGTATATCCCCGGAAAACGTCTGAGTTCGAAAGTGTCGGTCATCTCATCCGCAATAATGCCGCCGCCCGTGACCTGCGAGCGTTCATAGCCTGCTGTTCCCTTTATCGGGAATGAAAGCGACTTTATTGTTTCTGCGATAATGTAAAGTTTGTCGTCACTTATGCTTCCTGACTTTTTTAGCGAGCCTGAAAGCGCGCGTTTGATAATATATATACCGAGCGGGCGCGTGAAAATACCGCTCAACAGGTCGTCAGACGAAACTTCCGCACGGATATCACGCGTTTTACGGAGAATATCCACTACTTCGTCTATACTCATATCCGGCAAAAGATCAAGCCGCAGTTCACAGTTGTTTCTGTATTTTTCATAAAGATATGAAAGATCAAATACGCATATCCCGGAAATAAGTCCATCGGTGAACTGCACCTCGCCGCGTTGTGACGCTATCACTTTTCCGTCCGCGCAGTACATAACATTTGCATCTGCACGCTGACCTTTCAGTGGCTTAACAAGCGCAGGATCGGTTTTAAGCGGAACAAGAGCGGGGAAGGGGAACACAGTCTTTATCCCCATGTCCGAGCATATTTTCAGTATGCTGCCGTTGCTTCCGAGCGCAGGCTGAGACATTCCGCCGCCCGCGAGTATAACACGCTTTGCGGTTATCATCTCATTACCGGAATAAATCGCAAGCAGTTTATTTCCGGAGAAATTCTTACGTTCTACAGAGGTCACTTCATATCCGCATATTTCCTCAATGCCGAGCTTTTCACTTTCGAGGCGCAGAGAGTCCAGTACAGATGCGGCTGAGCGGCAGCGGGGATAGAAACGTCCGTATCCGTCATCGTTGCATATCACGCCGAGACTTTCAAAGAAGTCAATAACGCTGAACCCGTTTGTTATGTCAATCAGCTTTTTGCAGCTTCCGGTATATCTGTCGGGCGAGAGATCGGCGTTTGACAGGTTGCAGCGCCCGTTTCCAGTGGCAAGTATCTTTTTTCCGGTTTTCGGAAGTCGTTCGATAATACCGACGCTTATTCCTTTTTTCGTTCTCTTCGCAGTTATTGCAGCTGCATATCCTGCTGCTCCGCCGCCTATCACGGCAATATCATATCTTTTCATTTTGGATTTATCACTCCGAGTATGGTCGTTCCCGCCATTACCATAAGCGGCAGAGTAAGCGCGGAAAGAAGCGTGGAAACAGCAAATATCTGCGCCGCAAGATCCGGATCACGGTCATATTTAATCGCAAACATTGTTCCAATTGCAGCAGCCGGGCAGGAAATCTCAATAAGTGTTATAAGCTTAGGAATATCGGCGCATGGCATAAAAAGTATGATCGCTGCGCCTATTATCGGCATTGCTATAAGTTTCAGCGCAGAAACGAGATATACGCGCGGATTGGTGATGCTCTTTACAAGTCCCGCACTCATGATCGAAGCTCCGGCAACTATCATAGCGAGCGGCGTGGTCATTTCAGCAACATTGTTGAGCGCTGTATTCAACATTCCCGGAAGCTTTATCTGTGCAAAGAAACAGATAAGTCCCGCTGCAACAGCAATAAGTGCGGGTGAACACAGAGCTTTAAGCGCAGTCTTGCGGTTGTGATCTCCGCTGATCGACATTATGCCATGAGTCCAGATAAACAGGTTCGAGACTGTTACGAATCCGGTCTGTATGAACACGCCGTCGCTTCCGAAAACACCGAAGATAAGCGGAGTTCCCATAAATCCGAAATTGGAGTAGATAATACTGAAACGTTCTATCACGGTGCCGCTTCGTTTTTTGTCCCGAAAAATAAGATTTGCAGCAATGATAAACACTGCGTAGGTAAGAGCGCCCATGAACGCCGTCCACAAAAAGCCTTCTATCAGCTCAGTTCGCAGTTCGGTCTGATATGACAGGAATATCAGCAGCGGATTGACAACATAAAGAACAAGTGATGAGAGCTGTTTTCTGCCTTCGTCATTGAGAAGTCTGAATTTGTAGCAAAGTGCACCGATAATAACTATAATGAACATTATTATCGTCTGATTGAGCACTGCATAAGCCTGATCCGACATGTCCTGTCCTCTTGTTATAAATGTTTTACTAATTAATGTGCCTTCCCCCGCCTTCGGAGGGGAAAGGCACAAAGATATTAATTGCTGACTTTAAGCGTTCCAGCTGTTAAGATACTTTTCCTGCTCGGGCGTGAGCTTGTCTATCTCAAATCCCCAGAACTTTATCTTGCGCTCTGCGACAGCTCTGTCAACTTCCTTCGGAACATTGATGATCTTCTCGGTGAGCTTATTCTTGTTCTTGACAAGATAAAGCGCGGACTGAGCCTGAATAGCGAAGCTCATATCCATTATTTCTGCGGGATGTCCGTCGCCGGCTGCGAGGTTCACAAGTCTGCCCTCTGCGATAACATTGATCGTGTTACCGTTTGAGAGCTTGTACGCCATAATGTTGTTGCGTGCGAGGTGAGATTCCACAGAAATTCTGCGCAGGCACGCCACATCGACTTCCACATCGAAATGACCTGCATTGCAGCAGATAGCGCCGTCGTGCATCTTCATGAAGTCTTTCTCGGTGATAACACCGTTGCAGCCGGTGACAGTAACGAAGAAATCACCGATCTCGGCAGCCTTGTTCATCGGCATTATTGAGAAGCCGTCCATTACAGCCTCCATAGCCTTTATCGGATCAACTTCGGTAACTATTACCTTTGCTCCGAGTCCCTTAGCGCGCATAGCTTCTGTTGTTCGATTGTGGATGATCGTTCTTCAGAGAGATTCATTATTTGCCTC
>CAMVEM010000117.1 GCA_947166515.1 uncultured Clostridia bacterium | reverse complement strand
AAATTCGGCTGGAACTTCGGTCTTGCATCCACATGGATCGGACTCGGAAACTGCGTTATCGGTTCGCTCATGGCGTGGGCGATAATGGGACGCCGCACGAGAGTAATGTCGAAGCATCTTGACAGCTCGACTATGCCGGAATTCTTCGAGAAGCGCTATATGAGCAAGCCGCTCAAGATAGTTGCGGCGATAATCGTATTCGTGTTCCTTATCCCTTACACGGCTTCGGTATATAACGGACTTTCGAGACTTTTCGAAATGGTATTCCACGTTGACTATTCGATCTGCGTTATCGCAATGGCGGTGGTTACGGCGGTATATGTTATCCTCGGCGGATACAAGGCTACAGCTTATAATGACTTCGTTCAGGGCATAATAATGCTGATAGGCATAGCAGCGGTAGTTATTGCTACACTCGGAAGCGCGGGCGGCTTCTATGAGGCTGTGAAGAAGATGTCCATGGAGACAGGCGGCTCGGGTCCTCTCGCGGACTCTCAGGGCGCGTTCGCAAGTTTCTTCGGTCCCGATCCGATAAACCTGCTCGGCGTTATCATACTCACATCGCTCGGCACATGGGGACTTCCTCAGATGGTGACGAAGTTCTATTCGATAAAGAACGAACGTTCGATAAAGTCCGGAACTGTTGTTTCCACTATATTTGCACTCGTAGTTGCGGGCGGATGCTACTTCCTCGGCGGCTTCGGACGCATATTTGTCGGCAAGACCGAGACAGGCGCACCTGTTGACGGATTTGACGCTATAATCCCGACGATGCTCGAAAAGCTCCCCGATCTTCTTATAGGAATTGTTGTGGTACTTGTTCTTTCGGCTTCAATGTCCACGCTGTCGTCGCTCGTGCTCACATCGAGCTCGTCGATAACGCTCGACCTCATCAAGCCTATGATGAAGGGAAAGCTCGACGAAAAGAAGCAGCTCATCGTGCTCAGAGCGTTCGTGGCGGTATTCCTTGTAATATCCGTTGTAATCGCACTTAACAAGAATGCGCTCATATCCGACCTTATGGGTTATTCATGGGGTGCGCTTGCTGGTGCATTCTTAGCGCCGTTCCTGTTTGGTCTGTTCTGGAAGAAGACCACAAAGGCGAGCGTATGGGTAAGCTTCATATTTGGTATCGGACTTGTTATACTGCACTTCATACTCAGCTCGATGAAGATGCTTTCGGGAACGGTTCTCGGATTCTCGATCGCTTCTCCTGTCAACCTCGGTGCATTCACAATGGTGGCGTCGCTCATTATCGTTCCGCTTGTGAGTCTTATCACGCCTAAGATGAAGAAAGCCGATGTTGAGTCGATCTTCAGCTGCTATCAGAAGAAGGTCACCGTTCAGCAGAGCGAGGCTATCACATCGGGTGAGGAAGTTGTTACCGCTGACGGCGGCGCGGCTGCTGTGGCTGTAAATACTGCGGCACCTTCCGGAAGCGTAAAGAAGAACAACAGCGGCAAAAAGAAAAAGAAGAAAAACTAATTAAAAAGATCAGCCAATAAAAAACGCAGAAAGTGAAAGATCAGATCGCGAAGCATGTAAAGTTTTTTGGAAAGAGAGAGGGGTTCGGGGAGAGAGGAGAACCTTTTCTTCAGAAAAGGTTTCCTTTCGCCCCGATCTCAAGCGAAGCGACTATCTCACAAAGAAAGGACAGATGAAATGTTTTTTGACAGAGATGCCGAGACAATGGCAAGAAGTGAGCTTGAAAAGATACAGCTCGAAAAGCTGAAGAATACAGCGGTTTACTGCTATGAGAACGTAAAGCTGTACAAGGACAAGTTTGACAAGGCGGGCTTTGATCCCCACAAGATCAAGGTGCTCAGCGACATACAGCATATCCCGTTCACCACAAAGGAAGATTTCAGAGACAACTATCCGTTCGGTATGTTTGCCGTTCCGATGAAGAAGATCGTGAGAATGCACGCTTCGTCGGGTACGACCGGTAAGCCCACTGTTGTCGGATATACAAAGAACGACCTCGATATGTGGAGCGACTGCGTTGCGCGTATCGTATGCGCTGCGGGAGCAACTCCGGACGACATAGTCCAGATATGCTTCGGCTACGGACTTTTCACCGGAGCGCTCGGTCTGCACTACGGACTTGAAAAGCTCGGTGCGGCTATCGTTCCGAACTCTTCGGGCAATACCGAAAAGACAGTTATGATGATGCGCGATTTCGGCACCACCGCGCTCGTTTCCACTCCCTCCTACGCGCTCAGAATAGGCGAAGTAATGCAGGAACTCGGCATAAAGCCCGAGGAGATAAAGCTTAGACTCGGACTTCTCGGCTCTGAGGGAGCTACGCCCGAGATGCGCGACCAGATAGAAAAGAGCCTGCATATGTTCGTTACCGACAACTACGGCATGAGCGAGCTTATGGGACCTGGCGTGTCCGGCGAATGCACCGAGCGCTGCGGTATGCATTTCAATGAAGATCACTTCCTGCCCGAGATCGTCGATCCCGCGACCGGAGAGAATCTCCCCGAGGGTCAGAGCGGCGAGCTCGTTGTCACCACCCTTGACAAGGAAGGCCTCCCCGTTATAAGATACAAGACCCACGATATCACCTCGATCACATACGAAAAGTGCAAGTGCGGAAGAACACACGCGCGTATGATGAAGCCTACCGGCAGAACAGACGATATGCTTAAGATCAGAGGCGTTAACGTGTTCCCGTCGCAGATAGAGAGCGTTATCATGGGTGTCCCCGAGATCGCACCGTTCTATCAGCTCGTAGTCGGCAGAGAGGGAACCGCAGATAACCTTGAAGTAAGAGTTGAGCTCGCAGACGCTTCGCTGCTCGACGATTACCGCAATCTTGACACTCTGCGCACAAAGATACATCACAACCTTAAGACCGTTCTCGGCATCAGCACAAAGGTATCTCTCGTTGAGCCCAAGTCGATAGAGCGTACAGCCGGCAAGGCAAAGCACGTTATCGACAACCGCCCGAAAGAGGCTGCGACATTCTCGGTTGAGAAGTAAGGAGGAGAACAGTGGATAAGATTTACGAACGTCTGAACGCTCTGTTCAGAGACTTTTTCGATGACGACGATATAGAGCTTGACGCCGACACCACCGCCGATGACATCGACGACTGGGACAGCCTCAACCACATAACCCTCATGTCCGCGGTCGAGGAGGAATTCGGCCTGCGTTTCACTATGGGGGAAGTTTCCGGAATGAAGAATGTCGGCGAAATGGTCGATATAATCAGCAAGCGCGGAAAAAAACTTTAAGATTTGTTGATTTTTCGGGTTGACAAACTGTGAAAAATCGAATATAATACATTATAACGACGACGTTTTGACATGGGAGAACTATGTCAGAACGTCTTTTTTTCAGCCAGTATTTATATGAAAAGGAGAAGGATAATGGACGAGATCATTGATGTAACCAAAATTTTCGGCGAGGACGTTTTCGATGAATCAACAATGCGTCAGAGACTCCCGAAGGAAGTGTTCAAAAAGCTCAAAGCAACAATGAATTCCAACAAGGAGCTCGACGGAAGCATCGCCGAGAGCGTTGCCGCTGCAATGAAGGAATGGGCGGTGGAGCGCGGAGCTACGCACTACACGCACTGGTTCCAGCCCATGACCAATATCACCGCGGAAAAGCATGACAGCTTCATTGCTCCGACCGGCGACGGCACCGTTATTATGGAATTTTCCGGCAAGGAGCTCATCAAGGGTGAGCCGGACGCTTCGTCTTTCCCGTCGGGCGGTATCAGAGCAACATTCGAAGCAAGAGGCTATACCGCGTGGGATCCCACATCCTGTGCATTTATAAAGGACGGCACGCTCTATATCCCGACTGCGTTCTGTTCCTACACCGGAGAAGCGCTCGACAAGAAGACGCCGCTTCTGCGCTCTATGGACGCGCTTTCAGATCAGGCTGTGCGCATACTCCGTCTTTTCGGCAACACCACCACAAAGCGCGTCAACGCTACCGTAGGCGCGGAGCAGGAATACTTCCTTATAGACAAGAGCGTTTATGAAAAACGCAAGGACCTTATCTATACCGGCAGAACGCTGTTCGGTGCTCCGCCGCTCAAGGGTCAGGAAATGGACGACCACTACTTCGGCGCGATCAATTCCCGCGTTCACGCGTATATGAGAGACCTTGACAACGCTCTCTGGAAGCTCGGTGTAATGTCCAAGACAGAGCACAACGAGGTTGCTCCCGCGCAGCACGAAATGGCGCCGATATTCTCGGGTGCGAATGCCGCAGCCGACCAGAACCAGCTCACAATGGAAGTTATGCAGAAGATGGCGCGTAAGCACGGCATGGTATGTCTGCTGCATGAAAAGCCGTTCGACGGCGTGAACGGTTCCGGAAAGCATGACAACTGGGCGCTTTCCACCGATGACGGTCTCAATCTGCTCTATCCCGGAAAATCGCCTATCGAGAATATACAGTTCCTCACATTCCTTGCGGCGGTCATAAAGGCTGTTGACGAATATCCCGAACTGCTCAGACTTTCCGTGGCGACTGCCGGAAACGATCACCGTCTCGGCGGAAACGAAGCTCCGCCCGCAGTAGTGTCGGTATTCCTCGGAGAAGAGCTTGACGCAGTCGTTGAGGCTATCATCAACGGCGGTACGGTTCCTAAGAAGAACTCGGATTTCGATCTCGGCGTGCTTGCGCTCCCGCGTTTCAAGAAGGACAGCACCGACCGCAACAGAACGTCGCCTTTCGCATTCACCGGAAACAAGTTCGAGTTCAGAATGGTGGGCTCGTCGCAGAATGTAGCGACTGCAAACATCATTCTCAACACTATAGTTGCCGAGGAACTCAGACAGTTTGCCGACGAGCTGGAATTCGCTTCTGCAGCAAACGGCGAGGCATTCAGCAGAGAAGCGTTCGAGAAAGCGCTCCACGAGCTTCTTGTAAAAACATTCAGAGAGCATAAGCGCATAATCTTCAACGGAAACGCATATGATGAAGCGTGGCTCGAAGAAGCACAGCGCCGCGAGCTTCCGAATCTTGTATCGTCCGTTGATGCGATACCGCTTTTCGAGTCCGACAAGAGCATAAAGGTATTCACCGAGCACAAGGTTTTCAGTGAGCGCGAGATACACGCGAGGACCGAGATACTGCTTGAGAATTACTATAAGACCGTCAATATCGAGGCGCACACCGCAGTCGATATGGTAAATCACCAGTACGCTCCCGCGGTAATGGCATACCAGAAGTTCCTCTGCGACACGGCTATTTCCAAGAAGAACATCGGAATAGATGCGTCTTCCGAGATCGAAGCGGCGCAGAAGGTGTCCGGACTTGCGGCTCAGATGACCGAGAGAAACCGCGAGCTTTCCGATCTGCTCGCAAATGCGCTCTCTATGCCCGATGTGCGCGATACGGCGGTATTCTTCCACGACAAGGTGCTCGCGAAGATGAACGAGCTTCGTACCGTGGTCGATGAGCTCGAAGTGATAGTCGGCAGCAAGTTCTGGCCCGTTCCGACCTACGGCGACATTCTGTTCAGCGTTCAGTAAGCGGGAACGCGGTCACTTAAAGTGTCACCGGATTGTAACTGCTTGCCGAAAAATGAACATTTTTTTTACACGCTTTTTACTTTTTTCACAAATTTTTAACATTTGCCGATGCTGTAAAAGCAATTTTATTGACAAAGCAACACGGCTATGGTAAAATTATTATATGGATCTGCGGATCTGTAATAAAATTTTTATTAAGGAAGTGTTTTTCATGTCAGCTGAAAATGGCTTACTTGCTATTTTTGCCGGCGCAGGTGTTACACTGTTTCTCGTAATACTTGCCCTCTACGTTCTCCTGGTAATCGCGGAATGGAAGATATTCACAAAGGCAGGAAGACCCGGTTGGGCTGCACTTATCCCGATCTACAACTCTTATGTGCTGTTCGACATCATCTACGGTCAGGGACTCAAGTTCCTTCTGCTCCTCATACCTTTCTTCGGCGGTATAGTTGCTCTCGTTTCATACTTCAGACTTGGTCAGGTATTCGGTCAGGAAACAGGCTTCTGCATCGGACTTGTGCTTCTTTCGAGCATCTTCACACTGGTACTCGGCTTCGGAAGCGCTCAGTATGTAGGACCAAAGACCGATGCTTTCATCTGAGAACAAAAAGCAAACATAAAAATCCGGTCACGTTATGTGGCCGGTTTTTTTGTCCGGATGCTAACGGCTGAAAACACTTTACTTTTTTGACGGAATTTGATATACTGTATTAGATTCGAAAAGAGGTGCTTATATGAAAAGAAAGAATATATTACTTGGCACGCTGTTGACTGCGTGCGCTGTACTTGCTTGCTCGTGCGGGAACAGCAGCACACCCGCTTCCGGCACACAGGCATCGCAGAGCAGCACTACAACGGCTGCCTTGACTTCCGCGCCGACGGAAGCGCAGACTACAACAACGACTCCGGAAACGGAAGCGACAACGACAACGACTACTGCCGACGAAAAGCCGGTTTTCACAGGCGAATATGAGACGATAGAAATGGATTTTTCGCGCGACGGAAAGAAGATAGCCGGAAAGCTTTTCATGCCCTGCGGGACAGGAAAATTCCCGGCAGTTATACTCGGCCACGGATTCGGCTCGAATATGTCGAGCTGCGAGTGGTACGCGAAAGCTTTTGCAAAAGAGGGTATCGCTGCATATATATTTGATTTTATAGGCGGCGGTAATAACATAAAGAGCGACGGCGAAATGGTGGAAATGTCCGTGCTTACGGAGGCTCGGGATATGAGCGTCGTATTTGACGGTATCGCAGAGCTCGACGGTATTGACCGGAAAAAGATGTTTGTAATGGGAGAAAGCCAGGGAGGCTTCGTGGCTTCTTATGTCGCGGCTACTCGTCCCGACGAGATACTCGGCCTCATAGCGCTTTACCCCGCGTATTCCATTCAGGCCGATACGCGCAACAGGACACCCGATATAAACAATATCCCCGAAACCATGAATGTCATGGGCAAGACGCTTGGCAGGATCTATAATTACGATGCAATGTCTTTCGATATGTATGAGCTGATGCCGAACTTCACCAACAAAGTTCTTATAATCCACGGAACAGCCGACACTCTCGTTCCCGTGTCATTTTCGGAGCGCGCGGTAAGCACATTCCCGGACGCGGAGCTTGTGACTCTTGAGGGCGCGGGTCACGGATTCGGCGGAAATGATCTCAGACAGGCTGCGACTCTTTCGGTAGATTTTGTAAAGAGCCTTATCTGAGAAACATAATAAAAATCCCGGTCACACTATGTGGCCGGTTTTTTGTGCTTTTCATGGTGGGTGTGGGGCGAGCGGAAAGCCATCCGCTTTGGGGTGTGGGGGCGAAGCCCCCACGAAAAAATAAAAACCCCTTCCCTTTAGGGAAGGGGGCTGGGGGTTGGGTTATCTTATCTCATGTGAACATCGAGCTGCTGATAAGGTATCTCGATGTTCTCTTCTATGAACTGAGCACGGACAAATTCTATCATGTCGAAGTAAACATCCCAGTAATCCTTGGATTTGCACCATACTCTGACCGTTATGTCTATACTGCTCGTGTTATGTGCAGACATACGAACGAATGGCTTGTCGCCCGCATCCCACAGTATCTTCGGGCATTTTTTCAGCGCCTTGTTAATAGCTTCAACAGCCTTTTTGTAATCCGCGTCGTAGGATATCGAGAATACATTGTCCACGCGGCGCTTGTCAGCCTGGTTCATATTGATGAGCACGGCGTTCGCGGCGGTACCGTTCGGGATATAGATAGCCTGGTTGTCGTAGGTCATAAGCTTGGTGTAGAGAATGTTTATCTCCTTGACAAAGCCTTCTACGCCGCTCACGCTTATGTAGCTCCCGACCTTGAACGGCTTGGAGAACAATATGAGAAATCCTCCCGCGAGGTTCGAGAGACTTGTCTGGAGCGCGAGACCTATCGCCACGCCGGCTGTTCCTATGACCGTGATGACCGAAGTTGTGGGAACTCCGAGGACTGTAAGCACCGCCGTTATCAGCAGCACATAAAGCGTTATCTTCACGACCGACCGCAGGAAGCGGTTTATAGTGAGGTCGAGCTTTGACTTGTCGAGACCCTTGCCCATAAGCTTTACGACGAGCTTGGAGACTATGATGCCGACAATGAGCAGTATTATCGCGAACAGTATGTTCGGGAGCTTCTCGACAAAGCCGTTCCATATTTCTTCAAGCAACTTCTGCAGACCGCTTGCGCTTTTGATGAATTCGGCACCGAGATCGCCCGCAGCAGTGCCTGTGGTTTCTGAGACAGTTCCCACAGTCGTTTCCGCAGTAGTTTCTGCGGCTGTATCCGCTATCGCCAATGCCGCAGCCTCGGTAACGACATCCGAGGCTTCTGTTAGTAATCTGAACATAGGCTTCTCCTGAAATAAATTGTGTACAGGTTTGTGTTCAACAATATTATAGCAGATTTCTTTATGATTTGCAAGAGTCGGGGAGCAGTGTGTTGCAATTTATGCTCTGATATGGTATAATGATGTCATTACATGAGTGAGGTGCCGAAATATGCTTAAAATAGACGATCCCATTGAGCTTTCCGAGCTGCACAGAGCCATACTTGAAGCGAAGTTCCACCCGTTCCCGACAGACGCTAACACTGCGGGAAGTCCCGTGCTCGCGGGAGTGGCCGACCGGGTATATGACGAGCTAAGCAGCAAGCAGGACAAACGTTCCGCCGATATCGCGTCATTCAAGGATATGCGCCGCATAAAGGGCGCAAATGGGTTTCGCGGTCAGTGGAGAACTGCCGTAATGGCTGCCCGGCGCGATGAGACCATGAGCTCTGCATCTCAGGAAGAACGGCTGTCCATGGCGAAATGCTATCTCAGCCCGTTTGACTGCACTGAGGGGGAACTCAGAGCATTCCTTGACGATGTTGACGGAAAGACCGGTCTGCACGACATCGAGAAGCTATTCAAGGATAACAGCTTTTCATCCGCGCAGCTTATAGATGCCGCATACAGTTTTGCAAAGCAGCAGGCGCACATCGTGTTCATGCTTAAGGATATGAGAGTGTGCGACATTTATTTTTCCGGCGTGAAGAAGCTCTCATTCGACTGCGGCGGGGAACTGCCCGATCTTGTTATGCTGAAAAAGTTTACGGTAAACTCCGGCAAAACGCAGAAGCTTGACGCGGCGTTTTCGTCAGATACGGGAAAGATCACGCTTTTTGTTGAAGCAGACAGCACGGATTGCTGGATTTGAGCATCAAATCCGGCAAATTTCCCGCTGAAAGCAGGAAAACAGCATATATTATTGTTGCTTTTGGTGAAAAATGCAAATTTTTTAAAAAAACGCTTGACAAATAGGTCAAGCCGTGCTATAATAATCAAGCAGTTTGACACTGTGTGTCTTTTTTCGCTGGTGTAGCTCAGTTGGTAGAGCAGCTGATTTGTAATCAGCAGGTCGGGGGTTCGAGTCCGTCCACCAGCTCCATTTCATCGGCTTTCCGATGATAAAATATATTGATCTGCCGCAAGGCAGGAACGTTTCCGGCAACGGAAACATTATCTATGGGAGTGTTCCCGAGTGGCCAAAGGGGGCAGACTGTAAATCTGTTGCATCTTTGCTTCGGTGGTCCGAATCCACCCGCTCCCACCAGCAAAAAAGCTTCTGACGAATGTCGGAGGCTTTTTTGCTGTATGTGGGATCGATGGGGGATTCGGAGGCGCTGCAGGATACAGCGAGCGGTTACTTTAACCAACAAAAAAGCAGAAACTTGTTATTTATTTTGCGAAGCGAGTCGCTTTTGCACTTACTTTTCGCTGATGCTTATATACGCGCA
>CAMVEM010000116.1 GCA_947166515.1 uncultured Clostridia bacterium | reverse complement strand
CTGTGTCGCATACCCAGAAGATAAGTGTTATAAATACAACATTCCCTAATGTTATCGGAGCACTTGCGCGTATCTGTTCCTCCGTGTAATCCATAAAATGAAAGAACAGCAGGAACGAGCAGGTCACTACAAACGCTATCAGCATAAAGAACACGACAAATTTGAACAGTCCCGAAAGTATCTTCTTTGAAGTCATTTAAGCACCGCCTTATACCCAAGTCCGTGTACTGTCTGTATCTCAAATTCGTCGCAGTCAGCGAACTTCTCGCGCAGTCTTCTCATATACACATCCACCGAACGCAGTCCCGAAGTTGCTTCGATATCCCAGAACTCGTTCATCAGCTGCGACCGGGAAAAAGTCTTTTTCGGGTAGGACAAAAGCTTGTACAGCAGATCAAATTCCCGTACCGTAAGGGGTATTTCCTCGCCACCGTATGTAACATTACGCGTCTCGCTGTTCATCACAAGCTTTCCGACAGTTATACTCTTCGTGTCGTTTATCTTAGCCCGCCGTAGCAGCGCTCCGATCTTGAGAAGAAGCTCTTCGAGCACTACCGGTTTGACCATATAATCGTCGATGCCTGCGCGATAGCCTTTCTGCTTTGACGCGATATCGTCCTTCGCTGTCATGAACAGTATCGGGATATTGCTGTCAAGGCTTCTGACGCTTTCGGCAAACTCATACCCGTCTATCTTCGGCATCATAATGTCTGAAATGATGCAGTCGAAAGAATTGCTGTACATTGTATCATAAGCGCTTACGGCGTCAAGGCAGCCTGTCGTTTCATATCCGTTCATTTCAAGATATTTGCAGACTGTCCGGTTAAGCTCTGCGTCATCGTCAACAACAAGTATTTTAAGCATATCCGTTCACCTCTGTCTTTATTATAGCACCTCACTCCGTAAATTTCAAGAAGTACTGAAATTTTAACAATTCTGAAACAATTCAGCAATAATTCGGAAACATTAAGGTTATATAATACAGACAAATCAGGAAACAGGGGGTACATATTATGAAAAAGTTTTTAGGATTTATTGCAGGATTTTTTAAGTTCGGACAGGATAAATATTTCACTGTTTATTCCGACGATATTATAGGCTAAGGCTGAAAGGAGACACCGCTATGAACGCGATAGAAACTCACGATCTCTGCAAATCCTTTCACGGGATATACGCAGTCGAAAATTTGAATTTAACGGTACCGGAGGGCGCGATATACGGCTTTATAGGCGAGAACGGCTCCGGCAAATCCACCACTGAAAAGCTGATATGCGGGCTGCTCGTTCCGACACATGGCAAAATAAAGCTCTATGGCAAGCCTTATCGAAATCCTGCAGAGCGTGCGCAGATAGGGACGCTTATCGAAGACCCCGCCTGCTTTCCCGGCTCTACGGTGTATCAGAATATGATGATGCAGGCGCTCAACCTCGATGTGAAAGACCCGGAGGACGAGATAGCACGAGTGCTTGACTTAGTGCAGATGACAGAGCACGCCGATAAGAAATTCGGCAAATGCTCACTCGGAATGAAGCAGCGTATCGGCATTGCGCAGGCGCTTCTCGGACACCCGAAGCTGCTTGTACTGGACGAGCCGATAAACGGGCTTGACACCGAAGGCTGCCGTATCGTGCGGGAAACGCTGCAATACATCAACCGCGAGGAGGGTGTCACTATCCTCATCACCTCGCACATACTTGACGAGCTTTCCAAAATTGCCACACACTACGGTATAATCAAGGAAGGCAGGCTCATTCAGCAAATACGCGCGGAGCAGATGTCCGAGCGCTGCCGCGACCACATACTTGTGCGCACCGCGAACGATATGAAAGCATTCGGGTTCCTGCGCAGACAGTTTGAGACAGAGACTTCCGAAAGCGGCATAAAGGTCTATGGAGAACCGGACAGCATGAAGATCTCCGCAATGCTTATGGAAGAACAGATACCGGTGGTGCAGCTCGAAACAAAGCGCATCGGACTTGAAGAATACTACATCGGCATTATGGAGGAGGCGAGAAGTGCATGAACGCATTGTTAAGACGCGATATTTACAGGCTTTTCAGAACGCCGTTGTTGTATCTGTTTATGCTGTGCGCGGCGGTCATACCGGGGTCAATGTCGGTAATGACAGGTTTTGAGCCGGGATATGACGCATGGGGACAAGTCAGCGGGTTGTTCAGCGCGGGAATATTCGCGATAGCCGGAGTTTTCCTCGCGTTCTTCATCGGCAATGATTACAAGAGCGGAGCGGTAAAGAATATCTTCTCGCTGTTTCCGAAGAAACGCGGATACGCTGCCGCAAAGCTGATAACAGGCGCGGTAGCGGGGATTATGATACTTCTCGGCTATGTTCTCGGCGCGGAGGTATTCGGAGTTTTCACGGGCGCGGACTTTACAAGCGGACTTTTCGATATGCTGTGCGCAGTCGTTGCAAAAGCGGGAATGATGTTCCTGTTCAGCGGAATATATGTCTGCGTTGCGGCGCTGTTCAGAAACAAGGTCTGGTTCTCGGTATTCGGGATTCTGGCGGTGACGATGCTGTTCATTCCGGCGCTGCTGATAACGCTGGGAACGCCGCTGATAATGGCAGGACTTTCCATAGCCGCAGGAGTTATCGGGCTGTTCGTATTTCCCGGGATCGCGGCTCTGATAATGAAAAGGCTCGACGCGCTTGCGTAAGGGGGAACTGAAAATGTATGCGATAGAAACACATGAACTTACAAAAACATTCCGCGGAACAAGAGCTGTGAACGCGCTGAATATGCACGTTCCGGAGGGCGCAATATACGGATTTCTCGGTGAGAACGGATCGGGAAAATCCACTACCGAAAAGATGATAACGGGGCTTATGAACCCGAAAAGCGGCAGCATAAAGCTGTACGGCAAGCCGCACACCGACCCGAAACTGCGAGCGGAGATCGGAGTGCTTATCGAGGCTCCGGGGTGTTTCCCGAAAATGACGGTGTATGACGATCTGATGATGCAGGCGTATGCAATGAATCTAAGAAACCCGAAACAGGAAGTCGAGCGTGTGCTGAAGCTCGTCAGAATGGGCGGGTCGGCAGGTCGGAAATTCCGCGAATGCTCACTCGGAATGAAGCAGCGTATCGGGCTTGCAAAGGCGCTTCTCGGTCGTCCGAAACTGCTTGTGCTGGACGAGCCGATAAACGGACTTGACGCGGACGGCATGAGGATCGTGCGCGAAACGCTCACCTATCTGAATCAGGAGGAGGGCGTGACGATACTTGTCAGCTCCCACATTCTGAGCGAGCTTGACAAGATCGCGACGCACTACGGCATTATCAAGCGCGGGAAGCTGCTCCGCGAGATAAAGGCGAGCCAGATGTCCGAGGAAAGCGGCGATTATGTTGCAATAAAGACATCCGATGACCGCAGAGCGTTTGAACTGCTCTCCTGCAACTTCGAGACACACCCGCAAAAGGACGGCGGCATCAGGCTGTACGGCGTTGACGATAATGCACGCGTTACCTCATATCTCTATCAAAACGGTGTAACTGTGGGCGAAATGGTCAACCGCAGGATAAGTCTTGAGGAATACTATACACGGACGATTTCAGCAAAGGAGGCGGTCTGAATGGCAGCAGCGGTAGTGACCCGCGTAAATGCACGAAAGAATATCTGCTCAAAGAACTTTTCCGTGCGGATAAAGTCGATGCTGAACCTCGATTTTTACAGGCTTTTCCACACGCCTGCATTTTATATAATGCTCGGTATTGCGGCCATAGTTCCCGCAATGGTGCTGTCAATGACGGGACAGGACACGGTAGGTCCGAACGGCGAGATCATCGCAGCGGCTTCCGCGCCATATACGAACGTATGGCAGGTACTTGCGCCGCTCACTCCGACTTATGTAGTTGCGGATATGGGCGAGTACGCGAACATCAACATGGTCTATATTTTCAGCGGAATACTAAGTTCCATTTTCATCGGACACGACTATATGTCGGGCTTCGTAAAGAATGTGTTCACCGTTCACTCAAAAAAAATCGACTATGTGATCTCGAAGATAATTGTCGGTGTTTTCTGCACATTATGTATGTTCGTTACTTACTTTGCCGGAATGATATTCGCCGGAGTTCTTACGGGACTTTCCTTTGATGTCAGTATCACGGGGCTGCTTTGCTGCATACTCGGAAAGGTGATAATATCAGTCGGTTTCAGCACTCTTTATGTCACTATAAATGTGTTCTTTCGCAGAATGATGGGACTTAGCATAACCGCCTGCTTCTTTTTCGGGACAGGACTTCCGATAATGGCAATGGCATTTCTGTTTGGGAATAATTCGTGGCTTAACATCTTCCTTTATGGATCGGCGTGCTTTGCAAGCCTGTCCGCAGGTATCACAGAGGTGCTTGTCTGCCTGATATGCTCGGCGCTGTGGAGTGCGGTGTATATGCTGCTTGCAACATTTATTCTGAGGCACAGGGATCTGGCGTGAGATCACAACACAAAAATGCCCGCAGAGGGAATTATCTGCGGGCATCGCTTCAGCATTTTCCTTCTCCCTTATTTTAACCATTTCTTTTTCGAGATTTCTCGAACGCTCATGCATCATATCGCGGTTGGGCGCAGGAGTGTTGAGTATCTGAGAAATAATAGCTTTGCCGAGCTTGGGCGGCAGGTTAGCCATGTTCGGCTTTCCAAATCTTGTGGTATATGCCATAGGTTGCGCTTCCTTTGCGTATGGCCTTTATACTATACTACTTTTCTGCAGAAATACCAAGTGTTTTAACGGATTTGTCGTTTATATCTTCATATCCCTGACATACTCATCATACTCAACGTCACCGTCAAGTGCCTTAGTACGCATCTCAATAGCATAGTCCGCCCATTTCTGAAACTCCGCCTGCGTCATCTTCTTTTTGAGATACCGGGCGTAGT
Source organism: uncultured Clostridia bacterium (assembly GCA_947166515.1). Classification (GTDB taxonomy): domain Bacteria; phylum Bacillota; class Clostridia; order Oscillospirales; family Ruminococcaceae; genus Ruminiclostridium_E. The sequence goes on along the minus strand of CAMVEM010000116.1, from coordinate 5,089 downwards.
GAGCCTTGTAGCCCTTGTGGTACACGTTCCAGATCGGGTCGGTCTTTAGTTTGTCGTTAAACTTCTTCCGGTGTCCGAGGTCGCGGCAGGTTTTATCGGGTTGTCCCTTGACCGGACGCTTACAGTAGTTTGAGTAAAACCCTCGCTCCAGCACGAAGTACCGTCCGCAGTAATCGCATTTTCGCGGCAGGTAGCGGTGCTGCAACCCCTTGAACAATTCAATATAGAGGAAGCCTCCGATCGTCGAGAAGTGATAATTCTCACACAATGGCACGATGCCATTAGAAGTTTTCCAAAAGCGCGCACGATGCGCGCATAAAAGAAAACTTCGAAGGACAGGAGGTTTTCTTTCGTTTGAGAACTTTGTAAGTAAGTGTCATGGTACCGGACGGGATAAGCTTCTCCCTCTTTCAGCCGATCAGATCATCTCTTATGAAGTTTGTCGGCTTCCACGGTTCACCCTCCGGCAGGCCGTACTTTTCCTTACTGAGTGCGATAGACTTCATAAGGAAAGTCAGATTTCTTGCAAGGATACGTATTTTCTTCCCGGATTCTTCGCGATAATTTACAGGTCAACATCGTGTTTTCTTTATAATAGTAATATCTGTATCCTTGTGGATAATATACAATTTACTGATGCAATAAGCAAGGTGATTTGTTACAATATACGGTTGACAAAACTGTTATAGTGTTATATACTGTATATATCACAGATAAACAGTTAAGCGGAGGTGAACCGATGAAAATACTTCAAAACTCAACCGAACCTATATATAAACAGATCGCATCACAGCTTCGGGACCAGATACTTTCCGGAAAGCTCAAGGGCGGCGACGCGCTCCCGTCTATAAGGGCGCTCGCAGCAGACCTGAAGATCAGCGTGATAACCACGATGAAAGCGTATGAAGAGCTTGCTTCCGAGGGCCTGGTAACATCGTCTCAGGGCAAGGGCTACTTCGTGAACGCGCAGGATATGCGGCTGCTAGCCGAACAGCACATGCGCCGTGTGGAAGATAATCTTACCGAGGCTATACGCTCGGCAAGGATCGCAGGGCTGTCCCTTGAAGAGGTGCAGGAAACGCTGAGTGCTCTGTGGGTTCTCGATGCGGAATAAGGAGGGATAACTTATGCAGCCGTGGATATGGTGGTTTCTGATCTTTCTGCTGCTGTTCGTTATTCCTGCGAGAAGAGCGTTGCAGCACAGACAGGCAATGATATCAAAACGAAACAGAGTGAAACGCAGAAAAGGAGAAAGTACAATGAATGAACTCATAAAAAACTATATCGGACAGGAAATAATCGTATGGGCAGGAAATTCAAGCGGAGTTACCGGTACGGCGACAAGAATTGAGGAAAACTGGCTTGAGATCGAAGATAAGAACGGCAACAAGCAGCTGCTCAACACCGACTACATCAGCCGCATACAGGAATATCCGAGAAACAAGAACGGCAGGAAAAAAGCCGTTATAGTATAAGGAGCTATTATGGAAAACGCAGTTGAGATAAAAGGACTCATAAAAAAATACAAGGACTTTACACTCGATGTGAGCACGGTCATTCCGAAAGGATTTGCAGCTGCACTTATCGGTGCTAACGGTGCCGGCAAGACCACACTCATTGACACACTCTGCGGAGTTACCGCGAAAAGCGGCGGCGAAGCTGTGTATTTCGGGAATATGACCGACACCGACGACGATGCGCTCCGAAACAGGATCGGCTACTGCTCGGCGGCGAATTATTTCCCGCTTGACTGGAAACTGAAAACGATAGCCGAGTGCATGTCTATAGGTTATGATAATTTTGACAGAGCACGTTTTGCAGAACTTTGCGGGAAATGGGGCCTCGGCAGTCCTGACGACAAAAAGCAGAAAAACCTTGTGAAGATGTCGGACGGAAACCGTGTAAGAACGGCACTCGCAGCAGTGCTTGCAAGAGACACCGACCTTCTGATACTTGATGAGCCCGCAAGCTCTCTCGACCCGCTTGCAAGAGATCAACTCTGCGAATTATTCCGCGAGTATCTCGCCACGAAGGACGGAGAGCGTACGATACTGTTCTCGACGCACAATATCGCGGACATGGAATTTGCCACAGACTATGCGATATTCATGGCACACGGAAAAGTCGTCGAACAGGGCTTTGTGGAAGATCTCAAGGAAAAATACATACTCGTTCACGGCGATGCACAAGACGGCAAAAACGCAAAGCCGCTTATGCTCTCATACACCGTGAACAGCACGAGCTTCGAGGGAATAGCACTCTCGGAGAATACCGCAAACTTGCAGGCTGTCGGAGCTGTCACCGAGTGCCCGACATTACAGCAGTTAAGTGTAGGCATTTTAAGAAAGGCGGAGGAAGATGCGGGAAAGTAAACTCACCGTTTCGCAGGCTCTGAAGCTATATACGGGAACCGGGCTTGTTGAAACGATACTCGTGCTTGCGGCATTTGAGCTTGCATTTTATATCGGCGCATCTGTCTGCATGACTGTCATGATAATGCTCAGTGAGGGAATATCATATTTCGAGGCAGTCAGAAATATCTCCGAAACACCTGCCGGAGACTGCATTATGGCGTTTGCGCCCTCGGTCATAAACTGTATCGTTCTTCTGTCACAGTACGGCAAGGATAAACCGGGCGGAAAGCAGTTCCGCACGGTAAAGGGCGGCTTTGAGACTTTTGTTTCCTACCGTACCGGAGCATACATTTCAATGATCTTCTCGATGATAATTTACGGCGGCGTTGTGCTTGTGCTTTCTCTCTTCGGAGTGCTCGGACTGCACGGCGGAGTATCGGCAGCGATCGCGGTCGTTGTTTCTGTAATAACGGCTATGGGAGTTGTGACATTCTTTCTGCTTATCGAAGATGAGAGGGTATGCGCTCTTGTGTCGGTGGTTGCAACACTTTCCATTACCGGCAGCTGCACAGCACTGCTCCCGATGCTGACTGACAGCCTGATACCGCATCTCATCATAGGTATTATCGGCGCAGTGCTTGTCTCAGTATCAACGAGTATGTATTTCTCGCATTACCGCCAAAAGCGGTGGAACAGTTAAGAGGTTAGGCTTGAAAATCAGAGATCTTCAAGCCTGCGCTTCGATGTTCCCGGTCGGAGCGACCGGGTTTTGCTGCGCAAATACACATCAAAGCAAAGGAGAAGCGCCCTGACGGGTGCGGATTATAAATATGAAGAATTTTGGAAAAGCTTTGAAATTATACTGTAAAGTCACATTCAATCCGATAACGGTGTCACTCGGCATATTAATTATGGGAGGATTGCTTGTCGGAGCGGTGATGTCGCCCGAAACTCCCGAAAGCAGCGATTATATGTCTATGATAGCGACGGTCGGATTCGGACAGTTCGGGATAATAGGATGCTGCCTTCTGGGAGGCACCACTGTCTCGCGTTACAGATACTGCGCGTCTCTGCCATTTGCCAAAACGCTGTTCACGGTAGTTCCGACAGTCTTTTCGGCAGTCGCTGCACTTATCTACGACAACATCGCCGTAACGATCGCTGCGTTCTGCTGGTGCGAACAGGGGCTTTCGGATATTCTGATAATCGCGCCGCTCAACAGCTTTATTATTTGTCTCGCAGTCGCATGTTTCGGCAAGCCGAAGCTTGAACCGATGTATATCATACCGATACTTGTGCTTGCCACGGAGCAGATAGTTCTGCCGCATATCAGTCTTACCGAGCACGGATTCGGTCTTCCGGTATTTATTTCGGCGGTCATCGGTTTCCTGATATTCATTGCAGGTGTCGCGTTTACTCTGCTGATAATGAACATCTGGTGGGAGAAATGTGATCATACCTATCGCGGGAATTACAATAACGCACTTAACAAAATATAAAAGGAAAAACAAAAAAACCAGCCTATCATCGGAGTTGTTCCAGTTCTCTCAGAAAAGATTATCATCATTGAAACGGATAAAATCGTGAGCGAACTCTCCGAGCTGGTTTTTTCCTTTGTATCCGGGATCAGCAATAATGCCATTGTATGCTTCTTCCTCTGTCAGCCGATCAGATCATCTCTTATGAAGTTTGTCGGCTTCCACGGTTCGCCCTCCGGCAGACCGTACTTTTCCTTGCCAAGTGCGATAGACTTCATAAGAAAAGTCATATTTCTTGCAAGGATACGCATATTCATAAGGCCCTCGGCATCGTATGCAGCTTCGCCCGCTTCTCTGCCGTGAACACTGTTCCAGTAACGGCTTGAAGCAATGGGCATTCCCGTAATAGTAAAATATTTGTTCAGCTCATCGAACGTGGATGAGCAACCTCCGCGCCTGGCAACTACAACGCTTGCGCCTACCTTCATTGTCTTGTCAAAGTGAGTGCTGAAGAAAAGTCTGTCAAGACAGGCAATAAGAGTTGCATTTGCGGATGCATAATATACAGGGCTTGCCACGATCAGTCCGTCAGCTTCTTCAAACTTCGGCGCAAGCTCATTCACCGCGTCATTGAATACGCAGCGTCCAAGTTCCGCACACTTCCGGCAATCAATGCAGCCTCTTATATCTTTGTTGCCGATATGGCTGACTTCGGCATCGACACCTTCGACTGTAAATGTCTTTACAAGCTCGTTAATTGCGATAGATGTGTTGCCGTTAGCCTTAGGGCTGCCGTTTATGATAAGCACTTTCATAATAATAACCTCCTCAGACACTTTTTCCTAACTCATAAGCGGCCTGTAGGTATTCTTGATTTCTTTCCGCCTCTGCCGGATCAGTCAGACCACCGCATGAAAGCACATTGACGAGCCTTGCTTTCTCAAAGCAGTCGACCCAGCCCTGCATACCACTTTTGGCTGTCTGATAAACTTCATCGCCGTCCTCCGCAGAAGCGGTTATCAGATATACCTCTCTGAACTTGTAGTCCGACGGATAAAGCGGATTGCAGCGGTCAAGCAAGGTCTTGAGCTGACCGCAAAGCTCATAGTAGTATATCGGATTTGCGAAGATCAACACATCTGCATTGCCGACTTTCTCACATATCTCTGAAGCATCGTCCTTGATAACGCATTTCATTGTTTTCTGACAGGCAAGACAGCCCTTGCAGAAATTCAGCGTTTTATCTTTCAGAGAAAC
>CAMVEM010000115.1 GCA_947166515.1 uncultured Clostridia bacterium | reverse complement strand
TGTATGCCGAGAAAGCCCGTAGCACCGGTGAGCAGTATGTCGCCGAGCGGCTCTGATGTCACCTCACGGATATGTTTCATCGTGTTGTATTCAAGAACGGGCTTTATCCCGGGTATCTCCCTGTCCTCGACCGCCGGCTCGCATATCGTATCAGAATGCTTACTTTCGCCGTTTTTGCCGAGTATATTTCTTTCAAGAGCCTCGACTGTCGGGAACGCGAAAATATCTTTATACGCTATCGGGATATTTTCTACCATAGCCTGCATAGCGACCTTGGACGCGAGCATTGACGTTCCGCCTATCTCGAAGAAGTCCTCGTCAGCTGCCACGCTGTCAAGCCCGAGAGCTTTTGCGAACATTGCGGCTATCTTTTGCTGGAGCTCAGAAGAAGCTGCCTTTTCGCTGCGCTTTTTCTGTGTGAACTGCGGCTCAGGCAATGCTTTTCTGTTGATCTTGCCGTTTACGGTAAGCGGAAACTCGGTCAGATGCACGAACACACCGGGTATCATATATGCCGTAAGAGTTTCCTTCATGTGCGCTGTGAGCTTTGTCTCGTCAACAGGCTGCTCAGACGCATAGTAGCCGCACAGGAAGCTTCCGTCACCCGTGCCTTTCACGATGACTGCACTGCGCTTTATGCCTGGGAAGCTGTTCATCACATTTTCTATACCGTCCAGCTCAATGCGCAGTCCCCTGATCTTTACCTGATTATCGTTGCGTCCGCAGTGTACTATCTCGCCTCTGCCGTTGAAATACGCAACATCACCGCTGCGATACGCAGGAACGTCTTTGCCGTTTATTTTCACGGTGATGAACTTTTCACGGGTCATTTCGTCAAGGTTGACATAGCCCTTTCCGACCTGCGCGCCGGCAATGACAAGCTCGCCTCTCGCATAGGGCGGGAGAAAGTTTCCGAAGCTGTCGCGGATAAGGAAGTATGTGTTGAGCGTAGGACCGCCGATAGTCACCTGTCCGCCGTCAAGCACGCCTATACTTACAGATACGCAGGTTTCCGTGGGACCGTAGCTGTTGAAGAGAGTTCCCGTAAATCCCGCTTTGCGTATCTTCGCATACAGAGCAGCAGGAAAGGGCTCCGCACCGACGATAAGCGCTTTCAGTCTGCCGAGTGCGTCCGCCGCTTCGGGAACATCAAGTATCGACTGCAAATACGACGGCGTGCACTTCATCATGTCAACTCCGGTGTTCGTCACCGTCCGCATAAGCAGCAGCGGATTGTGTATCTCCTCATCGGTTGCAATCGAAACCGCCTTGCCGTGATAGAGCGGCATCATTTCTTCTATGACAGAAACGTCGAAGGTGATCGCCGCAAGTGCTAAGAATATTGTTGAATTATCAACATAGGCTTTCGCAAGAGTGTTCTTTTCGTTATACGCAAGCAGGTTCGCAAGGTTCGAGTGCTTTATTTCAACGCCTTTCGGATTTCCCGTGGAGCCGGAGGTGTATATGAGGTATGCCGCGCTTTCACGCTCGATCTTTACCGGCAGGTCAAACGAGCTGCCGTTTATCACATCTTTGCTGATGTCATCGGTAAAGAGTATGTCAAGCCCGTCAAACAGCGTATTTCTTTTGCCGTACAGCGTCTTTGCGGTGATAAGTCGTGTTATACCCGCGTCTTTGAGTATATAAAGGATCCGGTCATCGGGGTATTCGGGTTCAAGCGAAACGAACGTACCGCCGGAAAGCATAATGCCTTCACGCACAGCGTAAATGTCTTCGTCACGCTCCATATACAGCGCGACCCTGTCATTCGTGCGAACGCCGCTTTCTATGAGTGCGTTGGCGATACTCTTTGCCTTGCACCACAACTCGCGGTATGTGACTTTCACCTGTCCGCTTCGGGCTATGACAGCGATCTCGTCAGGAGATGCTTCCGCCGCCTTTGCGAAAAGTTCCGGCGCAGTCGGGAACACACCGTCCGTCGCTGTATCATTGAAGCCGTCAAGCATTTCACGCGCTTCTTCTGACAGTATAGACACCTCGGCGAGCCACTTTCCCCGTACCATTCCGATAAGTGCGCACTCCACCGCGGACAGGAATCCGCGGATATATCCCTCGCTGTACCTGTCGCCTCTGTACTCCATAGAGAAACGTATCTTTCCGCCGTCAATGAATACGTTGAGGTTCATCGGAGCCTTTGCCTCGGAAAGCCTTAGCGGCTCGATCTTCGCGGGCTTGCCGCAAAGCGTGTCGAACGCGAATTCGTCTCCCTGCCACGCGAACATTACATCTGCGTTGACGTTAAGGCTCCGGCATATCTCAGCGAAGGAGTAAATATCGCTGCCCTGGGAATCCACAAGCTGATCGCTCACCTCGCGGGCAAGCTGAGCCGTGGTCTTCCCCGCCTCTATGCAGACGACTATCGGCAGAGTCTTGACGAGCATCGCCACCGTACCGGCAAGACGCGAGTCGTTCCTTCCGCTGTATATACCCGCGAACACAGCCGACTCCGTGCCGAGGTACTTGTTCAGCGTCAATCCGAACGCTGCCGAGAACAGTCCGTTCATCGACGCTTTGTTATTTTCGCACCATGCCTTTGTCTCAGCAGCGTCGATGCCGGAAGCGTACATTTCATACATACAGGTCACGGCACTATGTTCGCCTGTGATATCTCCTGTGGGGAGCGACTGGGTCTCAGCGCCGTCAACAAGTTTTTTGTAGTAGTTTTTCGCTTTTCCGTAAGCGTCCGACATACGAAGCTTTTCCTCGTTCAGAACGACCTCATAGCCGCTGTAACTCTCGGTTTCGAGCTGTATGCCCTCATACGCCGCCGATACATCGTTTAAGAATATACCGATCGAACTGCCGTCCGAGATGATATGATGCATCTCGATAAACAGCCATGTCTTCCCGCCGTGCAGTATCTCAACACGGAAAAGTCTGCCGCCGAGCAGTTTGAACGGCTTCACGAGCTTTTCCCTTTCTTCCTCTATCGACGATATTTCCCGTTCGGTTATCGAGCTTTCGTCGAATGAGAAGTCGCCGTCCATCCGGCGCATACGCACGTCACCGTCGTCATTTATGAACAGTCTCGTTTTCAGTATAGGGTGAGCGTTGACTGCCGCGACTATTGCGGTCTTCAGCTTCACGGTGTCTATGTCGTCAGATATTTCAAGCAGCAGCGGGATATTGTAAAGAGTATCCGAGGGCTTTGCTATACACTCAACGTAGATACCCTCCTGTGTTTTGGTAAGACCGTAATCCGGCTGTATCCCGAACTTTTCGCTGCCTGATGCCGCGCCCGTCAGGAAGGTCTCAAGTTTGTCTATCGTGTTGTTCTCTTTAAGGTCGCGGGAGGTCACTGCCGTGTCAAATGCCTTTGCCAGCAGTACATTGAGCTTTATCGCGCCGATAGAGGACAGCCCCGCTTCGTATATGTTCGTGGTTATGCCGAATCCGGTATGACCTACGACTTCCGCTATACAGTCAAATATCTTCTGCTGAACATCATTCTGCGGCGGTATGATCTCGATACTCTGTCTCTGCGGCTTGGGCAGAGCCTTCTTGTTTACCTTCTGGTTCTGGTTGAGCGGAATACTCTCTATTTGCATGGTAACAGCCGGTACCATATACGGCGGCTTACGGTCAAGGATAAACTCGTTCAATGCGGAAATATCCACGATATCATCGGCAACAACATAAGCTGCTATGAATTTCTCACCGCTTGCCTCGTCCTCAAACGCCTGCACGGTAGCATCCCTGATCCCCGGAAACTCGCGGATAACGCTCTCCACCTCGGTAAGCTCGATACGGAAACCGCGCACTTTGACCTGACCGTCATTTCTGCCGATGAAATCTATCTCGCCGTTCGGCAGCAGACGTACGATATCTCCGGAACGATATGCGCGGGCATAGTCATCGCCGCTGTCAAAGGGATTGCGGATAAACACTTTTTCGGTGAGATCGGGACGGTTCAGATATCCGCGCCCCACGCCGCGTCCCGCAATCAGCAGTTCGCCGGGAATAAGCGGCGGAAGCCGTCTTCCGTTCTCGTCAATCACATAGCACTTGTAGTTTTTCAGCGGTCTTCCGATCGGCACACGCTCATAGAGCCTCTCGACAATCTTTATCGTCGTCAGTATCGTACACTCTGTGGGACCGTATAAATTGTAGAACGCAGGATCTCCCGATCTCGGCGGCAGAGGAACAAGCTTTTCGCCGCCCGTGGAGAGATATTTCAGGCTTTCGGCGTTGGTCATCGAGTAGAACTGTCTGCCGACCTGTGTCGTCATGAACGCGTGAGTTATACCCCACTCGTTTATGCGCGCTTCGAGAGCCAGCAGGTCAAGGCGTATCTCTTCCTCGATGATGCACACGCAGGCACCTGTCGTGAGCGCCGGATACTGATCCATCATATCAGCGTCAAAGCCGTAGCTTGCATAAGCCGCGACACGCGATGTTTCGTCAAGATGATAGAACTCCCTGTACCATGCGCAGAAATTAGCAATATTGCGGTGTTCGAGCATAACTCCCTTCGGCGTTCCGGTCGAGCCGGAAGTGTAGAGCAGTATGAACAGATCGGACGGGTCGGGGTGATCTTTGATCCTGCCGCAGTCCGGAAGAGCGGGAATATCCTTTGTGAGCAGGACTTCACCTTTGTACTCCGGCACACGCAGAAGCAATTCCTCGTTCGTGATAAGAAGCTTTGTGTTCGCGTCAGACATCATAAAGGTCAAACGCTCGGTGGGGTAAGACGGGTCAAGGGGCTGATATGCCGCGCCCGATTTAAGCACACCGAGTGACGCTGTGGTCATATATGTGCAGCGCGGGATAAGCACGGAAACAACATCTCCTTTGCCGATACCGAGAGAACGGATCTTACCGGCTATACGTTCGGAGATATCATCGACCTGCGCGTAGGTCAGAGTCTCGTCCTTGAAGATAACCGCTGTGCGGTCGGGGGTTTTCGCAGCCTGCGCTCTGAACATCGACACTATATCGGTCACGGGGTAGTCAGCTTCCGTGGCGTTGAAAGTCTCCATTTCGGCAATATCACCGTCGCTTACAAGACGTATATCTTTAAGCTTTCCGCCTTCGCAAAGCCCCGCGACTATGCGTGTATATACCTGCGCCATACGCTTTATCGTCTCTGCCGCGAACTTTTCGGCGGCATACTCGAATTTCAGCACATAATCGCCGCTGTTCTGTTTAAGAACATGAAGCGTAAGAGATGCCATAACATCATCGGACTGATAGATCTCCATAGGTATGTATCTTCCGTCCATTGTAACGCCGGAAAGCATCTCGCCCTGATATACAAAGAAACAATCGGGATGAATACCGTATTCGCCGCAGAGGGAAGCTATATCCGCACCGTCGTGTGTGACAAGATCGTGGAAATCCTTCTGAACATCAGTCATAAAATCTGCGCAGCCGGCGTTCTCATCAATTTTTGCCAGCACGGGAAGATTATGTACGAGCATACCTATCGTGTTTTGCAGGACAGGGTCATGCCGCCCGTTCTCACCCGTGAAAAACAAAACATTCTTCTGATTGCAGAAAAGTCTCAGCATATACGCGTATGCACTCATAAACAGCGTGCTTTCGGTAAGATGCTTCTCGCTGAGCGCGGAAATGAGCTTGCCCGAAAGCTCGGTCTGCTGTGAATAAAGAGTGGTATCGTAAACACCAAGCTTGCCTTTGAAGTCCGCAAGCTCCGGGTAATCGTCACTGTAAAGCTCTGTGTCACCCTCTGCCTGATCGAGCATCTTTCTGTAAACTTCATCGTCCGCCTGTGATATTTCGGGGTGAGAGGCTTCATACTGCGCGAGGGTGAAATTGCTCATTTCCTCCGCGGCGGGAGCTTCACCGTTATATACGGACGCTATGTTGTTTATGATAACGGAAGCAGTCGTACCGTCACACACGATATGATGCATAACAAGCACAAGAAGCAGTCCCTCCGGCGTGCGGAATAAAGCGGCACGGGTGGGAAGCTCGCTTTCAAGGCCGAATGGAGTATTTATGCTCTGCGCGAGGGCATTCTTGTCCGTAAGATCGGTGTCACGCACCTCAACAATTATCTTTCTGTCCGGCGAAGGAACAAGTGAAGGCATACCGTCAGCGACCTTCGTCACGGCGCCGAGTATCGGACAGCCGTTCAGAACACTCTCTGCCGCATCTTTGAGCCGTACTTCATCAGCACCCATATCGGACGGCATAAACAGCGCGAATACGTTGTTGTATGCAGTCTCCTTGCCGGAAGCCTGACAGTCGAGATATATGCTCATCTGTGCCTTGGTGAGCGGGTATGAATCGGCGGGAGTTCCCTTGAATGCGGAAAGTGCGGAGGTTTCACCAATGCTTTGGGCTATATTTTCGGGTGTCCTTCCGTCGAACACCGAGCTTGCGGATATTTCCACACCCCTGTTCCTCAGCGTTTTCTGGAGCATAAGCACCTTGATCGAATCGCCGCCAAGGGAGAAGAAGTCGTCCCTGATACCGACATCCGCAATGCCGAGGATCTCACCGAACGCCTCACATATATGTCTCTGTCGCTCATTCTCCGGCGGGATATATTCTGCGCGGCAGCGGTCGATCTCAGGCTTCGGGAGCGCCCCGCGGTCGAGCTTGCCGTTTGCGTTCACCGGGAATTTTTCAAGCCGTGTGAAATATGCCGGGATCATATATTCGGGGAGCTTTTCCGAAAGCGCGGCTTTGATGATATCCTCCCCGATTTCACTTTCCGCGATGTAATACGCCGCAAGGAAAGTCTGTCCCGTGCTGTCGATAAAGTCCTTGACAACAGCGTCCTTTATGCCGTCTGTCCTGCGTATCTCCGCCTCGATCTCACCCGGCTCCACACGCTGACCGTTTATCTTTATCATCCAGTCCCTGCGGTTTATGTAGAGGATATTCCCGTCGGGAAGCCGCTTTCCGAGGTCGCCTGTATGTATGAGTATATCATGACCGTCCTTTTCCCTGAACGGGTTGGGCGTGAATGTTTGTGCGGTCTGTTCGGGGAGCCCGACATATCCGCGTCCCATATCTCCCGAAACGCAGATCTCGCCCTCATCTCCGTCATTGCCGTCCTCGTCGAGAAGATATATATCCACACCGTCGGCAGGCTTTCCTATCGGAGTGTTGTCGTAGCCTCTGTTCACCTCAAAACATGCCGCTATTCCGGCTGTCTCGCTCATTCCGTACATATTCAGCAGACGGAAACCTTCCGGAGCGATCTGCGACATACGCTCTCCTGCGGAAAGAACGATCCTGAGGCTGCTGCCCTTCTTCTCAAAATATCTCAGTACCTTAGGAGCGATATACGCGACCGTTACAGACTCTGAATCAATGATCTCCGCAAGTCTGACCGGATCCGCCCTCACTTCATCGGGAAGAATATATGCTGTCATTCCGACACAGAGCGGAGTCAGCATATCTACGATATGAGCTACAAAGTAAAACGGTGCGTTGACTGCGCAGATATCGCTGTCAACCATAGCGGCAGCCTTTACGATGCGCTCTGTTGAGGATTTCAAAGAGCTGTGACTGTGTATTATCCCCTTCGGCTTTCCGGTGGATCCCGATGTATACATTATAAGTGCGGTATTCCCGGGTCTGACCTCTGTGGGCTTCTCTATCGGAGCAATATCCGCGCAGGCGGCAAGAAACGTGTCGTCGATCACGGATTTCGCGCCGCAGTTGTTTTTAATAAACTTCGTCCTGTCCTCGGGGTAGTGATCGGAAAGCGGGACGTAAGCTCCGCCGGCATACAGAATACCGAAGATCGCTTCAACAAAGCCTATCCCGCGTGATGCCGTGATAAGTACAGACTCACCCGTCTTCAAGCCGTCCGAGAGGAGCTTTGCGGCAACGCGGCGGGCGTTTTCATCAAGCCCGGAATATGTTATCATTCTGCCGTCCGGCGCAGCGACCGCAGTCTTGGCTCCGTTTTTACTTACCTGTTCGCGGAATAATGTTATGATGCTGTTCATTTCAGTGTTCCTCCGTTATTGCATTTTTTCCGACTTCGATGACTGTGTTATTGAGGTCTATAGAACGGACATAGTCAATGTCTGAAGCTAACCGCTTGACGATCCCGATACCGCTTATATCGAACAGATCGCCGTCAAACTCGTAAGATGTCGGGTCAAACGGGATCCCGTTGTCCCTTAAGCGCATTCTCAGCACTTCCGGTTCTATCGTAAGACAAAGATCTATCCACTCCGAGCTTTTCCCGCCGTAGGCTATGATGTTTTCGGTCATTTCTTCCGCCGCGACCGTCATACGGTTAGCGAGAGTGCGCTCAACACCATTCTCCACAGCAAACTCAAGCATACGTCTGACAAGTGCCGGAACTTCCTCCTTGTCTGCCGGTATGGAAAGGTCGAGACATTCGCCGGTGTTCGTTCCCGGAAGTATGAACGCAGGGTTTTTTGGGTGCTTTATAAAGCCGATGACAAGCGAAACTGCCGCAGTCAGCCCTTCGGATATCACAAACGACAGCCCCATTGCAATAAAACCGCTGCTGTCCGCAGAAAGCGCGAGACTTATAGAGATATAAGCTGCGGGGAGTATTATCGTGCCATTTTCGAGAAGGGTTATAAGGCTTGCGAACCTTGTCTCGCCAATGCACTGATAATAGCTTGTAAGGAACTTGTTCCATACAAAAAACGGAAGACAGAGCATAAAGCAGCGCATTGCCGGAACGGTAAAGCCGAGAAGCGATCCTTCATTTACCCCGAACAGTCCCGCGACCTGACCGGCGAAGATCACAATGCCGATCAGAAGGCCTGCCGTGACTATCCCGGCTGTTTTAAGCGTTCTTAATGCAACCGACCGCAGCCCGTAATAGTCTTTTTCGCCGTAAAGCACACCCGCAAGATTTGGTATCACGCCGATGATACCGCCCGTTACCATAAGCATTATCATCATAACATTGGAGCAGACAGTGTATATCGTAAATCCTTCTTCCCCGAGAAGTCCCTTGATGATAAAGTTCAGTCCGAGTGACTGGACAAGCTTCATACCCATATATATGAGTGTCGGAGAGCCCGACTTTAACGCTGCCGCAGCCGATGACAGAGCAATGACAGGTCTCAGCGAGAGCATCTTTCCTTTCGTCCTGATGTATTTTATGTACACCGCCATTCCGCCAAGATAGCCTATCACAGTTGACAGTGCCGCACCCTTGATGCCGAGAGGCGTGTATGCAAGGAATATGTAGTCAAGGACAAGATTTATCACATTGGAAACGATGATATAGGCGGACGACAGCCTGGGCTGACTTTCCACACCCATGAAGTTCATCAGGTACAGCCCTATGCCGATAACGGGACACCCGAGCATCCATATAAACATATAATCCCGCGCAAGCCCTTCAAATTCGCCTCCGCTCGAAAGCAGATGTGCCAAAGGATCACACAGGAAGAAAGCCGCCAGCACAAACAGTGCTCCGAAAATGACTGTAAGCCAGAACACAGTCGAGAATATATCAGATGCGCTCTTTTTGTCACGTTTTCCGAGAAACGTGGCTGCCGCTATTGCCGCGCCTGTTCCCAGACCGAACCCCACCACCTGCTCCAAAAGCGCTACCGGCATACACAGCATTATCGCCGACATAGCCTTTGTCCCGAGCAGGTTGCCCACAAGCATCGTATCTACGATGTTGCCGAGCTGCATCGCCATATTCATCATTATCGACGGCAACATATACTTAGCGATCTTGCCGTCTATCAGCCTGTGATTACGCTGTGCCATTTGTTTACCCCTTACGGTTCAGTTTCTTTAGTATACCTTTAAAAACCACTTTGAAAAGAGAAAATGAGATAGGTGCGTCAGATACAGGGAAAGCCGACGAAAGCGGGCTGGTCTGTCGGTCTTCTGTCGGTCATCCCTCTCTAGCTTCGCCACCTCCCCCAGTGGGGGAGACACCCTCTGTCTCGCAAGCTCGACACCTCCCCGCTGCCGGGGAGACCACGCCCGGTTAGGAGGCTTGACGCAGTAGACGGTCACGGCAGGAAGCCGTGGTATTGCCGCCAAAAGCGCGC
>CAMVEM010000114.1 GCA_947166515.1 uncultured Clostridia bacterium | reverse complement strand
CTACAGTGTGCTGCTGTCGCCGAAATCGTCGCGTGATATTTACGACATGGGGATCGAGACAATGCCGTCGGAATCGGTATGCTATCCCGCCAAGCTCTCGCACGGTCATATTGAATGGCTGATAAACAACGGAGCGGACTTTATATTCTATCCGTCTCTTACATACGAGATGGATAACGGCGGAAAGGGCGACAACCACTACAACTGCCCCGTTGTCGCGACATACAGCGAGGTAATTAAGAACTCCGTACCGAGGCTCCGCGACCACGACGTGAGATTTATGAACCCGTTCCTGCCGATATACGACAAGAAGGCTATGACACGCCGTATCGTCGAGGAATTCACACCCCTCGGGATACCGGGCGAGGAGCTCGGCGCGGCACTTGCGAAAGCGTATGCGGAGGACGAGAAGTTCAAGTCCGATATCCACAAGGAGGGCGAACGCATCTTAAAGCTGCTTGAGGAGCAGGGCAAGAAGGGCATAGTCCTTGCGGGAAGACCTTATCATGTTGACCCGGAGATAAATCACGGCATACCGGAGATGATAAACGGCTACGGATATGCGGTGCTTACCGAGGACAGCGTGGCTCATCTCGGAAGTCTTCCGCGCCCGATACGCGTAGTTGACCAGTGGATGTACCATAACAGACTTTACAACGCGGCGTCGTTCGTCGCTTCACGAAGCGATCTCGAACGCGTCCAGCTCAACAGCTTCGGCTGCGGCATTGACGCGGTAACGACCGACGAAGTACAGGAGATATTACAGGGCAGCGGAAGAATGTACACGCTGCTTAAAATAGACGAGGTGAACAACCTCGGCGCTGCGAGAATAAGACTTCGCTCGCTGATATCCGTTATGGAAGAGCGCGAGCGCACAGGGTATGTTTCCGACAAGAAATATACCGGTTATCAGCGCCAGCCGCTGTTTACCAAGGAAATGAAGAAGAAATACACGATACTCGCGCCGCAGATGGCACCGTATCATTTTGAGTTCCTTGAAGCGGCATTCCGTCATTCCGGATATGACTTCATAGTATTGAAGGACTATTCAAAGCAGGTGGTCGATACCGGACTGAAATATGTCAACAACGACGCTTGCTATCCGTCGATACTGACGGTCGGACAGCTCATGAACGCGCTTGAGAACGGAAAGTATGATCTCTCAAAGACTGCGCTCCTGATAACTCAGACCGGCGGCGCCTGCAGAGCTACCAACTATATCAGCATGATAAAGAAGGCGCTCGCGGACGGAGGATATGCCAACACACCGCTTCTGTCGCTGAACTTCAACGGATTTGAGAAGCAGCCCGGCTTCAAGATAACTCCCGGCCTCGCTATGAGAGGATTCATGGGAATTATCTACGGAGACGCGCTCTGCCGCTGTCTCTACAGGGTGCGTCCTTACGAGATAGAAAAGGGAAGCGCCGACAGGCTCTACGAAAAGTGGAACAGATATCTGTATGATGATATGAAGCATATCAACATCAGAAAGTTCGGCAAAAACTTAAAACAGCTCGTCAAGGAATTCGATGAGCTCCCGATATATGACACCGTTAAACCGCGTGTCGGCGTTGTCGGTGAGATACTCGTCAAGTACAGCCCTATGGCGAACAACGATGTTGTAAGGTTCCTCGAACAGGAGGGCGCCGAGGTGGTAGTTCCCGATCTTATGGGATTTATCTACTTCTTCTGCGACCATGCGAATTCCCGCAAGGAGTTCCTCACGGTCTCTGGCGCGCGTCATTTCTTCAGCAACAAGGCAATAAAGTTCTTCGAGAGACTTGAAAAGCCATTCATCGACGCGATAAAAGGCACAAAGTTCGGTGGATTCACGCCGATAGCCGAAATGCGCAAGCTTGTTGACGGTATCGTATCGACATGCAACATCGCGGGTGAGGGTTGGTTCCTCTCGGCTGAGATGCTTGAGCTGCTCGAAAACGGCGTAAACAATATTATCTGTATGCAGCCGTTCGCCTGCCTGCCGAACCACGTTACCGGAAAGGGCGTTATCGGCGAGCTCCGCCGCCGCAATCCGGAATCCAATATAATCGCTGTCGATTATGATCCCGGCGCGTCTGAAGTAAACCAGATAAACCGCATCAAGCTCATGCTCACCGCCGCCCTCAAAAAGATCAGGAATGGCGATAAACTGAGTGTCCCCGCGGCTGAGGTCAAGGATGAGTATTCTGACCTTCTTGACGGCAAGGCGGTTTGATCCGGATTTGCGAAAAGTAAATAAAATTTACCAAAAGCTATTGACAAGTAAATAAAAATATGCTATTATTAAATTGCAGTAAATGAAATTTACTCAATAATGTGTAACCCAACGGAGAAAGGAAAAAAATATGGCTGAATTCAAATTCACTTCCGCAAATAAAACAGACGGCAGCGGCAACAAGACCGGCAATAAGACCGGACTGCTCGTCCTCATAATTGCAATCGCAATAGTAGTTCTTATAATAGCGTTCAATTGCTTTACTATTGTAAGAGAAGGTTTCATCGGCGTAAAGTATCAGTTCGGAAGGATCGTTGAAGACGATCTGTCGGCAGGTCTCAACTTCCGTATCCCGTTTATCGAGGAGATCGAAGAGGTCGATATCCGTGACCAGATCTATTCCGTGAACGCGAACGCTTATACGAGCGATACACAGAATGTCCAGAACCTTCAGCTCAAGCTCAATTACCGCTATGCGAGCTCGATGCTCTCCAACATCATCCGTGATACCGGTATCGCAAACGTTGAGAATAAGCTTCTTGTCCCCAATGTTGCAAAGATCGCTAAAGACGCTATCGGTAAGGTAAAGGCGGAAGACCTTGTACAGACACGTTCGGAGGTACAGACCACCATCCAGAACGAGCTCACGGAAGTTCTCAGTCCTTATGGAATAATCGTTACTGCGTTCGCTATTGAGAACCTTGACTTTGACCCGGCATTCGAGGCTTCTATACAGGAAAAGGTAATTGCGGCTCAGGACGCTCTCAAAATGGAGAACAAGACTCGTGAGAAACAGGAAGAAGCAAAGCAGATAGTTATCGCTGCACAGGCAAATGCCGACAGCCAGCTTGCTCTTGCAGAGGCGGAAGCAAAAGCTATCGCTCTTATTGAGGAACAGCTCGCGAAGAGCCCGAACTATATCGACTATTTCAAGATCCAGAAGTGGAACGGTGTATTCCCGCAGGTTATGAGCGACGGCGTAAATCCGTTCGTTTCCATATCCGGAAACAGCACAGCTTCCACAAGCAGCAGCTCTGCAAGCAAGTCGTCAACAACAACATCATCTTCAGCACAGCCGGCGGCAGCAGCTGAATAACAGGAAGTACAGCAGTTTAAATCTACAGTAATAGTATAACCTTGCGCACTGAAAATGTGCGTAAGGTTTATGCTGTTTTTTCTTATATTATTCGAAAAATCATAATTTGTAAGTTTTTCTGGGGGGCTTTCCGGTCGCCCCCCCAGACCCCCTTCGGGTTGCCCGCCGAAAACAGGTGGGGTGTGGGGAGCTCTGCTCCCCACATATAGGAATAGTTCTCCCCTCCCCTTTAGGGGAGGGGCCGGGGGTAGGGCTCTGCAAATTATGATTTGTCTATAAGCAGCGTCTAAACTTTTTCGGAAAGGTAAAATATGGAATATAAAGAACTTAAACAAAAAGCGCTCGGCAGATTCTTTTCCAGAGCAAACGATATGCAGAAAAAGGCAATTTTCCGTACGAACGGCGCAGTTCTTATCATTGCCGGCGCGGGAAGCGGAAAAACTACCGTGCTGTGCAACAGAATAGCAAATCTCCTGCTGTTCGGCGATGCATATACGAGTGATTACGAACCCCGGCTCTCCGCGGAGGATGAACAATTCCTCGAAGATTACGCGAACGGCGCTTACGACAATACCCCGGAGGTCTCCGAACGCCTGTCCTCGCTTATCGGACATAACAGGGCGACTCCGTGGAAGATACTTGCGGTGACGTTCACCAACAAGGCGGCCGGAGAGCTCAAAGACCGTCTCGCCGCTATGAACGCTCCCGCTGCGGAAGTGTGGGCATCGACTTTCCATTCCGCTTGTGTAAAGATACTTCGCCGGAGCATTGAGGCTATCGGGTATCAGAAAAATTTTGTGATCTATGATACTGACGACAGCAAGCGCGTGATAAAATCTGTGTTTGAAGCTTTGAATATCTCCGACAAATCGTTCAACCCGAAAGTCGTGATGAACTCCATTTCACGTGCGAAGGACAAGCTCATTACTCCGGATCATTTCCCGGTGCTGAACGACAGCGGGAAGAAGGATTTCCAGCTTGGTGTTATCCGCGATATTTACAGGGAATATCAGGCTCGTCTGAAAGCTGCGAACGCGCTTGATTTCGACGACATAATAATGATGACTGTACAGACTTTACAAGCTGATCCGGCAGTGCTTGAATATTGGCAGAACCGCTTCGAGTATATAATGGTCGATGAGTATCAGGACACAAACACGGCTCAGTACGAGCTTGTGAAGCTTCTCGCGGGAGCCTGCGGGAACCTCTGCGTGGTCGGAGATGAAGACCAGTCGATCTATCGTTTCAGAGGCGCGACGATCGAGAATATCTTAAGCTTTGAGCGAGAATTTGACGCTTCTGTCGTAAAGCTCGAACAGAACTATCGTTCAACTACGAACATTCTCGATGCGGCAAATGCCGTTATCCGCAACAACACCCAGCATAAGGACAAGAACCTCTGGTCGGATCTCGGAGCAGGTGAGAAGATAAAGGTTTACAGATTCCCGGACGAACAGAGCGAAGCCGCGTTCATCGGAAGCGAGATCCTGAATAATAAGCACGACGGCAGCCGCCTTGCTGACAACGCCGTTCTTTACCGCAACAACGCCCAGTCGAGAAGCATAGAACTTGCGCTCGGAAAAATGGGCATACCGTTCAAGATAGTAGGCGGTACGAAATTCTACGACCGTAAAGAAATACGCGACGCGATAGCTTATCTGAGCGTCATCTGCAACCCGTTCGACACGGTGCGTCTCGGACGTATCATAAACGAGCCGAAGCGCGGCATCGGAGATACCACATGGAGCGAGATCGAGCGGATATCGCTCACGCTCGGTATAAGTCCGATCGAAACCATGGAGCGCTGCGATGAATTCGTTTCAATATCCAAGAAAGAGAAGTCTCTGAAACCGGTCGCGGCAATGTTCCGCGAGTTTATTGACACTGCGGACGAGCGCGAGATAACCGATATACTTGACGATGTCATGGAGCAGTCCGGATACACCGAAATGCTGCTGACGCAGGGAGATGAAGGTCTCGGCAGACTTGACAACATCAAGGAGCTTAAATCCTCGATGATAACTTTCGTTGAGGAGAATGAGAGCCACAGCCTGTTTGATTTTCTGGAGCAGGTAGCGCTCATATCCGATCTCGACAGCTATGATACGTCGTCCGACAGAGTGACGCTCATGACAATGCACGCCGCAAAGGGACTTGAATTTGAGAATGTCTATATCGTCGGCGCGGAAGAGGGAATATTCCCGGGCTATCGAAGCTTCGGCGATCCCATGGAGCTTGAGGAAGACAGAAGACTGTGCTATGTCGCGATCACAAGAGCAAAACGCAGACTTTACATAACGACGGCGGCTGCGAGACTTCTGTACGGTCAGACGCAGCGGAATAAAGTATCAAGATTTATTGAAGAAATACCGGGGGTATATATGGAATACAACGACAAAACTCAGAAGAGCACACTGGCGGAGCGCACATACGGCGGCAGAAAGCAGTCCAGCTATTTACAGGACAGAGAAGCGGCGCAGGCGGCAAAAGCCGCAGCAAAGGCATCAAAGCCGACTGTGGAATCTTTCGCTGCCGGCGACAGGGTAAGCCATAGAAAATTTGGTGAAGGCACTGTGCTCAGCGCTAAATCAATGGGAAACGACACTCTGCTTGAGATAAGTTTCGACAGCACTGGAACCAAGAAGCTCGCAGCTGCGTTTGCGAAGATAACGAAAATATAAAGGAAACATTTGACGACCGCTATTTTATAAAGCAGGATTTTTTACGTTTATGTCTCCCCCGCCGGAGGCGGGGGAGACATAAATAAAAATTTCCTTAAATTGCAAAAAGTCTCTGATGATTTATAAGGCGTTACCGTTTGTTGTGGAAATGCTCAATAAATGTGCAGAAATTTCTACATATATTATGTAGATATTTAGAAAAAAATGTGGTATAATAAGTTGATATATTATGCTTACCTGCATAAACACACTGAAAAGAGATGATCTGAATGGCAGAACCAATGAACGGCACCTTCAATCTTGAAGTCGATGAAAAGTTCATGAGCGCGCGTCTCAGCATAACTCCGGCCGTAAACGGCGGCAAGGAGGTTACGGAGGCGGAAATAAAAGAAGCACTCGCTCTGAACGGTATAAGATATAATGTAGATCAGGAGGCTGTTAAATCGGCGTTCAAATCGGACGGGCTCAGTGTTCAGATCGCGCAGGGCGATCAGCCCGTTGATGGACGCAACGGCTATATTACATATCATTTTGAACGCAGGAGCGGAGCTCAGATGAAGTCGGACGAGTTCGGAAATATAGATTTCCGCGACCTCGGACTTATCCAGAATATCGAAGAGGGCGTCGTCGTCGCCGATATCTTCGCTGAGACGCAAGGCACTCCCGGCCGCGATATAAGAGGCGTTGAGATACCGCAGTATCCCGGAAAGCCCGCGAAGGTCGTCACCGGAAACGGCATCGCTCTTTCTCCCGACGGTCAGCATCTTGTCACCGCGCACAGAGGAAATCTGCGCTGGAGCAAGGATCATTTCGTTGTTGACAAGGAGATAAAGGTCGGCGGAGACATAGACCTTTCTATCGGAAACATAGACTTTATCGGCGATATAAATATAAACGGAAATGTGCTCGAAGGATTTGTGGTAAAGTCTGCCGGAAACATTACGATAGCCGGAAGCGTTACGGGCGCGGTCGTGGAAGCCGCGGGCAATATCACCGCGAAGCTCGGCTTCGTGAGCTCGAAGGTTACCGCCGGCGGAGACATTTCGATGAACTTCGGCGAGAATTCCGAGATAAACTGCGGCGGAACGCTCAAGGCGCAGAGCTTTGTAGCGTGCACCGTGACCTGCACGGGACCTATGCTGGTACAGGGCGGAAAGTCTGTAATAGTCGGCGGTAAATATACCTGCCTTTCTGATATAGAGGTCAATTATCTTGGCTCGGACGCTTATGTGCGCACGAGCATCGTTCTCGGCAACGTTGCGGTGCTTGCGGAAGAGCTCAGTGAACACAAGAAGAAGCTCCAGGAGTATGAAGCTCAGCTCAACCAGCTTGAGATGATATGCACGACGCTTCAGGAGCAGAAGAAGGTGGCTCCGCTTACTCCCGAAAGAGCTGAGATGCTAAAGCGTTCGGTGAAGGCGAAGTTCGGACACATGGGACTTATAAAAGAAACAAATGACCGTATCGCGGACATCGAGCATGAGATCGAAAATACCAACGACCTCTGCATAAGAGTCAAGAGAGCGGCGTTCCCGGGTGTGGCGATAAGAATAAACAACTCGCAGTATGTTGTTGCTTCAAAGACAGGCGCCTGCACCATTAAGATGAACGAAGACAAGGATATAGTGGTTCGTTGACGGAAGGGTATCGCATATATGAGCTTCGTTTCAGTAAAGGACGTTTATAAGAGATACCGTATGGGAGAGATCACGATTAACGCTTCCGACGGTATAACATTCGACATAGAAAAAGGAGAACTCGCGATAGTTCTGGGACCGTCCGGTTCCGGAAAAACGACCGTGCTGAATATGCTCGGCGGCATGGATACCATAGACGACGGAAGCATCATGGTGGACGGTAAGGATATCGCGAAGTATTCCGCAAAAGAGCTTATCACTTACAGAAGACTTGAGATAGGCTTCATATTCCAGTTCTATAACCTGATACAGAATCTGACCGCGAAGGAGAATGTCGAGCTTGCGGCTCAGATGTGCAGGGACTATATCCCTGCGCCGGAGATACTTAAGCAGGTCGGACTGGAAGACCGTATGGACAATTTTCCGGCACAGCTTTCGGGCGGAGAACAGCAGAGAGTCGCGATCGCGAGAGCTCTTGCGAAAAAGCCGAAGCTCCTGTTGTGCGACGAGCCTACCGGCGCGCTCGATTACAATACCGGAAAGATAATACTGAAACTGCTTCAGGACACCTGCCGCAACAGCGGAATGACAGTCGTACTTGTAACGCACAATTCGGCTATCGCGCCTATGGCGGACAGAGTCATAAGACTGAAGAACAGCAAGGTCAGAGAAATAACTGTTAACGAACACCCTGTACCCGTTGAGGATATAGAGTGGTGACGCAAACGCAGGGCAGCGTAAAGGCGTCATAATCCAGACGAAAGGTTTAGGCAATACGGCACAAATAGATGCACGCATCTTGCTTGCATCTTATTCGCCAGCTTGCACAGAAATTACTTGACTTGCGCCAGCAAGCCGGCGGTATTTCTGCACAATCTGCGCACACTATTTACGCGGTATAGCCTATAGATCGGACAGACATGAGCTTTCTTATTTCAAAGCAGGCCGTTTTTAATCAAAGCGGCGGTACAGATATGTATCAGATGCTGTACTCCTTTGCAAGCAAGAAAAATCCCACGGGAGACGAGTCGCTTGTTACCGCGGAGGAGATCGAAGACGCAAAAAATTACATAAAACTGAACATGGAGCCGATCTTCGGAAAAAAGACCGCGTACATACAGTTCTCGAAGCTGTTTCTTGAAAACAACTTCAACGATCTGTTCCTGAAAGATAAGCTCATTATCGAGATACCGACTTATCTGCTCGCCGATGCGGGGACGTTGCAGCGCGTGATGCGGCTCAAACGTCTCGGCTACACTATCGCGCTCTCAGGCCTGCTGTATAACGAGGACAACGAAGAGCTTTTCAATTTTGCGGACATACTGAGGTTCGATATAAACACTGACGGCGATGAGATCGCATATACGGTGAAAAAGTGCCATGAGCGCGGCAAGAGAGCGTTCGCGGAGCTCGTCGATGAAGCGGAGCAGATGGATTTTGCGCGTGAACTCGACATAGACTATGTGTGCGGAGGATTCTTCTCAAAGCCGGTGCTTGAGACAAAGCGCTCGGGCGGACCGATGATAAAGACGTTCCTTGAGATACTTGCGCTTCTGTACAGCCCCGACCCGAATATTGAATACATCTCGGCTGTTATCTCGACAGACCCGGTGCTTACGATAAAGCTGCTGAAAGTTATAAATCAGCTCTGCGCCGACAAGGGAAACACTGTTTCTACCGTGCGTCAGGCGCTTGTAATGCTCGGTATAGACCGACTTAAAGAGTGGATATATCTGGTCGGACTCCAGAGACTCAACAGAAATTCGCCGGCGGAGATACTGCGTCTCGCACTGTTCAGAGCGAGATTCTGCGAACGTATATCGCGTAATTCCGGCGGAGCCGTAGGTTCGAGAAGCAACGAAGTCTATCTTATGGGACTTATCTCGATAGTTACCGGAAGCCATGATGAAGAGGCGCTCAAGAAGGCGCTGAACGATCTGCCGGTATCCACCGAGATCAAAGAAGGTATCACCGGCGGCGGCGTGTTCGGCGATATTTTCCACCTGTCGCTGTTTTATGAGAACGGCGAATGGGATCAGGTCATGATCTATTCGCAGGCGTGCAACATTGATCTGCAGGTGCTCGCCAATGAGTATATCGAAGCCCAGAAGTTCGTCAACAAGTATGGAAGCTTTGCGTGAGAGCGGCAGGGCTCTGCCCTGCGCTTACGCTTGAGAATGGGGTTTCGCCCCAAACCCCGCAAGCCCTTTAAAAAGCGCTTGATCATAAACTTACTCCCGTAACACGGAGATTCAATACTTTGCAAATAGAATATAAAAACGCAAAAGCACAGAGTTTTGATACTCCGTGCTTTTATGATTCTTTGAAATTTAATTGCGAAGCGAGTCGCTTTTGCACTTACTTTTCGCTGATGCTTATATGC
>CAMVEM010000113.1 GCA_947166515.1 uncultured Clostridia bacterium | reverse complement strand
CCGCCGATAAATTTTGTAGCGGAATGAACGACGATATCCGCGCCGTGCTCTATAGGGCGGATAAGATAGGGTGTTCCGAATGTGTTGTCAACAACGAGCGGGAGACCGTGCTTGTGAGCGATAGCCGCAATAGCGTCGATATCCGGGATGTCGCTGTTCGGGTTGCCGAGAGTTTCAATGTAAACAGCCTTTGTGTTGGGCTGGATTGCGTTTTCGAGCTCCGCAAGTTTGTGTGCGTCAACAAATGTCGTTTTTATACCATAAAGCGGGAGCGTATGCGCAAGAAGATTGTAAGAACCGCCATAGATCGTCTTCTGTGCGACAATGTGCTCGCCTGCCTGTGCAAGAGCCTGAATGGTATATGTGATAGCGGCAGCGCCGGATGCAAGCGCGAGACCCGCTACACCGCCCTCAAGAGCAGCTATTCTTTCTTCAAAAACGCCCTGTGTAGAGTTTGTAAGACGTCCGTAAATGTTTCCGGCGTCGGCAAGACCGAATCTGTCTGCTGCATGTTTTGAGTTTCTGAATACATAAGATGTTGTTGCATATATCGGCACCGCTCTTGCGTCGGAAGCGGGATCAGGCTGTTCCTGACCTACATGGAGCTGTAAAGTTTCAAATTTATAGTTTGACATAATAGTTATTTCCTTTCGGTTTATTGAATGTTTTAATGTTGGATATATTTATGATGTTACGGATTGCTCAACATCGGCACATTCGCCCGAATCGGAAATTTGCTCTTACAAGAGTCTCGAAAATGTTTTTCATATTTTCTCCTTTTCTTATCTGTTTAGTAGGTTATGTGAGGATTATATCATACTTTTCCTATTTTGTCAATAGGTATTATAAAATTTTTTTTAATTTTTTTTAAAATAAAACTCCCGACTCAACAGAAAGTAGTAAACGGGAGCGTTTATTGTGTATCTGAACCGGATCTGTTTTCTTTGGTGTCTTTCATGATCGTTTTCGCAAAAGCCGCCGCGATAACTGTCTTCGCTCCGGCTTCCTTGAGAACTTCTGAAGCTTCCGAGAGCGTACTTCCGGTAGTGCATACATCGTCTATCAGCAATATCCTCTTCCCTGCTATGTCAGCTGCTTTCGGAGAAACCGTAAACACGCCCCTCAGATTTTCACGGCGCTGCGACGCACTCAGCGATTTCTGCTCAACAGTATCACTCTTCTTTACAAGCACATTCTCGTACGGCACATTGAGCATGAATCTTAACTCTTTCGCCATAAGCTCTGTCTGATTATATCCGCGTTCACTAAGCTTCTTCTTAGTTAGCGGTATCGGTACTATCAGGTCTGTGGCGCTCGACAGCCCTTTTTCCCTCAGGACTTCCGCGATCCTGTACGCAAAAGCATAATAGCTGTTTCCGCAGTCAGTCTTCTTGAATCTGAGCACCGCGCTTTCGACTATCCCCTCATAAAAACACGCAGCTATAAACTTGTCAGCATATTTTATTACATAGCTTCCGTCATACGGTTTTATCTCAATAGAACATTCATCGCAGAAAGCCGCGTTATAGTCTATATATTTTTCGCAGCACGGACATATGTTCGGATACAGCCAGCTTATCACGAGGCGGTAAATATTGTGCAGCTCGGGTCTGTTCATTATTATCTCCTGCAAAAACGGCGAACCGCAGATAGCAGTCCGCCGCGTGTCTTTTTTACATGAAACTCTCAAAACATTTTTCAGAGCTTCCTTAAATTGTCAGTGAAGCGCTTCCGCGCTGGATAGCAACCGTACCCGTCCTTACTATTTCCTTGATACCGTAGGGACGAAGAAGCTCCTCGAATGTCTTTATCTTGTTGCTGTAGTCTGAAAGTTCGAGAGTAATTGTGTTTACAGAAATGTCGGATATTTTAGCTTCGGTGATCTTCGCTATCGAGATAAGCTCCGCACGCTGAGCGGGTGTACAGTTCACCTTTATGAGCACGAGTTCTCTTGTCAGAAGCTCATTCTCACTGAATGAACGCACCTTAATAACGTCTATAAGCTTGTTGAGCTGTTTCAGTATCTGTTCGAGTATATGATCGTCGCCGTCCGCAACTATCGTGATGCGGGAAACATTCTCGTCAGCGGTCACACCCACCGCAAGGCTGTCGATATTATACGCTCTGCGGGCGAAAAGTCCGGATATTCTCGCAAGCACGCCCGCCTGGTTTTCTACAAGGATAGAGATTGTGTGTTTCATATTATCGAATCCTCCTCCTTATCAACGATCACCTGGATCAGATACGGCTTGTCGGACTCAACCATATTCCTGATCGCCTGCTCTGCCTGTGAGTTTTCGGTAACGGTCTCAGCCTTTATTCCGTATGCTCCGGCAATAGCTTCATAGCTCGGACTTCCGTCAAGATCGACCGCGATCGCGCGTGAATAGAGTCTTTCCTGATACTCTCTTACCATTCCGAGGCAGTTGTTCACAAATACTATGATCTTTATATCTATGCCGTGCTGAACTGCCGTCGCAAGCTCCATGAACTGCATCTGCATACTTCCGTCGCCGCATAATGCAATGACCTGTCTGTCTGGACAGGCTTTCTTTGCTCCGAGAGCAGCAGGAAGCGAATAACCCATAGTTCCCATACCGCCCGCAGTGAGGAATCTGCCCTTTGTGAGCATGATATTGTTGACGGTCCATATCTGGTTGGAACCGACGTCGCTGACAATGACAGCGTCTTTTTCGAGATACTTGTTGAGCTCCCGTATGAAAAGCCGGGGGTCCAATGTACCGGGCTTTGATCCGGGAACATCTGCCGGAGCGTTCTTTACCGCGTTCAGCTCATTCAGCCACTCGGTGTGCTTTTCTTCCTGAACAACGCTTATAAGCTGTGTGAGTATCTTCTTTATATCGCCGACAACCGGTGTGGTTACATCAACATTCTTTCCGATCTCGGCAGGATCAATGTCAATGTGTATAATTGGTGTATCCCTGAGCCCTTCGAGAGCAGTCACAGCTCTGTCTCCCATTCTCGCGCCGAGCAGGATAAGCAGGTCACAGTTCGCAACAGCATAATTTGCGGATCTGACGCCATGCATTCCCATCATTCCGAAATAAAGCGGGTCCGACATATCTATGTTGCTGAGTCCCATCATAGTGTTGATGACCGGGATATTGCACTTGTGAACAAGCTCTCTGAGCTCTTCCTCAGCGCCGGAGAGGAATACTCCGCCGCCCGCACAGATGACCGGCTTGTCAGCTTTTAATATAGCGTCGGCTACACGCTTGAGCTGCAGCTTATTACCCTCGGTCGTAGGCTTGTAGGAGCGTATCTCAACCTTATCCGGATAGCAGAACTCACATTCCATATTCTGAACGTCCATAGGAACGTCGATTAGCACGGGTCCGGGTCTTCCGGTCTCGGCTATATAGAACGCCTTTTTTATCACGTCGCAGATAGACGCAGGGTCTTTAACGATATAGCTGTGCTTTACAAAAGGCTCCGCAGAACCGGTTATATCCGCTTCCTGGAACACATCACGGCCGATCTGGTCGGAGTTTACCTGTCCGGTTATCGCGACTATCGGTATGCTGTCCATATACGCTGTGGCTATCGAGGTAATGAGATTGAGCGCGCCGGGTCCGGATGTTGCAACACATACACCTGCTTTTCCGGTCATACGGGCATAACCGCTCGCAGCGTGACCGCTGTTCACCTCGTGACGAACGAGGATATGCTCTATACCCGACGATATAAGCTCGTCATAGAAAGGGCAGATAGCCGCTCCGGGATAACCGAAGACGTGCTTCACACCCTCGGCTTTGAGACATTCTACCATAGCCCTTGCGACTGTCATTGTATTCTCGGACAAACCTATCACCCCAGTTTTTTTAATTGATAATTGATAATTGACAATTGTGGTCGTCTGCCTGCGGCAGACGTTATTTTATGATGCTCTCACAGGAAGTCTTATCACCGTTCTGAGCTTTTCGGGAGCTGTACGGCGCGGGTCACTCAGATATATCTCGTGATGACGCCGCTTGTCGCTTATATCGGAAACAAGACCCTGCTTTTTTATAAATTCGTTCATCAGCGCGACCGTCGCGGGTTCATCATCATACGAGCCGAGATGCATACACTGTACGCAGAGCCCCTCGCTGTATGTGAAAAACTCAGCCTCAGAGAAATCGGTCTTCTT
The DNA here is from genome assembly GCA_947166515.1 of uncultured Clostridia bacterium. Taxonomy (GTDB): domain Bacteria; phylum Bacillota; class Clostridia; order Oscillospirales; family Ruminococcaceae; genus Ruminiclostridium_E. Next base: position 5,918 of record CAMVEM010000113.1, on the reverse strand, counting down.
TTTGCGCTGCGCTTCGTCTAATGCCCAGTCATACTCGCTTTTAGTGACGAAATCCGGCAGTCTTATCATAGACACCCACTCGAACTTCTCTTTATGAGAATAGTCGATGCCGTTTATTCCTTCCTGTTTCCAGAGTCCTTCAAGCGGCGGTACGACATAATCGAAATATCCGTCGATGCGATGGTCCCCCATTTTTGACATCTTTATCGTGAATGACACACCGTACAGAAGCTCCACAGCCTGCCTGTACCCGCCGTTTTCGTCGTTCGGGTCGCCATTTCCGCGTACTGCGACAAAATTCATCTTCGGTATCTCAACTATCGAGGGCTTGTTCTTCGGGAGATAAAACTCCTTATATTCTTTTTTAAAGTCAAATGCCATAAATAATCCTCAGAAATGATAACATAGATATCACTTCATTGCCGGCAGATAATGCCTTTAATACCATATCACCACGGCCGGACCGTTCCGACTATCGACGAAAGATCTTCTATGTTATTATCTGTCATATATCTTTCGAGGCCGTCTATGACTTTGAGCGGAGCGTACGGGTCGGTGAATATCGCCGTACCCATCTGTATGGCTTTTGCGCCCGCCATCATCATCTCTACCGCGTCTTCCCATGTAGTTATGCCGCCCATTCCGACAACATCAATGTTTACGGCATTAGCCACCTGCCATACCATTCTTACGGCAACCGGGAAAATAGCGGGACCCGAAAATCCGCCGACATTGTTGTGCAGCACAGGTCTGCGCGTTCTTATATCTATCCTCATTCCGAGCAGGGTGTTTATCAGCGATACACAGTCCGCGCCCTCGGCTTCGACCGCTTTCGCGATCTCTGTGATGTTCGTGACATTCGGCGTGAGCTTTACCATTATCGGCTTTTTCGTTACTGCGCGCACTGCCTTCGTCACAGAACCTGCACCCTCGCAGGTAGTTCCCCAGGTAGCTCCGCCCTGCTTTACGTTCGGGCAGGAGATGTTAAGCTCTATCATATCGACATCGGTCTTGTCAAGCTTAACGGCTGCAGCAGTATAATCTTCTATTGTTGCACCGGCGAGATTTGCTATTATGACGCTTCCGCTCTTTTTGAGCTCCGGCAGATATTTGTTTATGAACACATCGACACCGGGGTTCTGGAGACCCACGGAATTGAGCATGCCCGCTGTTGTTTCAGCAATGCGCGGCGGGAGATTTCCGGCCTTTTCATTTATAGTTGTTCCCTTGCAGGATATGCCGCCTAGCTTACCGAGCGGATAGAGCGGCGCATAATCCTCGCCGAAGCCGTATGTTCCGGACGCGGCTATAACGGGGTTCGGGAATGTGACCCCTGCAACCTTAACAGAAAGATCCTTGCTCAAAACAGCACCTCCTCCGCGTTGAAAACGGGTCCGTCCTTGCATACTCTGAGCAGCTTTTCGTCACCGTTCCTGTTTATTCTTGCAACACAACCGACGCACGCTCCGACTCCGCAGCCCATTCTCTCTTCAAGCGATACCTCACAGAATACGCCGTATTCTTTGGTGAGCTCCGCGACAGCTTCAAGCATTCTTGTCGGGCCGCAGCTGAACACTGCCGAAACATCGCCCTTTTCGAGCTCGCGCTTCAGCGGTGCGGTAACTATCGCCTTTTCGCCTACACTTCCGTCATCGGTGCATATTATGACATTGTCGCACACTTTTCTGAACTTTTCTTCGAGTATGATATTTCCATAGCTTCTGAACCCGAGCACAGCCGTGACGTTCTTGCATTCCTTAGCAGTCTGCAGCAGCGGTGGAACTCCTATCCCGCCGCCAACAACGATGACCCGTCCTTTTTCGGGAACTCGTGAAATCGAATATCCGTTTCCGAGCGGTGCGATCATATCCACTTCGTCGCCTTCGTTGAGCTTTGCGAGCGCTTCGGTGCCGTGACCCTTCACTACGAATACTATCGTGAGCGTTCCCATTCTGCGGTCTATCTCACATATAGATATCGGACGGCGCAGCGTGAATCCGTCAACACGGATATGCACGAACTGACCGCACGCGGCAAGTCTCGCTGCATCAGGACAGCCTATCGTGAACGAATAGATGTTCTCCGCGAGCGCTTTTTTGTTTATTAGCTTATATCCGGCACATTTGAATTCCATAAGCTGTCCTTTCAGTCCTGAACGATCTCTTTCTTTTTTTCCGTTTCATCCGTTTCTTCCGTATCGCTTATCGATCTGAGACGTATTCTCGTCAGAAGAATGATACATACGATGATAAGCGCGTCCATAAGAAGCTGCGGCGAAAAGGTGATCTCTCTCATCATTATAACACACATGTGAAGATAGCACACTTCCCACAGCGATATTATAAGCACAAGTCTTATGCACGCAATGCACGTGTCTATTATGTTGCAGTATTTCACAACGTTATGCTTGTTGATGTAATACTTTTCGGGCTTCTTCTTTTTTCTGAATATCAGGTAGAACGACGCCGCAAAAATCAGTATCCCGACAGCTGCCCATATCAGAAGCGGCTCCCACATGAACATAGACATATCCGCGTTTGTTTTGTTGACCGATTTCAGCTTGTCAATATCCAGTGCGCAGAGATAAATGATATATCCGATATAGACAAGAGCCGCAAGCGACGCAATATCTATCACTATCTGCACGGCGGTATATTTACGCCTGAAGCTGAACTCACCGACCCGCGCCTGACGTCCGCTTTTCTTCTTTTCCTTGCTTTCTTTTTTAAGCTTCATATCTTAGTTATATCCACCATTTCGACATCGTCTATGTTCTTCTTCATTTCAATGCAGGAAACGAGAGCCTCCGCGGTATCAACGGACGTTAGGCATGCAATAGAGCGTTCCACCGCCTTGCGTCTCATCTTTACGCTGTCACGGGCGGGCGAGCGTCCGGTCTCGGATGTCGAGATAACATAGTTTATTTGTCCGCTTTCGAGAAGAGAGATTATGTTCGGCTCCTGCTTTTCACTTACACGATAAGTGAAGTTCGTTGCTATCATATTTCTGATGAGCGTTGAAGCCGTACCGCTCGTGGCGTAGATATCAAATCCGAGTTCTTCAAATCTGCTTGCTATCTCGATTATCTCGGGCTTGTCCTCATTTCTGACCGAGAAAAGTACACCGCCCTTGTCGTACATTTTGAATCCCGCGGCGATAAGTCCCTTGAACAGAGCGGATTCAAAGCTGTGCGCTATACCGAGGCATTCACCGGTCGATTTCATCTCCGGTCCGAGCTGAGTATCAACGTCGTGAAGCTTCTCAAAGCTGAATACCGGAACTTTCACCGCTACATAGTCTCCGACGGGGTAAAGTCCGGAAGTAAAGCCCTGCTCTTTCAGCGTGTGACCCATCATGATCTTTGTCGCGATATCCACCATCTGTACGCCCGTGACTTTTGAGATGTACGGAACAGTACGCGACGAACGCGGGTTCACTTCTATGACATATACTTCGTTGTTGTAAACGACATACTGTATGTTCACAAGTCCGATGACATTGAGCGCTTTCGCAAGACGTTCGGTATATGCGGTAATAACGCGCTTTACGCGCTCTGTGAGCGTCTGTGCGGGATATACCGAGATACTGTCGCCCGAATGAACCCCCGCGCGCTCGATATGCTCCATGATACCGGGAATAAGGAAGTCCGTGCCGTCGCATATCGCATCGACTTCAACTTCGGTACCCATTAAGTATTTATCTATGAGTACGGGGTTTTCGAGCTTATGCGATGTGATTATCTCCATATATTCCGATACATCACTGTCGCAGTGTGCGATTATCATATTCTGACCGCCAAGTACATACGACGGACGCAGAAGCACGGGATAACCGAGCTCATTTGCAGCTCTGAGCGCCTCTTCGGCGGTGAACACGGTGTGTCCCTTCGGACGCGGTATACCGCACTTTTCGAGCAGTTCGTCGAAAAGCTCTCTGTACTCGGCAGCGTCAATGCTGTCGGCGGTAGTGCCGAGTATGTTCGCGCCGATCTCTTTGAGGTGCTTTGTGAGTTTTATAGCTGTCTGACCGCCGAACTGAACGACAACTCCGTCCGGCTTTTCAGTAGCTATCAGAGAATCTACGTCCTCGGGTGTCAGCGGGTCGAAATAAAGTCTGTCTCCGGTATCAAAGTCGGTAGAAACGGTCTCGGGGTTGTTGTTGCAGATGACCGTCTCATAGCCCATTTCCTTGAGCGCCCATACACAGTGGACCGAGCAGTAGTCGAACTCTATACCCTGTCCTATGCGTATCGGTCCCGAACCAAAAACGATGACTTTTTTCCTGCCGGTAGAGTGTTCCTGTATAAACTCCTCTGCCTCGTTCTCATCGTCGTAGGTGCTGTAGAAATACGGAGTTTCCGCGGAGAATTCCGCTGCGCAGGTATCGACCATTTTATAAACCGCTTTTCTGCGCTTTATACCGCAGGCATCTATCGACTGCCCCGAAATACGCTCGATAGATTTGTCGAGATAGCAGTATTTCTTTGCAGTGTCGTATTTTTCCTGCGTAAGTGTTCCGTCTGCGAGCCACTTTTCAAGCTCTACGAGATTTTTCAGCTTGCAGATGAACCATTTGTCTATCTTAGTGATGTTATGGATAGTATCGACGGAGATGCCGCGTTTTAACGCTTCAAATACGCAGAATGATCTGTCTGTATCTATATCGTAAAGCTTCTTTTCGATCTCATCGTCTTTAAGCTTCACGAAATCGGGCTTTGTCATTGTATCAAGTCCCAGCTCGATAGAGCGAACTGCCTTCATCATTGCGGCCTCAAAGCTCGTACCTATCGCCATTATCTCGCCGGTAGCCTTCATCTGCGTGCCGAGCGTCTTTTTCGCGTAAACGAACTTGTCGAACGGCCACTTCGGGAATTTTACAACGATATAATCGAGCGCCGGCTCAAAGCAGGCGTATGTCTTTCCCGTTACCTGATTTACTATCTCATCGAGCGTGTAGCCTATAGCTATTCTCGTTGCGACCTTTGCTATCGGATATCCGGTAGCCTTTGACGCGAGCGCTGACGAACGCGATACTCTCGGGTTTACCTCGATAACGGCATACTCGAATGTATCGGGATTGAGCGCGAACTGACAGTTGCAGCCGCCCTCTACTTTAAGCGCCTGTATGATGTTCAGAGCCGCAGTACGCAGCATCTGGTATTCCTTGTCCGCGAGAGTAACAGCCGGAGCAACGACTATGCTGTCGCCGGTGTGAACGCCGACGGGGTCAAAGTTCTCCATTGAGCAGACAGTTATAACATTTCCCGCTGCGTCGCGGATAACTTCAAATTCTATCTCCTTCCAGCCGGAGATGCACTTTTCGACAAGTATCTGATGAATAGGAGACAAACGCAGTCCGTTGGTCGCGATCTCGTGGAGCTCTTCCCTGTTCTGGGCGATTCCGCCGCCCGTACCGCCGAGCGTGAATGCCGGACGCACGATCACGGGATATCCTATACCGTTGTCGGCAAAATCCATAGCGTCTTCGAGCGTTTCAACGACCTTTGAGGGAATAACTGGCTCGCCTATCGCTTCCATGGTGTCCTTGAACGCCTGTCTGTCCTCAGCCTTGTGTATCGTTTCCGGCACCGCGCCGAGCAGCTTCACGCCGTTTTCTTCGAGGAAGCCTTCCTCCGCGAGCTGCATAGATAGGGTAAGGCCGGTCTGTCCGCCGAGCGTAGAAAGAACGCTGTCGGGCTTTTCGATCTTTATGATGCGCTTTACACATTCGAGAGTGAGCGGTTCAATGTAGATGTGATCCGCCATGTGCTTGTCCGTCATTATGGTGGCAGGGTTCGAGTTTATGAGAACGACTTCAAGGCCTTCCTGTTTGAGTGCGCGGCAAGCCTGCGCTCCGGCGTAGTCAAACTCGGCAGCCTGTCCGATAACTATAGGTCCCGAACCTATAACGAGAACTTT
>CAMVEM010000112.1 GCA_947166515.1 uncultured Clostridia bacterium | reverse complement strand
CGTATATCCAACGATCTCTGGGACAAGTGGGACGATCTTTACGAGATGTTCGCAAATGCCGAAAAGTGGTGCACACATTCAGGCGCGGGACACTGGCCGGACGCGGACATGCTTCCTGTCGGTGCTATTCTTCAGGACTATGGTCCAAGCGGACGTACAAAGCTTACCGAGGACGAACAGTACACTATGATGACGCTCTGGAGCATCTTCCGTTCTCCGCTGTTCATCGGCGGCGATCTCTCGAACTGTGACCAGTTCACACAGAAACTGCTGACAAATCAGAACATACTGAAAATGCATACAGACGCGCGTGACGCCCATCAGGTATGGCGCAGGATCATAAACGGAAGTGAACATATCCTCTGGAAAGCAGGAAGCGTTGACGGAAGCGTGTATGCAGCTATATTCAACACAGGAAAAAATGAGAGCAAGGTAGAGATAAGCACTCTTGATCTTGAAATTACCGGCGTTCATACATGTGAGGAACTCTGGAGCGGTCTCAAGGCTCCGATATCCGAAAAAATAAATGTCCGCATACCTGCTCACGGTGCAAAGGCTTTCAAGATCACAGAATAATAGATCATCTTTTCCCCCCGCCATAAGCGGGGGGAAAGTACGATATACAGTTCAGGAGATAAAAAATGAATAAAAACAGAACAAAAGGATTTTTTAAGATACTGCTTGTTCTCATTGTAGCAATTGTTTGTATGTGTTCCTGCGATGCAGTTAAACAGGCAGCAGGCGACGCGATATCCTCGGTCGTAAATTCTGCGAAGAATGAGATATCCAGCGCTGTCTCGGATCAGTTGGGTGAGGTGACGTCGGCTCTCAATGAAGCTTCACAGGCTGTAAAAAGCGCAGAGGGAGAAGTTTCTTCCGTTATCAGCAGCGTTTCCAAGGAAGCCGGTGCGGAGATATCCTCGGTAATAAGCAGTGTATCGGAAGAAGTAAGCTCGGAAATATCCGGAGCTGCCGCGCAGATAACTACCTCAACGGAAGAAACCACAACTGCTCCCAAATCAGATAAATGGTATACATTCCGCAATAAAACGAGATATGACGAGCATTACAAAAAGCATGGCGCAGAGTTCGGCTCCATAACCAAAGAGCAGTACCTGCAGCTTGCAAACGATCTGATAAATGATACCTCCGATCGCATCCTTCATAAATACTCGGAGGACGGGGATTATATGTATTTCAATCAGGACAACAACTATTTCCTTGTTCTCTCTGAGGACGGATATATAAGAACGTTCTTTATTCCTTCTGCCGGTATCAATTACTGGAACAGACAATGACGGAGGTGCGCTGAGATGTTGAAATGTGCATGCTGCGGCTGTGAAACTGTCGCGGAGGAATACGATATCTGCCGTGTATGCGGCTGGGAAAAGGACAACGTTCAGGAGAAATTCATAGGGTTTGCCGGCGGAGCCAATCGTTTAAGTCTTGCAGAGGCAAGAGAAATGTACCGCCTGTGCGCCCGTTCCGAAGGAAAAATAACAAAAGAGGATGATTAAGTTCATCCTCTTTTTTATGTTATGTTGGGTTTGATCTATCAGGTCAGTTTATTTCCGGAGCGGGAAGGCGCAGATACGTCTTTCCGGTGATGCGCTTTTCGTTACTGCGCGACATACGGCTTATGACAACGACATTTCTGTCGCTCGGAACAATGATATTTGAAGCATACAACATAAGGATACTCATAAGGTTCTTGAATTTTCTGACTGCATTCATTATATATCACCATTCCTTTCATACTTACATTATAAAATGCAATTGTGAAAACTGTGTGAGCCCGGACTGAAATGTGCGTTTATTTTCGCTCTATCCGTTTTGGTTTTTCTGTCTCTTCTATTTCTACGAATTCAGCTCTGTAAGTAGGATTGATATTGTATTTTTCACTGACTTTTTTGCGGTATATCACTATCAGCGCTATTGCCATAGCATCAACGAGCGCTTCGAGGATAATACCGATGCCCATGATAATAGATATAGCACTTGAGAACAATGCGGGATAGATACATATAATTACGCCGAGCGCCAGTATAACAAATGATACGATCATGATAAGGTTCCACTTGTCATAACCGAAATTCCTTATCATAAAAGCACGCCTGATATTAACGACGCTTTCAAACAGGATTATCGCGCCTATTACTATCGCAAGTATATTTTTCAGCTGATCCGCCTGAATTATGAACGCAGCGCCAAGCACTGTTATCAGTGCTCCGGAAGCAAGACCGCGCCGGAAGGAATAAGGCCTGTTGTTGGTAAGAAAAGCTATAAGGTCGAAAACACCGTAGCATACCATAAGCGAACCAACGACGATCATTATTACCTGTGTGGTATTATCGCGGTAAACTATCATGAGAATTCCGATAGCAAGCTCTGCAAATACCTGAAATATAAGAGGGACTTTGGTTTCGTCCATAGAATCTTCGACTACGCCCGTAATATGCTGCTTGTCGTCTTTCATTGGTTATCAGCTCCTTATTTATGTTGATTTTTATCTTCTGACGCGGATTATTATGATGATGATCGCAGCTACCAGGATCACGATGCCCGCTGCTATAATGATATAGATAGGATCGAACGAACTGCTGTTGCTGCTGTCCGATGTGGCGACTTTAGAATCGGTTGTTGTGGCAGAGCCGGCTGCGGACGAAGTTTCCGGTACTTTGTTCGGATTTACTGGTTTTGTATATAGTGGTTTCTTGTTGTCACTGTCTCCGTTTTTTTCAGCGCTTTCCGGTTCATCGTCCTTATCGGAGACGGCAGCTTTAATTTCAAGTTCTTCCATTGGATATGTTGCCGTATCAAATGAAAACTCGGGAATATCTCCGTCTGCGCTTACATTTACAGTTACAAGCGTCATCTGACCGAAGCTGATATTCATTTCGCTGAAATAAGAAGAATCCTCTTTATCTGCCGGAATATCAAGTATCCTGGTGAACGAATCATTGAATGTGTTGAATCTGTAAACGCTCTTGTATGTGCTGATATACAGATCATCATTATAGTAGAATGAATATTTCGGAAATTCGTCTTTAACAGGGAACTGTATGATCTCCGGACTTCCGTCGATCTGAGTCCTGATAACTGCACAGTTCTTCAGGTCTGTAAAATACCAGTAGCCGTTGATATAGCACATGGCGGAATATGTAAGATAATCCGTGTTATTACTGTCAAAGAACATTCCGTCAAATTTACCGGACGGTCCGGAAACCGGGGTCTTGTCTAAACGGTCCGGATTTACGGTGTTTGAGACCTCCCAGTCGATATGGTCAAGCTCTCTGATCTCATCATCGCTTTTAAGAAAATAATGATGTGTTACTGCACCTTCGTCAACAGTATCCTGATTTGCGTCACCGTATGTTGTCATGCCCTGATCGTAGATTGGGTCGTCCCAGGTTGGGTCGCAGTGATACCATTCTCCGTCGATGCAGACCATTGTCCATTCGTGCATCATAGAAGAACTTGCGACGGTAATGGCAGGTACGCCGACTTCATTCAGCAGGGAAGCGTAGAGCTTTGCATACGCAGAGCATACACCGCGGCGATCAAGCAGCAGTCCGGCAATCATATAAGAATACATCGAGTAGTTGTCGCTTCCGTCCAGCAGCTTGTCTATGGGCTCGGAATATGCTATCGTTTCAACGATGAAGTCGTATAGCGCAAGAGCTTTTTCAAGGTCGCTCATACTTTTTTTCACAATATTCTTGGCTTCAATATATCGTGATGATACAAGCTTCTTATCTTCCGCGACTTTTTCAAGATTGCATTTTCCATTATCAAGCAGATATCTTTCAGGATACTTAATGGTGATTTCTGAAAAATAGCTTCCAACATCGCCGTTTATACCGATAATAACAATATTTTCGGTACTCTTTCCGGTTTTATAGCTCATTATATCGTCAGCCATGAGGAACAGCGAAGAAAACAGATAATTGAAGGCTTTTCCGCCGCTGTCGTTCATAATCTTGTATTTGGAAACGGAAACGCTCGTCTCTCCGTTTTTGAGAGCTTTTCTGAAATCATCCGTTATATCGTTGAGCGTCTTTGTGGGGATAGGTGTATTATCATATATTGCGGATGCGCTGAAACACATCGCAGAAACAAATATCAGTGCAAGAAAGAGTGAAATTATCTTTTTCATATATTCTCCCGATTTAAGAAAGAAAAGGATAGTTTTACTTGTTTTCCATAAGCAGTACCATGACCGCTTTCTGTGCATGAAGTCTGTTCTCGGCTTCTTCAAATATCTCCGCAGCGTGAGCTTCGAACACCTTCTCGGTGATCTCTTCTTCTCTGTGAGCGGGCAGACAGTGCTGAACCATAGCGTCAGGTTTTGCGGCAGCCATTACTTCATCGTTTACCTGATAGCCCTTGAAAGCAAGCTTTCTCTTTTCCGCTTCGCCTTCCTGACCCATAGAAGCCCAGACATCGGTATAGATGACATCTGCGTTTTTTGCAGCGGCAACCGGATCATTCACAAGCTCGAACTTGTCGCCGTATGTTTTTGCAAAATCAAGTATCTCAGCCGGAGGATAATATCCTTCGGGGCAGGCGAGCGATACACTCATTCCCATTTTGAGGCAGCCCACTGTCAGCGAGTTTGCCATATTGTTTCCGTCGCCGATAAAGCAGAATTTAAGTCCTTCAAGCTTGTTCTTGAATTCCCTGATTGTCATAAGGTCTGCGAGCACCTGACACGGATGCGCAAAATCGGTGAGTCCGTTAATTATCGGCACCGAGCCGTACTGTGCGAGATCATCAACTTCCTTCTGCTCGAAAGTTCTGATCATGATGCCGTTAACATATCTCGACAGCACTCTTGCAGTATCCTGTACAGGCTCGCCTCTGCCGATCTGCAGGTCCTTGGAGGATAAGAACAGCGGGTGACCGCCGAGCTGGTACATTCCTGTTTCAAACGAAACTCTCGTTCTTGTCGAGGATTTCTGGAATATCATGCCGAGCGTCTTTCCTTCAAGTCTTTTATGCTGTATTCCGTTTTTAAGTTCATATTTGAGCTGATCCGCAAGATCGAGTATCTCTGTTATTTCTACTGTGCTGAGATCGAGCATTTTAAGCAAATGTTTCATGTTGTCCGATTCCTTTCATTATTTAAGTATATCTGCGAGTATTTTCAGTCCCGCGTCGATTTCTTCATAAGATATAGTAAGCGGCGGGAGCAGCCTTACTTTATCCTTCGCGGTGAGTACAAGCAAACCGTTATCAAGACATGCTTTCGCAACTTCTTTGGCATCTTTCGATTTGAGCGAAATTCCGATCATGAGTCCAATTCCGCTGATACCGTCAACCTCGGGTATCTCACTTAGCTTTGTGCGGAAATACTCACCCTTTTTGGCAACTTCAGCGAGGAAAGCAGGATCTCCCGCTTTTTCGAGGACTTTAAGTCCACCCGCACAGCATACCGGGTTTCCACCGAATGTAGAGCCGTGAGTTCCCGATGTGAGTACATCCGCGCATTTCTTTCCGGTAAGACAAGCGCCCATGGGAAGACCGCCGGCGATGCCTTTTGCGAGGGTTACAATATCGGGTTTGTGTCCGAAATGGTCACCCGCAAGGAATTTTCCTGTTCTGCCGATACCTGTCTGTACCTCGTCCGCGATAGTGAGAACATCCTTTTTCGCGGTAAGCTCATATATCGCGTCAACAAAAGCCTTGTCGAGCGCGTTCACGCCGCCTTCGCCCTGGATATGCTCGAACATCACAGCGCATACCGTATCGTCGAGCTTTGCTTTCAGATCGTCAATGTCGTTTGCTTTTACGAATATGAATCCTTCGGTGAAAGGGAAGAAGTAGTTGTGGAAAACATCCTGACCCGTCGCGGAGAGCGTTGTTATCGTTCTGCCGTGGAAGGAGTTCACAAGAGTGATGATGTTGTGTCTGCCCTTGCCGTATTTATCAAAGCTGTATTTCCTTGCTATCTTGATAGCGCATTCGTTTGCCTCGGCTCCGGAATTTCCGAAGAATACCTTCTCCATTCCTGCAACTTCGGTGAGCTTAGCTGCGAAATCCGCCTGTACTTTTGTGTAGTAGTAGTTTGAGGTGTGCTGTATCTTCCTTACCTGCTCGCATACCGCATCAGCCCATTCGCTGTTGCAGTAACCGAGAGAGTTTGTGCCGATACCGCTTCCGAAATCTATGTATTTTTTGCCGTTCTCGTCGGTAGCGGTCTCGCCGGAACCGCTGTCCATAACGAGATCATACCTGCCGTATGTCGGCATGACATGTTCGTTGAATTTTTCTATTGTGCTCATAAATTATCCTTTCTTTATCTATATAAAGAGTCGCTTTTGCTTCTTTTCACGATGAAAAGAAGCGGGGTTTGGGGCAGCGCCCCAATCTCAAGCGTAAGCGATTTCCGGATCACTTTATCATTGTGCCTACGCCCTTGCTGGTAAGCAGTTCTATCAGTATCGAATGCGGGATGCGTCCGTCAATGATTATTGACTGCTTTACACCGCGTCGGACTGCCTCAACGCAGCAGTCGATCTTCGGTATCATACCACCGGAGATTATGCCCTGATTCTTGAGGTAAGGCACCTCGCTGAGTCCCACCTGCGGGATAAGCGTACTCTCGTCGTCCTTATCGCGGAGAAGTCCGACGATATCGGTCATGAGAACAAGGTTTTCTGCGTGCATAGATGCTGCGATCCGCGCAGCCGCAGTGTCAGCGTTGATATTATATACCGTTCCGTCTTCGCTTCCCGCAACTGTGGAAATTACAGGAATATAACCGTGGTCGAGCGCATCATATATTATCTGCGGATCGATCTTAGTGATCTCACCGACAAGTCCGAGGTCGGGGTCGAGCTGTTTTGCTTCTATCATGTGGCTGTCAAGTCCGCAGAGGCCGATAGCTTTTCCGTTGTGGTGATAAAGCTTATTGACAAGATCCTTGTTGAGCTTTCCGCAGAGCACCATCTGAACGATCTCGACGGTCTCTTCATCGGTGTATCGGAGCCCGTTCACGAACTTGCTTTCCTTGCCGACGCGCTTAAGCATTGCGTTTATTTTGGGACCGCCGCCGTGAACGAGAACGATCTTTATGCCGATAGTGCTGAGAAGCACAATATCGGACATTACCGCTGTCTTTAAGTCCTCATTGGTCATTGCGTTGCCGCCGTATTTGATGACAACGACCTTTCCGTTATATTTCTGGATATAGGGAAGGGCATCGCTTAAAATGCCCGCGCGAATTTCATTTGAGATGTTTTCCATTTCTTTTGTCCGTCCTTGTTAAAGATATATATGATTTCAAAGATTATTTCAGCTCCTGTAATCTCCGTTTATCTTAACATAATCGTAAGTGAGGTCGCAGCCGTATGCCATTGCACCGTTTTCGCCCTGATTGAGGTCGATTATTATGGTTATGTCGGTCTCAACGAGTATCTTCTTTGCGAGGACCTCGTCGAAATCGAGAAGCGAGCCCTGTTCACATACTTTCAGATAACCGCCGGGAGACGCTATCGAAATATCTATCTTATCTACGTCATAATCTGCGTTTGCATAGCCGAGCGCACACATTATGCGTCCGCAGTTCGCGTCCTCGCCGAACATTGCAGCCTTGAAGAGGCTTGACATGATGACCGATTTTGCCGCAGTCTTAGCGACTTCAAAGCTCTCCGCGCCCTTTACGTTGCACTCAATCAGCTTGGTCGCGCCCTCACCGTCGCGTGCCATAAAGCGGGCAAGATTTACCATTACCGTCCACAGAGCCTCACAGAAGATGCCGTAATCGTTGTTTTCTTCGGTGATCTCCGCATTTTCCGCGCAGCCGTTTGCCATAACTACGCACATATCGTTGGTGGACATATCGCCGTCAACGCTTACGCAGTTAAGGGTGTACTGAACATTCTCGCAGAGCGCTTTCTTTATCATTTCCGGCGAGATAAAAACATCACTTGTGATGAATGTAAGTGTTGTCGCCATATTCGGGTGGATCATTCCGCTTCCTTTAAGCATACCGCCGATGTGGCAGGTCTTTCCGCCGATCTCAAATTCAACGGCGATCTCTTTCGGCTGTGTATCCGTTGTCATTATAGCCTTTACGGCCTCGTCGTTACCGGTATATGAAAGTCCGGCATAAAGTGAGGGAATACCTTTTTCGATAGGTTCTATAGGGAGCACCTGACCGATGACCCCGGTGGAAGCAATGACCATATCAGCAGGGGAGATGCCCATAGCATTCGCAGCGAGCTCGCCCATTTTCTTTGCTTTTTCTATGCCGTCGGCGTTGCAGGTGTTGGCATTAACCGAGTTAACGATAACGCCCTGAGCATATCCGTCAGATAAGTTTTCCTTTGTGACTGTGAGAGGTGCACCCTTTACCTTGTTTGTGGTATAAACAGCCGCAGCTGCTGCGCGCTTGTCGGAATAAATCATCGCGAGGTCGTTTTTCTTATTGGTCGGGAGTGCGTTGTTCGCTGCCTGTGACTTTTCCTCAGTATCAGTGAGCGCTTTGTGAGCAAGTCCGCAGTGAATACCGTTGGCTTTCCAGCCCTTTGATGCGCAGACGCCGCCGTCCACGAAATCGTTTATCTCAGAGCTAACGAGTCCTATGCCGAGCGTATCTATAAGCTTCTGAAGCTTTGCGCCGATTTTTACTTCATTCATAGCTGTATCTCCTTATATTTGCAAAAAAATTATAGTTTAAAATGCAAAGCGAAAGCGTTTTTATAAAAGCCCCGTTGTTTCGTCAATGCCCATCATGATGTTAAGACACTGAACAGCGGCGCCGCTTGCGCCCTTGCCTAAGTTATCGAGTCGCGATACTACGAGCAGTCTCATCTCGTTTCCGCTGACTATTATCTGCATCTGATTAGTGTTTTCAAGCGTATTCGCGCCGATGAAGCCGTCCGGCAGAACGTCCTTGCCGTTAAGCTCCGCAACTTTCACGAAATTGCAGTCCTTATAATGTCCAGCGAACATCTCTCTTATGTCGGCAGGAGTGACCTGCTTTGCGAGAAGTCTTGCGTGCAGTGGCAGGGAAACCGTCATTCCCGCATAGTAATCGCACACATATGGGTTGAACGTGGGCTCATGGTCGAGACCGGATATGATGCGCATTTCCGGAAGATGCTTGTGCTGCTGTGTGAGAGCATACTGGCGAGGACTGTCGAATTCCTTGGCGCGGTCAGGAGCTTCATACTGTGCGATGCCTTTTTTGCCGGCTCCGCTGTAGCCAGATACCGCGTGAACGGAAACGGGGTAGTCCTTCGGCAGTATGCCGCTCTGAACAAGCGGATATACCATTGAAAGAAATCCGCTCGCATAGCATCCGGGAACTGCAACTCGCTTTGAAGTTCGTATTTTTTCTCTGTGCTCAGACGAGAGCTCCGGAAATCCGTATGCCCAGTTGGGATTTATGCGGTGAGCGGTCGATGCGTCAATTATGCGTGTGTGGTCGTTCTCAACGAGAGAAACGGCTTCCATAGCCGCGTTATCCGGTAAGCATAGGATAGTGAAATCCGAAGCGTTGATGAATTTTTTTCGCTCGTCGGTGTCCTTTCGCTTCTCGTCATTTATTTTCAGCAGCTCAATGTCTGTTCTGTTTTTAAGGCGCTCAACTATTTTGAGTCCTGTCGTGCCTTCCTGTCCGTCAATGAATACTTTTGTCATAACTTTATCCTTCCTTATTCCGTTTCTTCTTTATTTTTATATTCGGTTATACCGTATCGTCCTATTGCGATAAATATTAAAATTGTTGAAACAACTGTAAACGGTGAAGTTGCAAGAGATATGAATGTTTCGAGTGTGTTTGTGGCTGCCAGGTGTTCTTCGCTGTACGCTCCTGCGATGAAAAACGTATTGGTCATTTTCATGTATGGGGAAACAATATTTATCACCGCATAAAGAACTATCATCACAATTCCGACAATTCTTCTGTTTGTTCCTTTATATCTGAACATAATAAGCATAAATGCTGTGAGTATTATGAACATAACGATATGATGAATGGAAGTGAACGGGAAAACAGTTGTGTTCAGGAATAAAGCGCCCATGATATCATACACCGATCCCTGAAAAACAACGCTGAACAGGTCTGTCACCAGCGCGAAC
>CAMVEM010000111.1 GCA_947166515.1 uncultured Clostridia bacterium | reverse complement strand
GTTGGATATACGCCACATGTTCGATATCTGCTTGAACAGCTCTGCCTTTTCGATAGGAGCAGGTCCGGGAGACAGACTGAGCACCATTTCCCTGTCGCACATAACAAGAGCATTGCTTATCATAACAAGCTCTGCCTCAGTTTCCGGTAGCTCGCTCGCTATATCATCAAGCTTGATGAAATCAACACCCCATTCGGAATAAAGCTTGAACAAGCTGTTATAATATTCCCTTGCGCCCTCTTTTGAAGGATCGACGCCGTACATATCGGTGTTCCACTTGCATATACTGTCGGTCTTGACTATATCACGAGCCTTCTTATCCGTTCCAAGGATAGCCGTATTGCGATGAACAGCCTGTCTCGGGATGCCTCTCATGATATGGATACCGAATTTCAGTCCAAGCGAATGGATATATTCAGCGAGCGGAGCAAATCCTTTTCCTTCCGCTGCCGAAGGGAATCTGTTCACAGCGGGCATAAGGCGGGAATATTCGTCCATTTCCAGCTCGGTGTAGGGTTCATATTCGTGCTTTTTAGCCTCCGGCGCACTCCACTGTATGTCAATCACAACATACTGATAACCGAACTGTCTGAGATTTTCGGCAATGAACTGCGCGTTCTTGCGTACAGTGTCTTCGGTAACTGCGGGACCCCAACAATCCCAGCTGTTCCAGCCCATAGGCGATGTTTCTGCAATACTGAACATGGTTTATTTACCTCCGTAAAATTTATTCATTTTTATAGTTTATTTCAAGATCGGTGAATGTCGCAGTATTATTCCCGACCGCATAAAGACCTATCACAGTTCCGGTAAATCCTCCGCAGACCTCGGACGAAAGGTACTTTGCAGCTCCGCTCCCGATCATGAAGCCGTTCACCATAAACAGATAGCCCATGTTTTCTGCTGTTACGGAAATGTTCACAACTCCGCCGTTCAAGAACGCTTTTGTCTGCTCGTGCTTTACTCCGCCGATATTTATGCGCAGTACAGCCTCAAATCCGTTCTCTCCCTCTCTGACCGCAACATCATAATGCTCCGTTTCGTCGTGATATATTGATACTCCGGCTTCACCGCAGTCTGAATGAACTGTCACCGAAAGGTCGAAGTTGAAATCGTGCTGATGAGTACAGATGAATGTAGGAGAATCGGCATTGTCAAGCGTTATCTCTGTGCCTTTCAATGTTATGCTGTCTTTTTCGAATATATAATTCTCCGGCTTCGGCTTTCTGAGATACTGCCAGTCGATATTCCACAGCATATCTTCAAATGTGTAATATCTCCTGTCTTCCTGTATGAAATCTCCGTTTATCTCATAGAACTCGTCGCAGGTGCCGTCCCTGCCGGCTGTGAACCAGCCGTCCTCGTTAAATTTCACAGGGATCATGAATACCTCTCGCCCGAGGTGGTGGAAATTCATCCACAGGTGCATCTGCCTGAATCCGAGACAAATTATGTGCCATTCTCCGGTTACGTCCTGCACCAGATCACCATGACCAATGCCCTGAATGATGAACGGAGCCTTGTTGCGGTTGGTGAGGACCGGGTTTTTCGGATAGCTTTCAAACGGTCCCCATGCGTCGTCAGAGCGCGCGTATGTCACCATGTGACCGTACTCCGTGCCGCCCTCAGCGCACATTAAGTAGTATTTTCCGTTTATCTTATACATGTGCGGACTTTCGAGGAATCTCCCTCCTGAGCCCTGCCATATACATTTGCTTTGTGACAGCTTGCGTCCGGTCAATATATCTATCTCGCACTGTACTATACCGCTGTTGCCCATTCCGTCTTCGCCGTTGCTGATGAAGAACACCCTGCCGTCGTCAAACATGAGAGACGGATCTATACCGCCCTGATCTACATAGACAGGGTCAGACCATTCTCCGTAGATGTCATCGGTCCAGACATAGAAGTTCTGGTGCGTGGTATCGTTGGTGGTCACCATATAGAACCTGCCGTTGTTATATCTAAGCGTCGGTGCAAAGATTCCGCCTGAGCTGTTCACTTTGTCGAGCATAACCTGCTCCGGTCTGGTTAGCGCAAAACCTATCGGCGTCCAGTTGACGAGATCATAGCTCTCAAAAAGGGGCACACCGGGGAAATACTGAAACGAGCTTGCAGCAAGATAATATCTGCCGTTTGCCCTGCAAACCGACGGATCTGGATAAAAACCTTTTATCACCGGATTCTGATATATCATCAGCAAGATCCTCCTGTAAAACTGTTATATAACTGTCATATAATAATACATAAAATATTATAATATCATTTATTAAAAATGTCAATTGTATTTATGCATAATAAAGTGTATAATAGATTTGTGTAATAATTATATTATACATGCAAGGCTTGTGAAAACGTTTACAAGCTCGGCTATTATTCAGGAGGAACAATATGAAGAAATTTAACAAGATTATTGCCTCTGTCCTGTCTGTCGCTACACTGGTATCAGTAGCTTCGTGTAACAACGGCGGCGGCGGAAGAGGCAGCAATTCAGATGACGGCAGCAACAGCGAAACTGCCGCACAGACAACCACAACTGACGAGGACGACAGCTACGTTCAGCAGACCTATGATACCAATGCCGCTGTACAGAACGCAGTTGCAGATGTAAAGGTCGATGAGACACTTAAGCCTACCGATAAGCTTGTATTCATGGGCAACTGGAGCATTGACAACACTTCGCCCGCTATCGAGCTCTTTAAGGCGAACTATGGTATTCCCACAGGTATAAGCGATGCGTACAAGAGCTTCGTTACAGCCGATAACGAAAACGATGTTGTAATATCTCAGGTCGTTGGTTACGATTCAAGATACAGCGATCTTGCAAAGGCTGTCGCAGCCGACCTCTCGCCTGATATCTTCCCGTTCGAGAGCGATTTCTTCCCGCAGACCGCATACAGCAACATGTTCCAGCCCATAGACAATATAATAGATATGAGCGGACCCGAGTGGGACGGTTGGAGAGAGCTCTCCGAGCAGTTCAACTGGAACGGTAAGCATTATCTTGCTCCCGTTGAGCTTTATCCTTACTATGTGCTCTTCTACAGAAGAAGCATTGTACAGGACGCAGGTCTTGACGATCCGTATGAACTTTATCTGAGCGGCGAATGGGATTGGGATAATTTTCTATCCATGGCAGATAAGTTCCAGAAGACAGGTACTGATAAATATGCCGTAACCGGATATACCAACTTTATCACATGCAACGCGTTTGCTTCGACTGGTGTTCCGGTTGTCGGAATCGAAAACGGCAGACTCGTAAATAACCTCAACAATGAAAATGTTGAGCGCGCCGCAAACTTCTTAAATACCATTGCAACACAGAAATATCGCACAGATACACAGGATGACGAAAAGTCTTTCATTTCGGGCAACACACTCTTCTACTGCACCGGTTTCTGGTATTATCAGGGTACCGGACATAAACGTGTTGAAGACAACCGCTGGTCATGGGACGATCCCGACTACGAGACAGAAGTCAAGAAACGTGACGAAAACGGTAAGGTCGTAAAGGATGAGAACAAGCAGGTCGTTTATGAAACTATTCAGCAGGACTACGATGAGATCATGTTCGTTCCCTTCCCCAAGGATCCTAACGCAGACAAATATTATCACTACTACAAGACTTTCGGATATGCTTTCGTTGCAGGTTCCAAGAACGTAGAAGGCTATAAGGCTTACATAAAGTGTAACATAGCTGCTCTTAACGATCCCGACATTCAGGCTGCTGCAAGATCACAGCAGATGGAGAACGAAAAGTGGACAGAGAAGCAGATGGAACTTAAGGATAAGCTTTATTCCGTAAAGGACAATCCGCTCACTCCCCTCTTCGACTTCAAATCCGGTATAGATGTTGACAGCTCGAAGAGCACAGAAGGCGCATCTATAGATAAGATCATCAATGATCCTTTCGCTGATCCGGCTAATTACTCATTTACCAACCAGCGCGGTCAGTTCGGTCCGATCATTCAGGCTTCTATCGATGACCTCAACAAGAAAGACTAAAACCTTATAAAACTTAAGCGGCCGAGATTTTCTCAGCCGCTTTTTTTATTAATCATCTGACGGTGTATCGTTCGGACCGTTCTCCTCGCTCTCAAGCTCCTGCCACTGCGCGGAAGTGCAGTTCATCACCGCGTCTCTGAATCGCTTGATGAACCCTGCCGAAAGCTGAAAATAATTATTGCCAAACGTGCGGATACGCAGAACATCATCTGTCTGTAGAGATATTATTGTTGAATATCCCTTTACGCATATCTCAATCTCTCCGATAGAACCGCCGTATCCCGGGAGATATTTTGCGTCCGCAAGTTCCGCAGCTATCATATCATACAGAGTTTTAAGTTCATCTGCGTCTGTCACGGTCACAAGATAACTCTTGCCGTCTGATTTTGTGACATTGCAGTACACGACGCTCAGTGTTCTGAAGTTCTTTCCTTCGAGATATTCTCCCAATGTCGAGTAGAACGGGACTGTAAAGCCGTTAGCGTCGCCTGCCGCTTTCAGGACTTCCCTGATTTCATCAAAAGTTATGTCAAAGCTGTATTTTCCGAGCCCGTCGGTCACATAACATTTTTCTTCTTCAACGTTCAGCCCGACTTTGAGCGTCGCGCCTTTTTTCAGCATTACCGTAAAGCCCGAAACCATGCCGAAGGCGTTCTCACGGTCAAGCTTCTTATTACCGTGTTTTCTGAAGAAGCTCTCAACATATTCCGGCTTAAGCGGCGCACCGTAAATACTTGTGTCGTATATCCCGTCAAAATCGGCGTAGGCTTTAACGATACCGTCCGCGGTGATGCCGAGACCTGACGAGATATCTCCCACTGTCTGCGGCTCGCCCGAAAGGTACATCTCATCAAAGCCGCCGAAAAGCCTATCGACCGCTTCCCTGTTCATTCTGTAATATCCGATGCTGTATTGGTCGAGCTTTCCGGTATCGGGATCATAGCGGTCTAAGCTGACGAAGCTTATACAGCCGGAATTCTTATATATCTGCACCTTGAAGGACGGCGTGGTTTTTCCGGGAACAACATAGTCATCTGCCGGAGCAATGTCGTCTTCCTGCCTCGGCGTGATATAATACGACTCGTCATCGGAGACACTAAAGAACTGATCGTAATATTTCCATGCCGATGTGTTTATGAAATTGACTTCATTTATCTTCGGCTTATCGGTATTTACGGTAATTGTGATATACGCTTCGCCCGGTTCAATGGCAAATCCGTCTTCCAAGCACTCCGCGCCGCCGAGGCTGTGGACAAAGTCCTGTAAGAACGTGTATTCGGCGTTGCTGCAATATATATTGGAATATTTACCGACGGTGTGTACACCCTCCGGACAGTATTCGGCGTAATTTGCCCACAGCTCGTCAAAGGAGATACCGAAAGTATCATCAAATACCTTCGAGAGCTTCGTCCCCGCGGGGACTTTTATAATATGATGCTCCGTTTCGCCGGGTGCATCTACTATGACGTTTGGACCTCCGTTATCGGAAGGCTTATCGTCGGGAACAACGGTGTCATTTTCCGACGGTTTTACGTCATTGCCGGAAGAACTTGTTTCTTCTGTGGCGGTAGTGCTCTCGGCTGTAGCAGAGGACTCCTCCGGTTCTCCGGGATCGGCGGTAGTCTCGCTGACCGTGGTATTGTCGGTGTCAACAGCCATATTGCCGCCTGTTAATGATACCGATGTAACGGAGGTTTCCGCCGGGACAGGCTCGGTCTCCGTGACCGAGCTTTCGGCTGAACTGTCAGTCTTTATGCTGTTATCCGTAAGCGCCGGTATCAGCACAGCGCTCCCGACTGCCAGCACAACGCAGGCCGCGGCAGCTATCCAACCGCGGTACCTGTATATCGGCGGGCGGTCAGTTCTGCGGACAAGCTCGTTCATTCTTTCCTCAAACTCTTCAGGGAACTTATATCCGGTATCGTACGCATCGCGCAGTTCGTCCGAATATTTTTCTGTGAGCACTTCGCCAAGTGCTTTTTTTAATATGTTTTCCATAATAATCTCTCTTTTCTTCAATCAACTGTTATTCCCTGCTCCTTGAGAATTTTTCGGAGCTTTACTTTTGCGCGTTCGAGTCTTTTTCTGATCGTTGCCTCGCTTTCACACAGCGATAATGACATTTCCTTCATCGACAATCCAGTTACATTCTGTAGATAAAGCACCTGCGCATATATCTCCGGCAGCAAATGTATAGCTTCGATAACACGTTCATAGCCATATTCAGAAAGCACCTCGTCCGAAACATCGGTACCTTTGTCTTCGATCTCGATATCCTCGTCGATAGGAACTTCGGCGCGCCTGTTTCTTTCCCGCAGGACATCATACGAGCTGTTCTTTGTCACTACAGTATAGTACGCGGCACGTTCCCGCGGACTACGCTGTTTAAGCTTATGAAAGTTCTTCGCTATCGTGAAGAAGGCATTGCTCACTGCTTCCTCGGCGTCATGGTAATTTTCCGTGATCTTATAGGCTATTGCGAGCATTTTTCCTCTGTACTTTCTGTATGCGTCCTCAAACCGCGCTTTATCTTCCGGTTCGTCGAGCATTGCCATATAAACCGCTATCATAATTATGCCTCACCTTCCAGAATATCTCCTCCGGACTCTGTTTTTGTCCTTCTGTAATATATAACGTTTTTCGAGTACGATTTGTGACAGGTTTTTCGATATTTTTTAAAAAATAAAACAGGCATACGCATTTTCTGATGGCGTATGCCTTGGAATATCAATATTTCTTTTCAAGTGCCGCAGTCTCGGTGTAGATACGCGAATAGCTTTCATATCTCGAAGCGGGTATCTTCCCCGCCGCAAGAGCTTCCGTGACCGCACAGCCGCTCTCTTTCAGATGCGCGCAATCGGCAAACCGGCATTTTCCGATATATGGCTCAAATTCTATGAAGCAGGCTGCAAGCTGTTCTTTCGGTATGCGGCCGTACTTTTCGATGTCAACTGTAGAAAATCCGGGAGTATCAGCGATATAACCGCCGTCAAGCGGGTGGAGACATACCTCGCGGGTAGTGTGTCTTCCTCTGCCGAGCTTTTTGCTAATCTCGCCGGTCTCAGTGCAGAGCTCAGGGAAGATGCGGTTGATAAGGCTGGATTTGCCAACGCCGGAATTTCCTATCAGCGCAGTTATTTTTCCTGCTGCATATTCCCTTATCTCCCCTGCATCGGTATCCGGAGATGTGAAAAAGCATTTATACCCTGCATTCTCATATACAGCGGCAAGCTCTTTGCTGTCGAGCATGTCGGTCTTTGTGAAGATAAGCACGGTCTCTATATCCTTGCTCTCAAATATCGAGATGAGTTTATCTATTACATACGCATTTGGAGCAGGTTCACAGGACGAAACAACAAGCAGTACCGCGTCTAGATTGGCGAGCGGCGGACGTATCAGCAGATTTCTGCGCTCTCCGATGCTGTCTATGAGCGGCTCTGCGTTGTCTTCTTTTATCACTGTGACAGTATCGCCCGCACACGGGGACATCTGCCTGCTGCGGAATATTCCTCTCGCGCGGCAGGCAAGCGTTCCTTCCGACGTTTCTGTATAGTATATACCGCCTACGGCTCTTAAGATTTTGCCTTCAAGCTTCATACTCAGCCTTCCGCGACAATATTGCCGCTCTCATTATCCGAAGGCTGATTTCCGCCGCCGGAATTCGTGGTTTCCGAAGGAGTATCGTTATCGAAGCCGCCGCTGTGCCAGTTATCGCCGCCTTCTCCATTGCCGCTGCTGCCCTGGTTATTGTTTTCTTCGGTGACCTGAGCGCTGAGAAGCTGTTTGAATACCTTGCCGTTGAACCAGTCTCCGTCTTCGCCGTAATACTTTGTCGGCGGATCCTTTGTGAAATCTACCCGGCATTTGAAGAACGTTCCTTCCGCTCCGGTATCTATCGAGCGTACCCTTACAGCATATTCATGAACGCCGCTGTTGGTCATAGGCCATTCAAATCCGCCGTCCGTGATAAGGCTAAGATTCTTTATAACAGTCATATTTTCCTGCAGCGTGCCGTCTATATAATACTTGAACTCAAATTCGCCCTTTGCCGCACCCTGAATGTCTATAACGATAGATGTGCTGCGTTCTTCCGCGCCGCCTGTGCTTATGACTATCTCTATCATAGTATTCTTATCAACTATCGTTGTTGCGTCAATGCTTTGACGTATAACATGATCCTTCTTGACTTCACTGTTCGCTTCATATACCTCAGTCAGCAGGATATTGTATTCCGCAGCTCTCTTTCTGGCGCTCTGGATAGAAAGGTTCAGAAGAAGCGGAACCTGTGTGGTCTCATTGCTCTGGCCGAGACTAACGACACAATTTACGTTCGAACCGATCTGTACCCACTCACCTGCAGCAGGAGTGGTCTTTATCACGCAGTCTTTCTGAACGCTGTCGTCTTCCGTCCAGGTTATGGTATATTTAAGCTCCTGATTGCTGAGCTTTGATATTACGTCGTCGATATTCTTGTTCGTAAAATCATCTATCTCTACAAGCTTCGGGCCGTTGCTGACCGTGACTTCGACATTCTGTTTCTTCTTTATGGGTCTTCCGGGCTGAACACTCTGATTGATGACAACATTTTTCGGAGTTTCCGGATCATATTTGAGCACGGGCGTAAAATTGAAATCCTTGTATTCCTCCAAAACTTCGTCCCATGTCATATTTATAAGGCTGGGCATTCTTACTTCTTCGCCCGCAGCTTCTTCCACGACTTCTATCTTTTCGGTCACTACCTTGTACATAAGCCATGCAGCCATTATGACAAATGCCGTTGCAAGCGCAAACAAAATAGGAAGAACAGGCGATCTTCTTCTGCGTTCATAATAAAACTCATCATCGAAGTATTCGTCGTCGTCCTCATTCTCGTCCTCATCGTCATATCCGTCATCATCATCTGCGTCATCATCGTCGTCTCCGATGTTCACAGAGCGTTTTTTCGGCTTATGCGATGTGTTGTTTTCGGCTCTCTGCATATCCTCGGGCGTGACTTTATCGAAATACTTGGTAGAACCGTCAGTAGAAAAATATTTATATTCAAATACGATGCTCGGATTTTTCTTGAACTCCTCGATATCCTTTATCATCTCGCCGGCAGTCTGATAACGCTTTGAAGGCTCCTTCTGCATAGCCTTTATCGTTATTTCCTCCAGACCTTCGGGGATAGAACTGTTTATCTCGGTCATTCTCTTAGGCTGGGTCTGCATGTGCTTAAGCGCGATAGTCACGGGATTGTCGCCGTCAAAAGGCTTAACGCCGGTTAGCATCTCATACAGCATTACTCCGACCGAGTATATGTCGCTCTTTTCGTCGGTCACTTCTCCCCTTGCCTGCTCGGGACTTATATAATGAACTGAGCCTATCGCCTTTTCGGAGATAGTCTTGTCTGTCTCACGGTTAAAATGCGCTATGCCGAAATCCATGACCTTGATAGTTCCGTCAGCCATGAGCATAACGTTCTGAGATTTTATGTCTCTGTGTACGATACCCCTGTCATGAGCGTGCTGGAGCGCGCGGAGTATCTGTGTGGTGAAGTGTATGGCATCTCTCCATTTGAGGACTCCCTGACGCTCGATATATTCGGTCAGTGTGATGCCGTCTATATATTCCATTACGATGTACTGGATCTTATCAGTGAATCCGACATCATATATCTTAACTATATTCTTATGAGAAAGAAGTGCTATCGCCTTTGACTCATTGCGGAAACGGCGCAGGAAATCCTCGCTCTTCGCAAACTCGTTCTTCAGTATCTTTACTGCGACTGTGCGATTTTCCGTAAGGTCGGTCGCTTTATATATATCCGCCATTCCGCCCACACCGATAAGTTCGGTAAGCTCATAGCGGTTGTCAAGCTTCTTTCCTATATTCTTGTCCATTAAACTCAGTTCCTTTCAGGGACATTTCACATTATACTTTTTATATTTATACTTCTACCACAGCGACCGATACGTTGTCTCTGCCGCCGTTTCCGAGCGCGTAATCTATAAGAAGATCACACGACTTTGATATCGGATTGTTTACTATTATTTCTGCTATCTCTGCGTCATCTCCGTAAGCATGGAGCCCGTCGGATGAAAACAGCAGTATATGCCCTTCCTCAAGGTCTATTTCAAAATAATCGGGGGTAATGTTGCGCTCTGCGCCGACCGCACGGGTAATACGGTTACGGTCGGGATGTATCTTGCTTTCTTCTT